>JBKCOY010000001.1:0-51603 GCA_046309555.1 Chitinophagia bacterium
TTGTTCAACGGCATAGCCACCGGCAGCAGATGCATCAGCGGCTCCAGGTATTTCAATGAATTTGGCCCCAAGGCTTTGCACTTCTTCCTTTACAGCCGGTCTCGTATCAAACACTTCCACAACAGCGCCCAACCTTTTTGCCGTTGCAATCGCCTGCAATCCCGCAACACCTGCACCTAAGATCAGCACCTTTGCTGGAGCGATACTACCGGCAGCTGTCATGAACATGGGAAAGTAACGGCCATAGGCATTGGCAGCTGTGAGAACAGCCTTGTATCCAGCAATATTGGCCTGACTGGAAAGGATATCCATACTCTGTGCACGGGTAGTTCTGGGGAGAAGCTCCATACTGTAAACAACAGCCCCTTTCTGATGCCAGTTTGAAATTCTTTCGGTTTCAAACCGAGCCTGGTACATACCAATCAGCACAATACCCTGTCGGATAGAAATGGATGGTGCATGAATTGACAAAACAATGTCTGCTGCGTCTGCAATTTCCTGCGCAGATTTGATCTCCGCTCCTGCGGCGAGGTAATCTTCATCAGAACAGAATGCATTCATTCCGGCTCCTCCTTCGATCCAAACCTTTATGTTTTTTTTAATCAACTGCGCAGCGCCTTCTGCGATAAGGGAAACCCTGGTTTCGGGGGCGGCTTCTTTCAATACACCTACGATCATGGGCCTTGTTTGAGGGCACAAAACTAATCATTTTAAAATCGGAATCCTCTTCAGAGGTTTAGAAACGAATAGAAAAATTGCACTTTTCCTTGAATTCTTTTCTAAAAAAAACGATTCCGATAAAAAAGACATCAATGGTACAGCGGACTTGTTGGTGATTTTTGATTTCTTCCCATGCTTTTTCCATTTCCTGACTCCAGTGAATATCATCAAAAATGAGAATGTCATACTCCCCCGAATAACTACGCATTTGATGAAAATAATCGACCGTTGGGGCATATCGGTGATTTCCATCCACATAGATCAATTTTTTACCTTTCAGGACTGGTAGCAACTGTGGAACTACCATTGAAAAGTCGCCTTCCTTCATTTCGATGTTCTGATAGCCTTCTTTGGCAAAGTTGCTCTGGGCATAAGATGCCAGTGCCGGCGCACCTTCAATGGTAAACACTTGTCCCTCAGGTAATGCATCGGCAAAATAGCGTGTACTGATTCCCAATGAAGTACCCAGTTCCAACACAGATTCTATTTCATAATGTTTTACCAACCGATGAAACAACCTTCCAAATTTGGAGGGTTTGGCAGCATTTTTCACCAATGATGAAACTGAACGACTGGCAGCATTACCATGAGCAGACCCAGCTCCAAGATCCAGGATGCTGATCATCTCAGAAGAGTTGCTGAAATTTTGTCTCACCTTTTCAATGTGCCGATACTTTTTTCTTTCCTTCCTCGAATCTTCCAGCACCTTCACAACAAAGTCATAGACAAAAGGGGAATGAATGCCATGCCCCCTTCCATTGGAAGCCTTTATCCAATAGGATATATACTTAAGAGCGAGCTGAACGTGGCTGTACATTGCTACTTACCTCCTGCCGGGATCCGTTCCCATGTCTCGAAACGAAATGGAAATGCATGTTTTTCATCTACAGGATGAACATAAGAATCGATCATTTCAAATTTGTCAGGATTGATGAAATCAAAATGAGTATCGGCATCCGGGAAGTTTGTCTCCACCCTTGTTAAATAAATTCGATCAGTTATGGGAAATGCCTGCTTATAAATTTCTCCGCCGCCGATGATAAAAGCTTCCCTGCAATCAGTTGCTCTTGCAAATTCCAGTGCCTCATCCAACGAACACGCTACTTTCAGTTGATCATTTTCTTGATAACGATTCACATCCCTGGTAATAATAATATTGATACGGCCGGGCAAAGGCTTGGCGCGCATCGACTCAAATGTTTTCCTACCCATGATCACTGGCATACCCCAGGTTAGATTTTTAAAGAATCTCATATCGGCAGGAAGTTTCCACAACAAATCATTGTCTCTACCAATGGCATTATCCAGTGCGGCAGCAACAACTATGGATCTCTTCATTTCCATGGTTTAAACAGCTACAGGGGCTTTAATGGCTGGATGCGATTGATATCCCTCGAGTGAAAAATCATCAAACGTAAAGCTAAAAATATCTTTTACTGCAGGATTGATCTTCATTACCGGCAAAGGTAGCGGGCTTCTGGTGAGCTGTAACTGAGCCTGCTCAAAATGATTGTTATACAAGTGCACATCACCAAAACTATGAACGAAGTCTCCCGGCTTCAGATCGCATACCTGTGCAACCATCAGTGTAAGCAGTGCATAAGATGCGATGTTAAAAGGCACACCCAGGAACACATCAGCTGAGCGCTGATAGAGCTGACAGGAAAGTTTCCCATCCGCAACATAAAACTGAAAGAGTGTATGACAAGGCATGAGGGCCATCTTTGGCAGATCTGCTACGTTCCACGCACTTACGATCAGTCTTCTGCTATCTGGATTCTTTTTGATCTGATCGATCAGGTCTTTGATCTGATCATACACGTTTCCGTCTGCACCTTCCCATGAACGCCATTGTTTCCCATAAACCGGCCCCAGTTCGCCCATCTCATTTGCCCATTCATCCCAAATGCTGACGCCATTTTCTTTCAGGTATTGAATGTTGGTCTCCCCTTTCAGAAACCAGAGCAATTCATGAATGATGCTTCGCAAATGCAACTTTTTGGTGGTAACCATCGGAAATCCTTCTGCAAGATCAAAACGCATCTGATATCCGAAAACACTCCTGGTACCCGTACCGGTTCGGTCCGACTTATCGGTTCCTTTTTCCAGAATATGTTTCAACAGATCGAGATATTGTTGCATGTTTGTTTTTGCTTTTACTTGATAACTTCATGAATCGCTGTACCAACATTTCCACTGGGCATTTGTATCCTGAGCATAGCTGCCAATGTGCCTGCAATATCACTCATGTATACTTTTCTGTTGGTATAGCCTTGCTTCACTCCCCAGCCCATGAACAATAAGGGTATATGGGAATCATAGGGGAACATTGATCCGTGTGTAGTGCCTGTAACACCACCATTGAAAAAGCCCGACTTGTACACGACCTGTACATCTCCGGCAAACTTATGGTTGAATCCCTTGATGAACATTTCCTTGAATTCTGCAGGTATATTGGCCGCAGGGATGCTTGCATTATCAAATGCCATCAATACATCGTCTTCTTTATTCAACTCAGCAATGAAATAGGATTTTACTGCTGCAAGATCAAGTCCCATGGAGTCAATCAGATTTCTGTCAAGATAATATTGATAGTTGCCATATGATTCCACCACCTTCTTGAGCTTGAATTTTTTCATCGTGGCTTCCTCAGCCCTCTTGTTTACTTTCATTGATTGGGCCGGCATCTTGTGCTCCTGTAAAAAAGAGGGAACATGTGCTACTCCATGGTCAGCTGTCATGAAAAACACATAGTTCCCTTTTCCAACTTTCTTGTCCAAATATTCAAAAAAAGCACCAAGCTCTCGATCGAGCTTCAGATAAGTGTCTTCAATTTCCACTGAGTTAGGTCCAAAACTGTGTCCGATATAATCTGGCGATGAAAGGCTTATGGCCAATAGATCTGGGATGCTGTCAGCACCAAGACCTTCTGCCTCAATCGCTGCTTTTGCAAATGAAAGGGTGAGCGTATTCCCCCAGGGGGTTGAGGCGATGGCACCATAATTCTTCCCAATATTTCCTTCCAGTTTTCTCGGGAAAGGATTTTTTTGATAGGATGGATTTACATTGTCACTTTGGGCATAGCTGGAGAAGGGATAACTGAGATTCCAGTTGAGGGCAAATAGTGAGTCCGTTATTTTTCTGTTGTTGAATGCAGTGGCCCATGGTGAAAGCTCTTTCATATACCATGTGCTCGAGACAAAATTGCCTGAGGAAGGCTCGAACCAGTAGGCCCCATCTGCAGAATGTCCGGCAGGCAAGATGCTGCCCCTGTCTTTTATCGCAACACCAATCACTTTAGACCTGAAATTGGTAGCCAGTTTCAGTTCATCAGAAATAGTGGTAACCTGAAGATTTTTAGGCGACATCGGCTCCCCCTTGCCAGATCCTCCTACAATTTTAACAGAATCATCTTCTGCACAATATACCTGGCGTTTCAGTTTTCTATCATACCATTCGTTTCCCATGATACCGTTGATGGCTGGCACAGATCCGGTGTAAACACATGCATGTCCTGCTGCTGTTACCGTTTGCGCATAGGAAATATGGGTATTCTCGGCGGTAAATCCCTCACGCAGTACCCTGTTGAATCCATTTTGTCCGTAACGATTCTGGTAGCGGTAGATAAAATCCCAGCGCATCTGGTCAACCATCACCCCCACGATCAATTTGGGCTTAGCAATTGGAGGATTTGTTTTCTGTGCCATAACATACTGACTCAGAAAGAGAAAGTACAGTAATATCAACTTTGGATTCATATCATTTAGATTCTTACAAAAATAAGGCATTGGAGGTCCATTTTAGGGGGGTAATTATGAACATTGAGGAGGGGAAATGTTTATTTTCCAAATAATTTATCTTTGCAGCACAATCAATACAATACATATCTAAAATGGCAGACATTTTTGAAAGGCTGATCAAGAACTACGGACCGATCGGGCAGTACCGCGAAAGGGCACATGGATATTTTGCCTTCCCGAAACTGGAGGGGGAGATTGGGAGCAGGATGAATTTCAGAGGAAAAGAAAAGATTGTTTGGAGCCTTAACAACTACTTAGGGCTGGCCAATCACCCTGAAGTAAGGAAGGCAGACGCCGATGCAGCTGCTGAATTTGGATTGGCTTCGCCGATGGGCGCCAGGATGATGAGTGGGAATACCAATTACCATGAACAACTGGAAAAAGAATTGGCTGACTTTGAACATAAAGAAGATGCCATTCTGTTGAATTTCGGATATCAGGGGATCATGAGTCTTATCGATGCGTTGTGTTCAAGACATGATGTAATTGTTTATGATGCTGAGAGTCATGCCTGTATCATTGATGGTCTTCGTCTGCATCCTGGACACCGCTTCGTATTCAAGCACAATGACATAGAAGATTGTGAAAAGCAATTGCAAAGAGCAACAGCGCTTATAGAAAAGCAAAAGGCTGGTGGAATTCTGCTGATCACCGAAGGTGTATTTGGTATGGCGGGAGATCAGGGTAAACTGAAAGAGATTGCAGCGCTTCGTCCGAAATATGATTTCCGCTTACTGGTGGATGATGCACACGGCTTTGGAACATTGGGCGAAACTGGAGCCGGAGCGGGTGAAGCGCAGGGCGTTCAGGATGAGATTGATCTATACTTCTCAACTTTTGCCAAGTCTATGGCCTCCATCGGCGCTTTCATAGCGGGTCCCAAACAGATCATTGACTATGTGCGATACAATATTCGCAGCCAGATTTTTGCCAAATCCCTGCCTATGCCCATTGTGATGGGTAATCTGAAAAGGCTTGAATTACTGAAAACAAGACCTGAGCTCAAGGCCAAGCTTTGGGAAAATGCCCTCAAGCTTCAGAACGGGTTGAAAGAAAAAGGCTTTGACATCGGTAAAACTGATTCTGTTGTTACCCCAGTATATATGAAAGGAGGCGTTGAAGAAGCCACTTTTATGGTTACCGATCTTAGGGAGAACTATAACATCTTTTGTTCAATAGTGGTGTATCCGGTGATTCCAAAGGGACATATCATCTATCGATTGATCCCCACAGCCACTCATACGGATGAAGATATTCAACTGACGTTGAAAGCTTTTGAGGAAACCAAAAGAAAACTGGATGAGGGAGCTTACAAGAGTGAGCAAATTGCACAAATGTCAGAAGCTTAAATCTTACAATCCCCCGCTAGGGGGATTTTTTTTGAAAGTGCAGGACAAAAAAAAGGGCCAGGATAGAAATCCAGCCCGTTTTAAATCCAATATCCTATGAAAAACCACAGCTATAACGGAAGAAGAGGACTCAGTATTGTATCTGCTTTAGATTTTTTTTAACTTTTGCCTTCGATTCCCCTGTAAAAAGAATTCTTTCATACATTTCTAACCTTTGTGTTCGATGATTGTTAATCATACAAAATTATCCTGATGCGGAAGATTGTAGTTGCCATTACGGGTGCAAGTGGGTCGGTTTATGCTGAACAACTGATCAGGAAACTAAAGCTTGCCAGGGAACAATGGGATGAAGTATCTCTTGTTTTTTCAAACAATGCCAAAGATGTCTGGAATACAGAGTTGGGCAATGCCAGTTATGAAGAGTTCGGTTTGCCGGTTTACGAAAAAACAGACTTCAATGCCCCATTTGCATCGGGGTCAGGGCAATACGACACCATGATCATTGTTCCCTGTTCCATGGGAACCCTCGGCAGGATTGCAGGTGGAATATCCAGTGATTTGATAACCAGGGCAGCAGATGTAGTTTTGAAGGAGAGGAGAAAACTGATCCTAGCCATCAGAGAAACACCCTATAACCTGATTCACATCCAAAATATGGAGAAAGTAACCCTCGCAGGAGCAATTATTTGTCCTGCTACCCCATCCTTTTATAGTAAGCCAGCCTCAGTTGAGGAAGTGGTTGCCACTGTGGTGGACAGGATCTTAGACCTTGCGGGTATACAAATCAAAACGTACCGTTGGGGAAACTCATGATCATCATCTGAGATCGATCACTTCTACTCCGGGATACTTCTTTGCACTGAACACAAAAGTATCATCAGTCATTGCCGTAGTTGTGTTCATGGTATTGATGGCATATAAATACCGGTTTCCATTTTTTTCAAATACACGGGTAGACATGATGTTTTTACTTGCCTTATCTACTTCCAGCACAACTTTAAAAAATGGTTTGGTCTTGTCAATTGGAGTAAGTTCTACTACCTGAAATGTTTTACCTGCTTTTTTCACTTCTGGGGCCAATACAAAGAGAAAGTCTTTGTCATAAAAATTGGTGAAGAGTTTCTGTGGGGTTATGGAGCCACTGCTGTTGTCAAGCGCTGATACCTGAACTTCTTTTGCAGCAACATCGTATGTCCAGATCGTTGCTCCATCACAGAAGATCTCCTGACCGGTTATGGAAACCCTGTACTTGACGCCTTTCATCATCACATTCCCAGTTTTAGATCCCTGTACTTTACCAGCTGCATCTTCAATTTTTAGCGTGAAGTTTGCCTTTACGGTTTTGTAGGTTTTGAACTTGGCACTCACTGCATCGAGTACCAGTTTGGCCTGTGGATCACTCTTCCCCATCCCCTTTGGAGGTTGTCCTTTTACATTGTTCACGCAGAGGAAACTAATTATGAGTAAAGAGGAAAGACAGAATTTCATGATCTTGGTTTTGGTTCTGGGATTATGGCCGTTGATGTGCAAAGAAAAGATTATTCCATTGATTTTAGAAACTGGTCCAGCTCATATTCGGTTTTGAACAAGACTTCCCGAACTTTACTTCCCTTGCTTGGTCCAACAATACCAGCAGCCTCAAGTTGATCCATCAATCGTCCTGCCCGGTTGTAACCCAATTTCAGCCTCCTTTGGATCATGGAAGTGGATCCCATCTGACTTTGAACAATCAGCAATGCAGCATCATTAAAAAGTGGGTCTTTGCTGAGGAGATCCAATTCTCTATCCTCCATATCTTTTTCATCCATCACTTCCGGTAACTCAAATGCCGAGGGATATCCCTGTTGATCACCTATGAATTCTGCAACTTTTTCTACTTCAGGGGTGTCCACAAAAACGCATTGTACGCGGGTGACATCTCCCTGATAGGAAACCAACATATCACCACGACCAATCAGTTGTTCTGCACCGCCAATATCAAGAATAGTTCTGCTGTCAACTTTCGATGACACTTTAAATGCAATCCTGGCAGGGAAATTGGCTTTGATGGTGCCGGTGATGATATTCACGGAAGGCCGTTGTGTTGCAACGATGAGATGAATACCAATGGCCCTGGCCAACTGTGCCAGACGGGCTATGGGGGTTTCAATTTCTTTTCCGGCTGTCATGATAAGGTCTGCAAACTCATCAATTACCAGCACAATAAAGGGAAGGAATTTGTGTCCCTTTTGGGGATTGAGTTTTCTTGAAGCAAACTTCTCATTGTACTCTCTGATATTTCTACAACCTGCATCTTTCAGCAGATCATAACGTTCGTCCATTTCAATACAGAGTGCATTGAGCGTATTCACCACTTTTCGGGTATCTGTGATGATGGCATCATCATCTCCGGGGAGTTTGGCCAGAAAATGTTTTTCAATGGTTCTATAAATACTCAACTCCACTTTCTTGGGATCCACAAGCACGAACTTGAGTTGAGAAGGATGTTTCTTATAGAGCAGCGACACAAGTATCGCATTCAGTCCAACCGATTTACCTTGTCCCGTTGCACCGGCCATCAGCAAGTGTGGCATGGTGGCCAGATCTACGATGAAATTTTCATTGTCGATCTTCTTGCCCAGTGCGATTGGCAAGGCAAAATCATTTTTCTGAAACTTATCGGATGCAAGAAGCGAGCGCATGCCCACAATGCTTTTCTTAACATTGGGAACTTCAATACCTATGGTGCCTTTACCGGGGATGGGGGCGATGATGCGGATACCCAATGCTGCAAGACTCAAGGCTATATCATCTTCCAGATTTTTGATCCGGGAGATCCTCACACCTGCTGCCGGAACGATCTCATAGAGTGTTACTGTAGGACCAACGGTTGCAAAGATCTTTTGGATATCGATGTCATAGTTTTTCAGCGTTTTCATGATCTGGCTCTTGTTGGCTTCCAGTTCATGCTGATCCATTACTATTTTCTCGCCGGTATGCTGTGCCAGTAGGTCAAGAGAAGGGTATTTATAATTTTTGAGATCTGCAATGGGATCGAATTTTGGGCCGGCAAGAACAGCAGCTGCTGTCTTGATTTCGTTTACATCCTCTTTGATAGGCTTTAACTCGAGAGGCGTTTCTTCTGTTATGCTATCTTTGGGGGTTGTGTCAACAGTAGTTGATGGCTCTGCCGGTATTTGTTCGTTTAGCGTAGCCATTACCGGCTCAGGAACAACATCTTTGCTTGCAGGCATTTCTTTCTCTTCAAGTTCCAATTCAAGATCTGGCTCTGTTAGCGGTTGTAATTGTGGTTTGCCGGCACCGGGCTTCAACGAATTTCCCTCGGTAAGGTCAAGGCGAGGTTGTAAATTTTCCGGTTCCGTGTCAACATGATCGAGAGGAAGATCTAGTCCTTTTTCATGGGATCTTTGAAAGACAGGCCACTTGAAGATCGGATTGAAGCGCCAGATGGCATAAGAAAATAAAGAGAGTAAGATCAATGTAAATGTTCCTGTCCAACCAATCACTCCTTTTAGCCAATTTGCGCAGTATCTACCAAAAGCCCCGCCCCAACTGAAAGCAGCATCGGGAGTAAAGAAAGCTGCACTCACACTAATGACCAACAGGCCCAGAATCAGGTAGCGTAAATTTCGAATGGGTGAAAAAACAGTTTTTCCGAAAAGCAAGTTGACCCCAAGCACGAACAAAAGCGTACAAAATAAATAGGAAGCAATTCCAAATGCATATTCAAAAAAAACAAATGCAACATAAGCCCCCAAACTTCCCAGGAGATTGCTGATCTCAAGTTCATTGGGCATGAGAATCCTGGATCCCATCCCCCTTACCTTATCCTGATCTTCTGTCCAGGTAAAGAGATAGGAAGTAAAAGCAATGAACAAGAAGAAACAGAAAAAAAGAAGCAAAGAACCCATGATCTTGTGGGTTCGCTCATCTTTGACAATTGATTTTATCTCTACGGATTCTTCCTTGTCTTCTTTAAGTTCAACAGGTGATTCTTCCTTTTTGGGAGATCTCAGTCGGTTCCCCATTGTTGATGGTCGGTTTGATGAAGGTATTTACCCAAAGGGTATCTCCAAAAATACAGCTTTATTTTTTTAGTCTTCTTCCCTTTTCCCTGGTTCAGCGTCTTCATTTGCCGGTATACCAGTAAACAACAATATCCAGGATATAATTAGGGCAGTTCCGCCTACTGGCGTTATCAAATTCAACGATTTCAGGTTTTGATATCCTTGATAATTTAGGAAAATATTAAGATAAATGGAACCTGAAAACAAGATGATCCCAATCACCATGGCATAGCCTGCCCAGATGAGGCTGTTTTTTTTATAGCGCTTGTAGTTATTGGCTACATGAAACAACCCTAGCGCATGTATGAACTGATAATAGGTTGCCGTTTCAATGGAATCAAGTTGCTGTGAGGTGAGTAAACTTTTGAGATAATGTGCTCCAAATGCACCAATAATAACAGAGGCCATAGCGATCAGTGCGGCTATTTTACTGAATGTACGATGCATGTTTAATGGTTTTGATTAATTCATCAATATCTATGTCACGATCCGAGACAACTAGCTTTGCTTGTTTATAAAAGAAGGATCTCTCTCGCAATTTTTGTTCTATGAATATTTTCATTTCTTCAGAGGAAAGAGCAGCAATCAAAGGACGATCTTTTTTTTCATTTTCAAGCCGAAGCAACAGGGTTTCTACCGAGGGATTCAACCACAACGTTATGCCATGGCTATTCATCCATTTCATGTTGTTGTTGAAGCAAGGCGCCCCTCCTCCACAGGAAACAATAGCATTGATCGTTGTATCTAACTGTGGATCAAACTTTGTCTTTATGTCATCAAGTGCAATTGTTTCTTTCTGTCTGAAATTTTCTTCTCCCTCCGTTTCAAAAATGGAAGCAATGGATTTACCTGAATTTTTCACGATCCATTCATCAAGATCAATGTGGGGCACCTGCATATGCTGAGAAAGGAGCTTCCCAAAATATGTTTTCCCAGAACCCATGAATCCGATCAGGTATGCGATCATATCATTAATGATATTTACAAAGTTACGTAGCTTCAAACCAAACAGGCTTGGAATCGTTCCATTCGCCATTGTAATTCAAAAAAAGTTCTTCCCCCTTTTGGATTTTCCTGACAGTACTGACACGCATCAATTCATTTTCTTCATCCATTTCATATTCACAATTGGCTTGGTAAGAATGATTATATATGGGCACATATCCCAAAGCCATGCAACAACGCTTCCCATTTCCCGGCCACTCAAAAATATAATCGTGCAAAAGGGTTTTATCGAGAAAGGGACGATCCTCCGCTTTCATCACCAGCACGGGAGAGATTTCAATGATCTCTCCTTCAGCAATCTCCTCCATGGCAAAAACGCCTCGGCCTCTTTCTTCACTGGGCAAAATCACCAGGTAAGGTTGTATCATAATTTGGTATTGCAGGCTTAAAAACTATGACTAATTTCGCGGATAACAGAGAAATTGATGGTCACCTTCAACGAAGATATCACCCTTCAGGAACAATTCGAGTTCTTCCTCCAGGAGGAAAATAGGAGTGGTATGCCTGAATTTCTCAACGAGCTGAACATCAGCGATGTAGAGCAAATTATCCAGGAAAATTGGGAGCATTCCACTGAGATCATCTCAATGCTATCCGTACACAGGGCCGCGAGCACTTTCAAAATACTTGAGCTGGCCATCCAAAAAGACATCATCAATGAACTGGAACCACAGAAACTGGCAGCCCTGCTGAATGAACTTCCTGCGGATGATCGTACAGCCTTTCTGGAAGAACTTCCTCCCAAAGGGGTGAGAGAACTCATCAAATTGCTGAACCCGGAGGAAAGAAAGATCACATTATCACTGTTGGGCTATCCCGAAGATTCAGTAGGTCGTTTGATGACACCGGATTATATCGCTGTACAAGAAGATTGGACCATTGCCGAAGTACTGGAACATATCCGCGAGGTGGGGCAGGATTCCGAGACCATTGATGTGATCTATGTGATCAATGACAAAGGTGAGCTGATTGATGACGTTAGGATCAGGGAATTTCTTTTGTCGCCAACCGACCGACTCGTAAGTGAATTGACCGACGGAAGATACATTGAGCTGAATGTGTATGACGACCAGGAGAAAGCGAACCAGGTGTTCAAAATGAACAACAGGGTGGCCTTGCCAGTGGTTGACAATAACAATATCCTGATTGGCATTGTGACAATTGATGACGTACTCTGGGTAGCCAATGAGGAGTTCAGTGAGGATATGCAGAAGATGGGAGGTACAGAAGCCCTTGAAGAACCCTATTTGGAAATTTCATTGTTCAAGCTTTTCAAGAAAAGGGTGGGTTGGCTGATCGTGCTCTTTCTCGGCGAAATGCTAACTGCTACTGCAATGGCAAGTTTTGAACATGCGCTTGAAAGCGCATTGGTACTCTCAATTTTTGTTCCCCTGATCATATCCAGTGGAGGCAATACAGGTTCTCAGGCTTCTTCGCTCATTATACAAGCCCTGATTGTAGGAGATGTTACCTTGAAAGACTGGTGGCATGTGATGAAGAGGGAACTGATGTCAGGAGTTTTGCTTGGCATTACATTGGGCATCATTGGTTTCTCAAGGGTGATTGTCTGGGCCCAGATCTTCCCCGAGGTGTATGGAGTACATTATGTTGCTGTTGGTGCAGTTGTAGGGTTTTCACTGGTGGGTGTAGCCCTGTTCGGCACCATCACAGGATCCATGCTTCCTTTGGTACTGAAAAAATTAGGTGCCGACCCTGCGGTATCTTCTGCACCTTTCGTAGCTACCCTGGTGGATGTTACCGGCGTTATAATCTATTTCAATTTCGCCTATCTTTTTCTCAAGGGAACACTGCTATGATCAAATGGCCTGGTGATTGAAGGGTTGCAGAACCATCTCACTCACTACCCCGCCGGCAGGCTGCTGGCAGAGAAACCAGATTGATCTTGCCGCTTCTTCTTCCCTGATCATTTTCTCTTTCTGTACTTTAAGATCAATGTTATCCCAAAAGGGTGAATCTACCCCACCAAGGAACAAATTGGTGATCCTGACTTCTGTGCGCTTGAGTTCTTCGCGGATACTCTGCATCATTCCCACAATACCATATTTGCTGGCACTGTATGCTGCAGCACCTGCCATGGGTACTTTGCCCAATACGCCGGGGATATTGATGATCAGTCCTTTTTTGGCTTCTTTCATCGCCGGCAGAAATGCTTTCACCAATAAAAAACTTCCCAACAGATTGGTCTGAATGCTTTGCATGAAATCCTGCTCCGTCAGCTGCTCTATGGGTTTGATGATACCCAATCCAGCGGCATTCACCAAAATTTCCGGAGCACCCATATTTTGGAGCACCGCATCGGCTAATGCTCCAACAGATGTTGCGGAACTAATATCGGCTGAAAAAAAATGGCTGGATGGTATTCCGGTAGTCTGTGAAAGTTGTTCAAGCTTATCCTGATTTCTTCCTGTGATGAACACTTCGGCACCACTTTGCTTCAACAATTTCACCAGCGATTGTCCGATCCCCCCGGTAGCACCCGCCACCAACACTTTTCTGCCATTGAGTTTTTCCATAATCCGTTTTCAAAAAAACATATTACTGCCTGTTTTGTTTTATCAGTCGCCAGGTTTTTAAACAGGGTTGTAAAGGATGAACTACCTTTGAACTGAATAAACTTCTCATTAAGACACAATGAAGATCAGGTCCATCCATATCACACGACTGACCATCCCGATGGAACCTTTTGTGATTGCTACTGAAACCTGCACTTCGGCCGATAATATCCTCATACGGATCCAAACCGATGCAGGGATATCTGGTGTGGGGGAATGTTCTCCTTTCCCGATGCTGGTTGGGGAATCTCAGGATACCTGTTTTCATGTGGGGCAGGATCTTGCCGGGATCATGCTGAACAAAGATCCTTTGCAGATCAGTGAACGAATGGCAGAGATGGATGCACTGATTGCCTTCAACAGCACCATCAAAAGTGCTTTTGATATGGCACTGCACGACATCGCTGCAAAAGAAAAAGGATTGCCGCTGTATGCCTTTTTAGGAGGCAACAAAAAAAAGATCCAGACCGATCTTACCATTGGTATCAATACACCTGTCAACATGGCCGCAACTGCAAAGGCTTTCGTGGCAGATGGGGTCAGGATCATCAAAGTCAAACTGGGTAAAAACGGAACAGAGGATATCGAGAGGATCAGACTGATCAGAGAAGCTGTAGGGTCTGATATAAAACTGAGGGTTGATGCAAACCAGGGCTGGGACTACCCTACTGCGCTTTCAACTTTACAGGCCATTGAAAAATATGATATAGGATTTTGCGAGCAGCCGATGCATCACCGCAATGATCATCTTTTACCAGTGTTGAAAAAAAATGTGGGCATCCCAATCATGGCCGATGAAAGTGTGTTTGATCACCATGATGCTGAGCGACTGATCAAAGCGGATGCTTGTTCGTACATCAACATCAAACTGGCTAAATCAGGTGGCATTCTCGAAGCCATTAAAATTGCAGATACTGCCGCAATACATGGCATGCCCTGCATGCTGGGAGGAATGGTGGAAAGCCGACTTGCCCTTACGGCAAAAGTACACCTGGCCATGGCGCACAACAATATCCAATTCTATGATCTTGACACTTGTCTGCTCGGTCACCTGAGTGACCCGGTTGTAGGTGGTGCTAGATATGTGAACTATTTTCTGGAGCTCGATGATGTTCCCGGGATTGGAGCTGATATCGAACCAGGGTATTTGAAAAATGCAGAATCGATCACCATTCAATGATAACCTATGCAATCAAAAAAATGTGCTGAAAGCAAGACCGTGATGAGTGAAATGGTCTTCCCCAACGACACCAATTTCTATGGAAATTTGATGGGGGGAAGATTGATGTATTGGATCGACACAGCTGCTTTCATGGCTGCAGCCAAGCATTCCAATTCCCCCTGTGTTACGGCATCAGCGGATAACATTTCCTTTGAGTCGCCAATCAAACTCGGGCAGGTAGTTCACATTGAAGCGCAGGTATGCAGGGCTTTCAAAACTTCCATGGAGATACATGTAAAGGTTTGGGGCGAGGACATCACCCAGCAATACAAATACAAGAGCAACGAGGCTTACTTGACCTTTGTGGCACTTGACCCCAATGGGAAACCCAGAACTGTTCCAGAAAGTATCCCGGAGACCGAGGAGGAAAAAAAGCTGTTTGAAGGGGCTTTGAGAAGAAGGCAACTCAGGCTGGTACTGGCTAAGAAAATGAAGCCGGCTGAAGCTACTGAACTGAAGGCGCTTTTTGTTAATGATTGATAGCGGTATCGGACTTTGGCATGAATTTGCTGCTTTGCTCAATAGCATCCATAACCTGATCGAGAATATCATCTACAGAATCTTCATAATTGATCTGCATAGGTGCTTTGAAACAAACCGACAAGGTTGTTCCCCTTTTTTTGAATTTTAGTCCCTTGCGGTTGAACGCACGCCAGAAACCATTGATCACAACCGGTATAACTATTGGCTGCATTTCCTTGATGATATGAGCGGTGCCCTTTCTTCCGGGAGCAAAAGGTTTGGTAGTACCCTGAGGGAAAGTGATTACCCAACGCTTTTTCAACGCCTCATGGATTTTATTGGGATCCTTAATATCCACTTCCCTTTTGACATCTTTGCCTGCAGCCCTCCAGGTTCGCTTGATTGTAATAGCACCTGCCAGCGTAAAAATGCGGGCTAGCAGACTATCCTTCATCGTTTCTTCCGCCGCCACAAAGTTTACATCCACAAAAGGATTCAAAAAGTAAAACGGGAGTCCTAGCTTGTTCTTCTTGCCCCATTTGACAGCACAGAAAATATGCAGAAATGCCATCACGTCAGCAAAATAAGTCTGATGATTGCTCACAAACAAGACATTGCTTTTCGGCAGCGTCTTCAGGTGTTCTGTTCCACTGATCTTCATCTTGTTCACCATAGCCAGACCCGGATAGGTGATAGGACCCACCACAGCATAGATGAGCTTCCTCAATAGTTTGATATCCTTCAGTCGATCAAGGGACATACTTCAAGATAAGGATATTTGGAGCAAGTAGATGCAACTGTTTAGCTTTGCGTAAATTGCCAAAAAAACATGGCTGTAAACACTGTGATTTTTGATATGGATGGACTGCTGATTGATTCAGAACCCCTATGGTATGAGGCAGCATTGGAAAGTTTCAGCAAGTTTGGGATCAGCATCAACCAGGAAGAATATAACCAGACAACGGGACTCAGAACGAGAGAGTTTTTGCATCACTGGTTCAATTATTTTAATGTGGATCTTTCTCTGATTCAAACAACAGACCAAGATATCACCAACCGTGTGATTGAAAAAGTGATCAAGAAAGGTGAAGTAATGAATGGGGTGTATACCTCCATTGAAATGGTACAGAAGGCAGGTTTGAAAATCGGACTGGCCAGCTCTTCACCAATGGCATTGATAGATGCAGTGGTTGAAAAGATGGATTTGAAAAATACATTTTCAGTACTTACTTCAGCCGAGGCTCTTCCCTTTGGCAAACCTCATCCTCAGGTTTTTCTCAACTGCGCAACGTCATTAAAAAGCCATCCAACCGAATGCCTTTGTGTTGAAGATTCTTTCAACGGAATGATTGCGGCCAAAGCAGCCCGCATGAAATGCTTGGTTGTTCCTCACCCTGAACAATTCTTTCAGGACAGATGGGCCATCGCAGACAAAAAGCTGAATTCACTCGCAGACTGGAATAATGAACTGCTGCATGAATTAACACAATAAAAAAAGGCCCTGCAAAACTGCAGGGCCTTTGCTATTTAAAATGAAAGCTTATTTGGCTTCGTCGCCACCTTCCATCTTCTTCTTGAGTTCAGCAAGTACACCAAGATCGCCCAATGTTGACTTCTCAACTTTGTTCTGGATATCCTTAACAGCCTTTTTGGTTTTGGCTGCATCGGCTTTTTTCTCCTTCACAACGGCTTCTTTTTCCTCGGCTACAACCTGCTCCCAAATGCGTGCGTGACTGAGAACAATCCTCTTTTCATTGCGATCAAATTCGATCACCATGAACTGGTTTGTTTCTTCTGCAACAATGGTCTTGCCATCTTCTTTTCCAAGATGACGAGCAGGAGCGAATCCTTCAAGCCCGTAAGGGAGTTGTACAAGAGCACCCTTGTCGTCTTTCTTGATCACAGTTCCTTCGTGGATGGAACCGATCGCAAAAGTCTCCTGGAGTGCGTCCCAGGGATCTTCTTCCAGTTGTTTGTGTCCGAGTTGAAGCTTCCTGTTCTCCTTGTCGATATTCAGGATCATCACATCGATCTGGCTTCCGGATTTTGTGAATTCTGAAGGATGATTGAAGCGCTTCAACCAGCTCAGATCGCTGATGTGGATCATTCCTCCGATGCCAGCTCCGAGTTCAACAAACACGCCGTAAGGAGTGATGTTCTTCACGAGACCGGTATGGCGACTGCCCACAGGGAATTTCTCTTCAATCTCACTCCATGGGTCTGAAGAAAGTTGCTTGATAGAGAGGCTCATCTTCCTGCTATCCTTATCGAGTGTCACAACCTTGGCTTCATACTCATCTCCGAGTTTGAAGAATTCCTTGGCGTTTACAGGGGTATTGGCCCAGGTGATCTCACTTACGTGAACCAGACCTTCTACACCTGGTGTGATCTCCAGGAATGCACCATAATCCTCAATATTCACGACTTTACCTTTCACGCTCGCACCTTCAATGATGTCTGCAGACAAGGTATCCCATGGATGAGGGGTAAGTTGCTTGAGACCGAGGCTGATCCTGCGTTTCTCATCATCGAAGTCAAGCACAACAACGTTGAGCTTTTGGTCGAGCTTGAGAACCTCGGAAGGATGATTGATCCTGCCCCAGCTGATATCGGTAATGTAAAGCAGACCATCTACGCCACCAAGATCCAGGAATGCTCCAAAATCTGTGATGTTCTTGATGGTTCCTTCCAGTACCTGGCCTTTTTCGAGTTTGCCCATGATCTCGGCACGTTGTGCTTCGATGTCGCTCTCGATAAGTGCCTTGTGGGATACTACGGCATTCTTGATGGCTTCATTGATCTTCACCACCTTGAATTCCATGGTCTTGCCCACGAACTGATCGTAATCGGTAACAGGCTTAACATCGATCTGCGAACCAGGAAGGAATGTTTCCATACCCAGGATATCGACGATAAGTCCGCCTTTGGTCTTGCTGGTAACGAAGCCTGTAACAACTTCACCAGTCTTGTGCATGTCAACAATGCGTTCCCAGGCACGTGTGATACGGGCCTGCTTGCGGCTGAGGTGCAGGTGACCTTCCCTGTCCTCTTTCTCCACCACCATTACTTCCACCACATCACCGGTTTTCAGACCGTGCAGATCCCTGAACTCGTTCAGAGAAACCAGACCATCGCTCTTGAAACCAATGTTGATCACCACGTCGGTTTTGGTCATGCCCACAACGGTGCCCTGAACCATTTCACCATCGGTGATCTGCTTGAATGTGCCCTCATAAACGGCATCATACTTTTGTTGTTCCTCGTTGTTGTAACGGGCAACATTGCGCTTGTCAATGCTCCAATCGAAATCATCGTGTGCGGAGACAGTTGACGGATTTGCTAGTGTGTTGTTTTCTTCCACTATTAATTTCCTCCTTTTGTTTGAATTTCAAGCTGTTTTGTCAGCCTGATTTGGGGAGGGCAAAGGTAGTGGAAATCAGCATTCCGGCCCATTTTTTAGGCCTTTTTTTGGCCTTTTACCGGGTAGCAATCTTCTTAACAGCGGCCGCAAGCTTATCAAGGTCCTTCAGAGAGGTATAGACGTTGGGAGTGACCCTAACCCCATGGATATTTTCCCAATTGATGGCTACGGTGTGGATCTTGTACTGGGTGAACAATTCCGAAGAGACTTCTTCAGGTTTTTTGCCTTCAATGGCAAGGCTGGCGATGGCACAGGAAAGGTGTTTTGACTTTGGCTGATTGAAGCTCACCCGGGGTAGATCCTTTACCTGATCCACCCAGTAATCCTTCAGAAAACGCAAACGGGCCTCTTTCCTTTTGCTGCCCATCACATCGTGAAAGTCAACAGCCGCTCCAATAGCCATCTCTGAGGCAAAAGAACGCGTGCCCAAAGATTCAAATTTCCGGATATCGGTTCCATCAGGTTCGTTATTGGATAAAAGCGCCCAGACATCCTTGATCTTTTCCTTTCGGATGTAGAGCAACCCACTCCCGAAAGGAGCACTCAGCCATTTGTGCAAGGAGGAAGCAAAATAATCACAACCAAGGTCAGGTACCTTGAAATCAAAATGGGCAAGGGTATGGGCCCCATCGGCAATCACGTCAATGCCCCTTTTGTGTGCAGCATCTGCAACTTTCCTTACCGGCATGATCTGTCCGCACCAATTGATGAGGTGGGTAACCATCACCACTTTGGTCCGATCCGTAAAAGCCTTGATATAAGTGGCGGCAAGTTCATCTTCATTTTCTGAAGGGAGCTGCAGATCAATCCAAACCAGCTTCACCCCATCCCTCTTTTCTCGCTGCTTCCAGGCATTGATCATGTTGGGATAATCCTGTTTCGACAACACCACTTCATCCCCTGCCTTTAGGTTCAATCCGAAAATTACAGTATTGAGTCCCTCAGTACTGTTCCGGTTTATGGCAATCTCTTCTTTATCGCATCCGCAAAGTCCAGCCAACTTCTCTCTCAAAGGTTCACGACCCTGATCCAGGATCTGCCACATATAGTATGATGGTGCTTCATTGCTGTATTGATAATAGCGGATATGGGCATCCTGCACAACCTTGGGCTGTGGAGCCACACCCCCGTTGTTCAGGTTGATGATATTCGGACTTACTGTGTAGGCTTCTCTGATCCAGGCCCAAAGGTCCTCATCACTGGCAAAAGCTGAGGCATCTTTTTGATCAAGCGTTTTTTTTACATGAATTGCTTCGTTTGCAAAGGCAGGATGTATGGCATGAATAAAAGGCAAGAGCGCGGCTGACCGAAGAAACTGACGTCTGGCTTGAGACATGATAGTTGATTGTATTATCTGAAGGAAACTTTACTCTTCAAGATAGAGAAAAATCAAAACTTTCTCAACTGATAAGCGAGGATATTGATTGCGCAGCAATATAGCCGCTGCTCCAGGCATGCTGGAAATTGTATCCTCCGGTGATGCCATCCACATCCATGATCTCACCGGCAAAGAACAAACCTTTGATCTTTTTGCTTTCCATGGTAAGCGGATTTATTTCATCAAGCCTGACTCCCCCTGCTGTTACAAATTCATCCTTGAAAGTGGTCTTCCCCTGTACAGCATATCGATCTGACGTTAACATACGTGAAAGTATTATCAACGTTGTATTGGTGAGATCCGTCCAATAGTCATCTTCCCGGATCTTGCTTTTATCCAACAAATAGTTCCACAACCTCGATGTGAGATCAAATGGATTTTTACTGCCAACTTTTTGTTTGACAGTAAGCCTAAGCTGCTTCAATGTCTCGAGCATTGAACTTTCATGATAACCTGATGTCCAGTTTACCAGAACTTCAAAAGTATAATCAACATCATGCAGATCCCTTGCAGCGCGTGAGGAAAGCTTGAGTACGGCAGGCCCACTCAAGCCCCAATGGGTGATGAGCACAGGACCTTTTTCCTGGACCTTGAGTGCAGGGATTTTTACAATTGCATCTTTGGCCACAACGCCCATTAGCTCATGCAGCTTTTTATCCGGTATGTTGAAAGTAAATAAAGATGGGACAGGCGTTTCCACTTGTAACCCGAGTTCTGTTAACCATCTAAAGCCGGATAGCTTGGGCTGGCCTCCGGCGGCAATACAAATGAAATCAGCTTGAATCATTTGTTGTTCACTTTCTGTTTGCTTTACATGAAGTATAAATCCTTCTCCTGAAGACTCAATCGTCTGAACTTCACTTCTCAATCGTATCGCTACATTGAATTTTTGGGCTTCTGACATCAGACAATCAATTATTGATTGTGACCGATCGGTAACTGGAAACATGCGGCCATCGGTCTCCGTCTTGAGACTGACGCCTCTGTGCTGAAACCATTCTTCTGTATCCCCGGTGGAAAAAACATGAAGCGTTTTTCTCATGAAGTTTTTTCCCCGCGGATAGGCATCAAGCATTTCTCCCACCTCATCCACCGCATGGGTTACATTGCATCTTCCACCACCGCTCACTTTGACTTTGGAAAGAAGCTGAGATGATTTTTCAAGTATGCATACTTCCAGATTGGGCGACATCCGTGCTGCATTCACAGCGCAAAAAAATCCGGATGCCCCACCCCCGATAACAATCAGTTTTTTCTTTTCACTCATTTTCCGATAAGCATAACTGACGCAAACATTTCCAATCCTGACCAGAGATTACCAATGCGAATGTTCTCATTTTCAGCATGCTGGTTATTGTCGTGGTTGGCGATGGGTATGGTGATGGGCTGTGCCTTGAGTTTTTGCTCAAAAACAAAAAGAGGTAAACTCCCACCCAGGGTTGGCAAGAGTGCTGCAGGTGAGGACAAAGCGCGATTCACAGCCTTCACCACTCTTTGTGCAAAAGCATTATCCATGGGCGTTTTCTGGGCATTGTAGCCATCCGACCTTTTGACCATGCATATCTTTTCGTATTGCATGCGTTCAGCATCTGTTGGTTCATGGTCAAGCACCCGAAAACCCATTGCGTTGATATGATCAATGACTTTTTGCTGCTGCCTAGACCAATCATTACCCGCCACCAGACGAAGATCGATGGATGCAATGGCTTTGGTGGGAATCACATTGGCCGATTGTTTTCCAACTCCCGCACTTTGTATACCGTTGATGTTTAGTGATGGCAGATTCAGCGCCTCATTTAAACTGGAATTTCTTTCGGGCCTTTTAACACCCAATTCATTTTTCAATTGCTCTTCCACCGGGGGCAGTTTTGCAAGTGCCAGTTTCTCTGATGCAGAGAGTGGAATCACATCATCATAAAATCCTTTGATGGTTACTTCGCCCTTGTCATTCTTCATGCTCGACAGCAAACGAGCCAGCTCCATAGCAGGATTAGGAATCCAGTTGCCATAATGGCCTGAATGCAAGGGACGTTTGGGGCCGAACACCGTGAGTTCAAGATGCGTATCTCCACGAACACCAAATACAACTTGCTTTTGACCTGTTTGATGTACGGGACCATCACAAATGATCCACATGTCGCCTTTCAGCAGTGACTTGTGTTGATCAAATATCTCGTGAAGGTGAGTTGAACCAGCCTCTTCCTCTCCCTCAAAAAAGAATTTGATGTTGACAGTTGGTTTTATTCCGCATTCGCGAAGGGCAGCATATGCATTGATAATGGCAAATACACCTGCCTTGTCATCTGAAGAACCACGCCCATAAATTCTCCAATCAGCATCAAAAGGTGCTCGGGAATTATTCCAGTCAACAATCGATGCTCCTTTTAGCAATGAGCCATTTGTTAGTTTGGGTTGAAAGGGATGTAAGCCTTTCTCCCATTTGGTGGAGTCTACAGGCTGACCATCGTAATGTGCATATAAAATTATGGTTTCCGTAGCTCCGGGAACCAAGACCTCGCCGTAAACTGCCGGGGGTTGATCTTTTGTGACGGGATGAAGCAATTGCACATTGTTGATTTGTTTGGACCGCATGTAATCCTGCAACCAATTTGCATTCTT
Organism: Chitinophagia bacterium; assembly: GCA_046309555.1. Taxonomy (GTDB): domain Bacteria; phylum Bacteroidota; class Bacteroidia; order Chitinophagales; family Chitinophagaceae; genus Pollutibacter. The sequence continues at coordinate 22,617 of JBKCOY010000001.1, forward strand.
CAATATATGCTGCATGTCTGACGCGAGATTGGGAATTGACAGAAATGATCGGAATTCAAGCATCAGTGTCTCCTCCGATTTTGATCGGTATTCCCTTACTTTCAGTATATCAGCAGTCTGGGAGAATGCGATTGCCGGAAATAAAAAGAGAAGGACTATTTTTTTCATGTCCTAAAGTTAGGGCTTCATTCTGAAGTCGCGCAGCTTAATAGCCGCTGTACAAATGAGAATTGGCAATTTCAGCAGCAACAATTGACTCAAAGCTGGAGAGTACATCAGCTTTGCTGCGTTTGATGCAAACGGTATGTTCATAATGCGCTGAATACATGCTGTCTTTGGTTCTCACTGTCCAGCCATCAGCATCATAGATAACATCCTTGGTGCCCACGTTGATCATGGGTTCAATAGCGATGACCATATTTTCCTTGAGCTTGGGGCCAGAACCTTTTTTACCATAGTTGGGCACTTGAGGATCTTCATGGAGCTGACGCCCCAAACCATGACCTACCAACTCTCTCACTACACCGAACTTGTATTTTCTTTCAGTATGATCCTGTATGGCAAAAGATATATCACCTACCCTGTTTCCTGCAACTGCTTTTTCAATTCCCAATAGGAGTGAATCGCGGGTAACCTTCATCAACAGTTGATGCGGTTCAGCTACTGGTAAAATCCCGAAAGTATAGGCACTATCGCCATGAAAGCCATTCTTATAAACTCCAACATCGATGGAAACAAGATCACCTTCCTGAATTTCTTTGTTATTAGGAAAACCATGAACGACAGCATCATTAACGGAGATGCAGGTGGCAAAGGGATAGCCTCTGTAGTTTTTGAAAGAGGGAGTAGCCTTGTTATCGAGAATAAATTCTTCTGCCAGTTTATCCAGCTGTGCAGTTGTGATGCCAGGCTTTAATGCAGGGGCTAGTATTGCCAGGGTGCTGCTCACCAACAGAGCACTCTCGCGCATCAATTCAACTTCCGCGTTGGTTTTGATGCGGATCATCTCAGATCGTGCTGGTGGTAGTGGTTTGTCTTCCCTGGATCCTACCTCCTGTCATCAACCCATCATACTGACGCATGAGCAGGTGAGTTTCAATCTGCTGCAAGGTATCAAGTATTACACCTACCATGATGAGAAGTGAGGTACCACCAAAGAAGGATGCAAAAGACTGTGTTACACCAAGCTGCTGTGCAATACCTGGAAGGATACCGATCAATGCAAGGAAAATTGCACCGGGTAAGGTGATCCTATCCATGACCTGACCAATATAATCTGCCGTAGGCTGACCGGGTTTTACCCCAGGAATGAAGCCGTTGTTTTGCTTCAAGCTATCGGCCATTTGCTTGGGGTTGAAGATAAGGGCAGTATAGAGAAAGGTGAATGCTATTACCATAATCACATAGATCAGCATATACCAGAAGTTACTAGGATCATTGAAGATCCTCGCAATACCTTTTCCTGAATCCAGATTGGTAAAGGAGAAAAGCGTTGGCAGGAACATGATGGCCTGGGCAAAGATGATGGGCATCACACCGGATGCATTCACTTTGAGCGGCAGAAACTGTCTTGCTCCGGTCATAGCCCTATTGCCAACAAGTTGTTTTGCATAGCTGACAGGAACTTTTCTGACACCTTGTACCAATAAAATCAAACCGAGTATGATAGCGATAAGGAAAGCGATCTCAATAAGGAAAACCAGCAATCCGCCACCGCCGCCAACTTGCTTGGCAGCAAACTCTCCGATAAAAGATTGAGGCAGACGGGCAAGGATACCCACCATGATGATGATGGAAGTACCGTTACCTAGACCTTTGTCCTGAATCTTTTCACCCAGCCACATTACAAAAAGTGTACCGGCAGTAAGAACGATTATGGTGGAAAGCCAGAAATATGGTTGATAGGCTTCAATGAGTGCATCACGGCTTACATTCTTCAGGTAAGCAACATATGCTGCTGCCTGGAACAACGTAACAATAGCCGTGAGATAGCGGGTCCATTGGTTGATCTTTTTCCTGCCGCTGTCTCCTTCCTTCTGAACTTTCTGCATCTGAGGAACCAGAATGGTCATCAGCTGCATGAAGATTGAAGCGGAGATGTATGGCATGATGCCCAATGCAAAAATGGACGCATTCGAAAATGATCCTCCGGCGAATGTATCAAAGAGTCCAAGCAGACCCGATTTTGCAGATTCGAGATCCAGCTTGTTAGGATCGATACCCGGAAGGGCAACGTGTGCTCCAAAGCGATAAACCAAAACAAGGAGTAAGGTTATGGTAATCTTATTCCTGAGTTCGTCTATGCTCCAGATATTTTTTACGGTTTGGATGAATTTCTTCACGATGAAATTATTTAAGTCCGTTTAAGGGTTCACAGCTCACGCTGCTCAATATCGGAAATTATTTGATGATTTCAACGGAACCACCGGCAGCTTCAATAATGGATTTGGCTTTTTCGCTTACGGCATTCACCTTGAAGGTTACTTTTCCGGTGAGCGCACCATTACCCAATACCTTTACTTTATCAGTTCTGTTGATGAGACCGTTTACATAAAGACTCTCCATGCTGAAATCAAGGAGTCCGTATTTTTCAACAAGGGAATCCACCTGACCAAGGTTGAACACTTTGTATTCTACCCTGCTGATGTTTTTGAATCCTACTTTGGGGATACGGCGCTGGATCGGCATCTGACCACCTTCGTGCGCCTTTTTGCTCTTATAACCTGCGCGGCTTTGTCCGCCCTTGTTACCTTTTGTAGATGTGCCGCCATGTCCGGAGGCTTCACCGCGACCAATTCTTTTCTCTTTTTTTGTAGCGCCTTTTGCGGGCCTAAGATTGTGGAGTTTCATTCTTTTTGTTTTTACTCAACGCAGTCCCCTGAGACCACTCGTATTGTTTAAAGATTTGTTTACTGGCTTGCAGGGATTAGCCTTGGATCTCTTCGACTTTCACGAGGTGATTAACCTTCCTCACCATACCCAGTATCTGCGGAGTAGCCTCCACTTCAACCGATGCATTCACCTTGTTAAGGCCAAGGGCCTGCATGGTTCTTTTCTGGCGTTCAGGTCTGTCGATGACACTCTTTACTTTTGTTATTTTCAGCTTTTTCATATTGAAACCCACAGGGGATTTTAATGTTATCGAATGTTGGTCTTACGTTTTTATCCGTTGAAAACCCTTTTCAGACCGATGGTTCTTGTTCTGGAAATGCTGATTGGCTCACGTAACATGGCCAATGCCTTGAAAGTTGCTTTCACTACATTGTGAGGATTAGCAGATCCAAGTGATTTCGCCAAAACGTCTGTTACGCCTACGCTCTCCAATACAGCACGCATACTACCTCCGGCGATCACACCAGTACCATGAGCGGCAGGCTTGATCAATACTTTGGCAGCACCTTCCTTGGCGAACTGGTCGTGTGGAATGGTACCCTTCATAACAGGAACCTTGATCAGGTTCTTTTTGGCATCCTCAATTCCTTTGGTGATGGCTTCCTGCACTTCTTTGGCTTTACCCAAACCGTGCCCTACAACACCTTGCTCATTTCCTACCACTACAAGTGCCGAGAAACTGAAGGCCCTACCGCCTTTGGTAGTTTTCACTACACGATTGATGGCTACAACCTTCTCTTTCAGTTCAAGGTCACCGGCTTTGACTCTGCTGTAATTTACTTTTGACATCTATTGAAAATTGATATTTTGAATGATTGTTGTGTTAGAACTTAAGACCGCCCTCACGTGCTCCTTCTGCTACAGCCTTCACCCTTCCATGATAAAGGAAACCGCCTCGGTCAAAAACACAAACTGAAAGACCCAGGGCGATAGCTTTTTTGGCGATGGATTCACCCACCATTTTGCTTTTTTCGGTCTTGGTTCCTTTTTGTGCTGCAATATCTTTGTCGCGTGATGAAGCGGCAGCAAGGGTTGCTCCGTTCAGATCATCGATCAACTGTACATAAATGTCAGTATTGCTTCTGAAGACACTCAGCCTGGGCAATTGCGCAGAACCTGAGATCTTCTTGCGGATCGTATACTTGATCCTTTGCCTTCTTAGTGATTTTACGTTCATTGTTTATTGTTTTTCCTGATGCTGCCAGGATACTTTAATGATTATTTACCAGCTGCTTTACCTGCCTTACGACGGATGTATTCACCCTTGTACTTCACACCCTTACCCTTGTAAGGCTCTGGCTTCCTCAAGCTGCGGATTTTAGCAGCAACCTGACCCAACAATTGCTTGTCAGATCCTTCCAAGAAGATACGAGGGTTGTCACCTTTCTCTTGTGTGGTGGTTACTTTGAGCTCTTGGGGTACTTCAAAGATGATGTTGTGTGAATAACCCAATGACAGATCCAGTACATTACCCTGGTTAGCGGCTTTGAAACCTACACCCACGAGTTCAAGCTCTTTCTTGAAACCGGTAGTTACACCAACAACAAGATTGCTGACAAGTGCCCTGTACAAACCATGCAAGGCTCTATGCCTGATCTGGTCAGTCGGACGCTTGAATTCAACAGCATTGCCTTCAACAGCAATCGTGATGTCACGATCAACTTCCTGGCTGAGTTCCCCTTTGGGACCTTTTACTTTCACTACATTGGCTGCATCAACTGTTAGGCTAACACCTGCAGGGAGCTCAATGATTTTTTTACCTATACGAGACATATATTTTGTTTTATTCTAATAAACGTGACAAAGTACTTCACCACCAACATTCTGCATCTTGGCATCTTTGTCGGTCATCACTCCTTTTGAAGTGGAAAGGATTGCAATACCCAATCCGTTCTTCACTCTCCTGAAGTCAGCAGGTTTGGCATACTGCCTAAGTCCTGGGCGTGAAACACGCTCCATGGTCTTGATCGCAGGCTCTTTGCTGTTCGGGTCATACTTCAAGGCGATCTTGATCACGCCTTGTTTGGTGTCATCCTCAAACTTGTACTTCAGGATATATCCTTGATTGTACAGAATTTCAGTGATACGCTTTTTCAGGTTCGAAGCGGGGATTTCCACGATTCGGTGTCCTGCCATCTGTGCATTCCTGATTCTGGTCAGGAAATCTGCAATTGGATCTGTTGTCATATTTTTTTCCCTCCTTAATTCCGGTTTTACGGAAATATTTCGGTTTGTTTTTGGTTTATAGTTTTCTTGTTCAGGTGATTACCAGCTTGCTTTTTTCACACCGGGGATCTTACCTGACAGTGCCATGTCGCGGAAGGTAACCCTTGAGAGTCCGAAGAACCTCATGTACCCTTTGGGACGACCGGTCAGCTGACACCTGTTCTTCAGGCGCACTTTTGATGAGTTTTTAGGAAGGGCATCCAATGCCTGCCATTCGCCTGCTGCCTTGAGGGCTGCACGCTTTTCGGCGAACTGGGCTACCATCTTTTCCCTTTTTCTTTGTCTGGCCTTTACTGATTCTTTTGCCATAGTTTCTGATTATGATAATGTCAATTAGTCCTTTTTCATGTTTTTGAAAGGCATTCCCATTTCCTTCAGCAACTCATATGCCTCTTCATTGTTCTGGGCAGTGGTTACGAAGGTGATGTCCATACCAGTGATCTTGGTCACTTTATCGATATCGATCTCAGGGAAGATGATCTGCTCAGTCACACCCAGAGTATAGTTACCACGACCATCAAATGCCTTTTCACTTATTCCTTTGAAGTCGCGCACACGGGGAAGAGACGCTGAGATCAAACGATCCAGAAATTCAAACATCTTTACGCCACGAAGTGTAACGCGGGCACCAATCGGCATGTTCTTCCTGAGTTTGAAGTTGGAGATGTCCTTCTTCGAACGGGTAGCCACTGCTTTTTGTCCGGTGATCGTAGACAGTTCATCAACTGCAATATCGATCAGCTTTTTATCAGATACGGCGCCGTTGACACCTCTGTTCAAACAGATCTTGGTGATCTTTGGAACCTGCATCACGGTTGTGTATCCAAATTTTTTCATCAAGGCGGGTACCACTTCTTTCTGGTACTTGGCCTGTAACCTGGGTGTATATGCTGCTGTTTTCATTACTTGATTACCTCCCCTGATTTTTTGGAAATTCTAACTAGTTTGCCATTCTCCCTTGTTCTCTTAACCTTGGTAGGCTCTTCTTTCTTGGCATCCCAAAGCATCACATTGCTGATGTGCATGGAAGCTTCTTTTTTCACAAGACCACCCTGGGTGTTCTGTGCAGAAGGCTTGGTATGGCGCGTTACAATGTTCACACCTTCTACCAGTACGCGGGATTTATCAGGAAATACATCCAAAACCTTGCGGGGTTTCTTAGGATCCTTGTCGTCACCCGCGATCACCACAACGGTATCGCCTTTTTTGATGTTGAACTTGGGTTTGAATCTGTTGCTCATCTTTTTTATTTTTAGCGTGTCACGCAGTTTATGCTCGATTAAAGTACTTCGGGGGCAAGTGAAATAATTTTCATATAACCCTTATCCCTCAACTCACGGGCAACCGGGCCGAAAATACGGGTTCCCCTGGGCTCGTCTGAAGCATTCAGCAGCACAACGGCATTGTCGTCAAAACGGATATAGGAACCATCCTTTCTGCGCAGCTTGTTCTTGGTACGAACGATAACTGCCTTGGCCACTGTTCCCTTCTTGATGCCACCGGCAGGGATCGCATCCTTTACGGTCACAACAATCTTGTCACCGATCTTGGCATAATCCTGTCCGCTGTTACCCAAAACACGGATGCAAAGCACTTCTTTGGCACCGCTGTTGTCTGCTACATTCAATCTGGATTCTTGCTGAATCATTTTTTTATTTTTTATCCGGCTTTCGCCCTCTGGTTAAACGATGTGTCAGTTGACTTTCGTGAATACCTTATTTCGCTTTTTCGATGATCTCCACCAGTCTCCAGCGCTTGGTTTTGCTGAGGGGACGTGTTTCCATGATCCTCACAAAATCACCTGGCTTTGCCTCGTTCTTCTCATCATGAGCATGGAACTTGGTGGTTTTCTTTACGAACTTTCCGTAGATAGGGTGTTTCACTTTCCTTTCAACGGCAACAGTGATGGTCTTCTCCATCTTGTCGCTGCTTACTACCCCTGTCTTGGTTTTGCGAAGTTTTCTTTCAACCATTTCTTTTTATTTTAGTTCCGGTCTTTCCGGAGTTGTTTAATTTGATCAGGCCAGTGTTCTTTTTTTCAATTCTGTTTTGAGTCTGGCGATGTCTTTTCTGAGCGTCCTGATCGTCATGGGATTCTCCAGTGGAGTGATCGCATGTGCGAATTGCATCTTCTTCAGGCGCTGCTCATCTTCGCTGATCTTGGCCCTGATGTCTGATTCATTCAGACCAGAGAGGCTCTTTAAAAAATCGATCTTCTTTGACATAATTCAGTTATTTACCTTTCAATTAATTTATGCTGCATAATCCCTGCGGATCACAAATTTTGTTTTGATGGGAAGCTTTGCTGATGCAAGGAGCATGGCCTCTTCAGCAACCTGCTGGGTAACTCCTTCCACTTCAAACAAGATCCTTCCTGGTTCAACCACAGCAGCCCAGAATTCAGGGTTACCTTTACCCTTACCCATCCTTACTTCCAGTGGCTTGCGCGTGATCGGCTTATCGGGGAATATCCTGATCCAGACATTACCTTCTCTTTTCATGGCGCGGGTCATGGCCTGACGGGCAGCTTCAATCTGCCTGTTGGTCATCCATACCGGTTCCAAGGCTTTGAGACCGAAAGATCCGAAAGCAAGTGTAGTACCTCTTTTGGCAACTTCCCTGATTCTTCCTTTCTGTGCTTTCCTGTGTTTTGTTCTTTTTGGTTGTAACATGTTCCAGTATTTTTATCAATACACTTTGAATGTTGATTATCCTCTGCGGTCTCTTGATCCACCACCTCTTCTTTCACCACCACCGCGTCTGTCGTCGCGGCCACCACCACGGGCTTCTCTTCTTTCCACAGCTTCTGACTTGGCACCTACGAAGTTGGGGTTCAAATCACGCTTGGCCAGTACTTCACCTTTACAGATCCATACCTTGATACCGATTTTACCATAAACGGTTTGGGCAAATACGGAAGCATAATCAATATCCATTCTGAAAGTATGAAGAGGAACCCTGCCCTGCTTGATCTCTTCAGAACGGGCAATCTCGGCACCTCCGATACGACCACTAACCTTGATCTTGATGCCTTCAGCACCCAGGCGGAGTGTAGAAGCAATCGCCATTTTGATGGCACGCTTGTAGCTGATCCTGTTCTCAATCTGCTTGGCGATGGTCTCACCAACGATATTGGCATCCAACTCAGGCCTGCGGATCTCAAGAATGTTTATCTGCACATCCTCCTTGCCGGTAAGCTTCTTCAGCTCTTCCTTGATCCTGTCAACCTCACCACCACCTTTACCGATGATGATACCGGGCTTGGAGGTATGGATGGTGACGATCAGTTTGTTCAAGGTACGCTCGATGACGATCTTGGCAATACCACCTTTGTTGATACGGGCGTTCAGGTAATTGCGGATCTTGTTGTCCTCGATGAGTTTTCCGGCATAGTCCTTTTTGCTGCCATACCAGTTACTCTCCCATCCGCGGATGATACCTAACCTATTGCCAATTGGATTCGTTTTTTGACCCATTATGATTCAGTTTGAATGTTCTTAATTGATTACGTCAACGATAACGGTTACATGATTGCTGCGCTTACGCATGCGGTAAGCACGGCCTTGGGGGGCAGGAAGCATACGTTTGATGGAACGTGCACCATCCACAAAGATGGTCTTTACCACCAGCGACTCAACATTGCCACCTTCATTCTTCTGCTTCCAGTTGCTCACGGCAGAAAGAACAAGCTTCCTCAAGGGAGTTGCACTGTGCTGTGGGTGATGCTCCAGGATCGCGACTGCCTTCTCCACCTTCATGCCACGGATGTGGTCAGCAAGAAGACGCATCTTCCTGGGGGAGGTTGGATAATTTCTCAATTTTGCTACTGCTTCCATATTCTTATTTTTCAGTTCCGGTTACCGGAATCATGTTATGCTTTCTTGCTTGAATGTCCTTTGAAGTTCCTGGTAGGAGAAAATTCACCGAGCTTGTGGCCAACCATGAATTCAGTCACGTAAACAGGGATAAACTTGTTTCCGTTGTGAACCGCGAAAGTATGTCCTACGAAGTCTGGCGTGATGGTGCTCCTGCGGCTCCATGTTTTCACAACAGCCTTTTTGGATTTGCCTTCATTCATCGCTTCAACCTTTTTCTCAAGCTTGGCCGCTACGTACGGACCTTTTCTTATTGAACGAGCCATGGTATTTTTTTCTTTTTAGTTCTTTACTTATTTAGCCAGTTTGCTTCCATTCTTGCGCTGGATGATCAGCTTATCACTTCCCTTACCCACTGTCCTGGTCTTTTCACCTTTCGCATACTTACCAGTACGGCTACGTGGGTGTCCACCAGAAGACCTTCCTTCACCACCACCCATCGGGTGATCAACAGGGTTCATGGCTACACCACGGTTTCTGGGGCGGATACCCTTCCAGCGGTTACGGCCGGCCTTACCCATACTCTCAAGGCTATGGTCAGAATTGGAGAGAACACCAACTGTTGCAAAGCAATTGATCAGTACTTTTCTCAATTCACCTGAAGGCATTTTCAACACTGCATATTTCTCTTCCTTGTTGGTGAGCTGAGCAGATGCACCGGCACTGCGGGCGATCTTGCCACCCTGACCAGGCTGCATTTCAATGTTGTGGATGTTGGTACCCAGCGGCATGTTCTTCATCATCAACGCATTGCCAACTTCAGGAGCAACAGCATCACCGCTGATTACGGTCATGCCCACTTCAAGACCCTGGGGGGCAAGAATGTAGCGCTTTTCTCCGTCAGCATAGTTCAACAATGCGATGAAAGCTGTCCTGTTCGGATCATATTCCACAGAAGCAACCTTGGCAGGTACTCCATGTTTGTTTCTCTTGAAATCAATCACGCGGTACATCTTCTTGTTACCACCGCCGATGTAACGCATGGCGCGACGGCCCTGTGCATTACGACCACCGGTCTTTTTCACTGTTTCCAGAAGAGATTTCTCTGGAGTAGATGTGGTAACCTCTGCATACGCATTACCGATCCTCCACCTGGTTCCCGCTGTAATGGGTTTGTACTTCTTTAATGCCATTGTATTGTTTTTTTACCCTTCGGCTTTTTTCAATTAGATGTTTGAATACAGGTCGATGGTCTCACCTTCTCCAACCGTAACATAAGCCTTCTTGAAAGATGGCTTTCGTCCGCTGATCACTCCTGCCTTGGTGAAACGGCTCTTGCTCTTCGCAGGAGAAACCGCTGTTCTCACGTCTTCAACAGTAACACCATAAAAATCTTCAACCGCTTTTTTGATCTCCAATTTGTTGGCCATACGGGCAACCTTGAAAGAATAAACACGGCTTTTTTCTGAAAGCTGGTTTGCCTTCTCAGAAAGAATGGGCTTTACCAGAACATCAGCAAGTTTCATATCTCTTGTTTATAAGTTAATTGAATCAATTATGCCTCTACACCTTCTTCCAACTCTGAAAACAGTTTTGCGGCAGACTCTGTCAGCACCAACACATCCGCATTCACCACATCATAGGTATTGATGTCAGAAAGAACGGAAGTAAGCACAGAAGAGATGTTCCTGGCACTGACGAAAACATTCTCGTTCAGTTCAGGCATCACATAAAGCGCCTTCTTATCAGCAACACTGAGGCTCTTGAGCATGGCTGCAAATGCACCGGTCTTGGGTGCCTCAAGATTGAGATCTTCAACCACCACCACAGCATTCGCTTTGCTCTTGTGACTCAACGCGCTGATCTTGGCCAGGTCTTTCACCCTGCGGTTCAGTTTAAAATCGTAACCATGGGGTTTGGGACCAAAAATGGTACCACCACCCTTGTACAATGGGTTACGGATGTTGCCCTTACGGGAACCACCAGTTCCTTTCTGACGATGCAGCTTTCTGCTGGCACCCTTCACCTCGGCGCGTGTTTTCACCTTGTGTGTACCCTGGCGCTGGGCAGCGAGATACTGCTTTACAGCGAGGTAGATCACATGGTTATTGGGTTCGGCACCAAAAATATCTTCAGGCAGATCTACTGTCCTGCCCGTCTTGCTTCCTGTTATTGATAATACTTCTACTTGCATGATGGATGCTTGAATTAGTTCTGAATGAATACGATGGAACCATTGTGGCCGGGAACTGAACCACTGATCAGGATGTAGTTCTTCTCAGAGAAGATCTTCACCACCTTCAGGCCCTTCACTTTCACGCGATCACCACCCATACGGCCAGCCATGCGCATGCCTTTGAATACCCTTGAGGCATCAGAAGAGTTACCGATGGAACCCGGAGCGCGCTGACGGTCGTGCTGACCATGTGATTGCTCACCAACACCCGAGAAGCCATGGCGTTTTACAACACCCTGGAAACCTTTACCCTTGGAAGTACCCACCACGTCAACTTTTTCGCCTTCAGCAAAAATGTCAACGCCAATGGTTTCACCAACGGCTTTCTCAAGGCTATAATCCCTGAATTCTTTTACAAAACTTTTTGGTGTAGAAGAGGCCTTAGCAAAATGGCCTTTCTCTGATGCGTTTGCTCTTTTTTCGGATTTCTCTCCGAAAGAAAGCTGGAGGGCAGTATACCCATCGTTGTCTTGGGTCTTCACCTGTGTTACCACACATGGACCAGCTTCAATGACGGTGCAGGAGAGCTGCTTCCCGTCGGGACCGAAGATGCTGGTCATCCCGATTTTTTTACCGATAATTCCTTTCATGTTTTCTTTTTTTATCCCTACTCGGTTAAATGGACAGTCGGGCATGACCCCGCTTCAATCCCAGTTTGCTATCGACCTTTTCCTTTTGTCCAAACCACTGGACCGGAAGTACCGACAGTAAACAAACCTCGAAGGGCTTGTTTATATTTCCACTCCCCTAAGGGAGAAAAAATTGTTTTCAGCGCTCCTTTTTCTCTTGCCAACGGCAATCAATTGGGAGATGAAATGAAAAAGAACTCTTGTTTCCGTTAGGAAACAAATGCTCAAGACCGTCAGGCCTTGATCTCCACATCCACACCACTGGGAAGGTCGAGCTTGCTCAACGCATCAACAGTACGGGAAGAGGAAGTATAAATGTCAAGCAAACGCTTGTGGGTACACAATTGGAACTGCTCACGGGCCTTCTTGTTCACGTGGGGGGACTTCAACACGGTGAAGATCCTCTTCTGTGTAGGCAAGGGAATTGGACCAGTGATAACGGCACCTGTACTGCGCACGGTTTTCACGATTTTCTCGGCCGATTTGTCAACGAGATTGTGGTCGTATGACTGCAATTTTATCCTGATTCGCTGTGACATAGTTTATTTGCCCATTTTTAAATGGGGATGCAAAAGTAGGAATTTGTTTTATACTCACAAAACAAATGACCAAAAATTTCGATCTGAACCCTCATATTTCTTTATAAAAAAGGTCCCGGTGTTTACCGGGACCTAATATTCTGATTATCAAAAGGCTGTATTATTCTTTGGCCTTGCCCTTCACCCTGGCGATCACCTCTTCGGCGATATTGTTCGGAGCCGGGTTGTAGTGGGAGAACTCCATGGTAGAGGAAGCGCGTCCGGATGATAGTGAGCGCAACTGGGTTACATATCCGAACATTTCGCTCAACGGCACTTTGGCCTTGATCACCTGAGCTCCTGCCCTGCTGTCCATACCTTCGAGCATGCCCCTGCGCCTGTTAAGGTCGCCGGTAACATCACCCATATATTGTTCAGGCGTGATTACTTCAACTTTCATGATAGGCTCCAGCAATACGGGCTTGGCCTTGCGGGCAGCTTCGCGGAAACCAGATTTGGCGCAAAGTTCGAAAGACATGGAGTCGGAGTCAACCTGGTGGAAGCTTCCGTCGAAGATCCTGATCTTCATGTGCTCAACGGGATAGTTGGCCAGAACACCTGTGCTCATAGACTGCTCAAATCCTTTCTGGATGGCAGGGATGAATTCGCGTGGGATAGAACCACCGAAAATATCGTTCACAAACTGCATTTGCTTACCGGCATTTTCAGTGAGCCATTCAGCGTCTGCAGGACCAATGGAAAACTGGATGTCTGCGAATTTACCGCGACCACCAGTTTGCTTCTTGAGGGTCTCGCGGTGCTCAATGGTTGCCTGGAAGGCTTCCTTGTAAGCAACCTGGGGAGCACCCTGGTTAACTTCAACCTTGAACTCACGACGCATACGGTCTACGATGATCTCCAAGTGCAATTCACCCATACCGCTGAGGATGGTTTGTCCTGTTTCCTCATCTGTTTTTACACGGAGGGTTGGATCTTCCTCAACGAGTTTGGCGATGGCCATACCCATTTTATCAACGTCGGCCTGTGCTTTGGGCTCTACTGCCACAGAAATCACCGGCTCAGGAATGAACATGTTCTCCAGTACGATCGGATTGTTCTCGTCACAAAGGGTATCACCCGTCTTGATTTCCTTGAAACCAACGGCAGCACCGATATCACCAGCTTCGATGAAGTCAATTGGATTCTGCTTGTTGGCAAACATTTTCATGATACGGCTGATCCTCTCTTTCTTACCACTTCTTACATTCAATACATAAGAGCCGGCATCAAGATGACCTGAGTATACACGGAAGAAGGCCAAACGTCCTACGAAAGGATCGGTCATGATTTTGAATGCCAGTGCTGCAAATGGTTCAGATGCTTCTGGCTTGCGGATTTGGGTCTCTCCATTATCAGGATTGATTCCTTCCACAGCATCAATGTCAACCGGTGAAGGGAGGTAGCGACAAACCGCATCAAGAGCGGTTTGCACACCTTTGTTTTTGAAAGATGAACCGCACATCATCGGAACGATGCTAAGATCGATACAGGCTTTCCTGATGGCTTCGTGGACCTCATCTTCAGTGATAGAGTTGGGGTCATCAAAGAATTTCTCCATCAGCGTATCATCATATTCTGCAACTGCTTCGATCAGGTTTTGTCTCCACTCATTGGCTTCCTCAACCATATCCGCCGGAACAGGAATCTCATCGAAGGTCATTCCTTCTGTTTCCATGTGCCAGATGATCCCTTTCATTTTGATCAGATCCACCACGCCTTTGAAATTGTCTTCAGCACCGATAGGGAGCTGCAGGGGCACTGCTTTCGCACCCAACATTTCCTTCACCTGGCGAACAACCATCAGGAAGTCGGCACCAGAACGGTCCATTTTGTTCACAAAACCGATACGGGGAACCTTGTAGCGGTTGGCCTGGCGCCATACGGTCTCCGACTGAGGCTCAACGCCATCAACGGCAGAGAACAGGGCGATCAGTCCGTCAAGCACCCTCATGGAACGCTCTACCTCTACGGTGAAGTCCACGTGGCCCGGAGTATCGATAATGTTGAAATAATATTTTTTGGTGTCCGGAGTGGCCTTACCCAGTACGGTAGGGAAGTTCCACTGACAGCTTACAGCCGCAGACGTAATGGTGATACCGCGCTCTTTTTCCTGCTCCATCCAGTCGGTAGTAGCTGCACCATCGTGCACCTCACCGATCTTGTGGATCATTCCTGTATATCGCAGGATACGCTCTGTGGTGGTGGTTTTGCCGGCATCGATGTGGGCGGCAATTCCGAAATTCCTTTGAAATTTTAAGTCTGCCATGACTGATCTTATTGTTTAAAAAATTGAATTTGTTAATGGGCAAGCAACCCCTTTTTTCAGAGCCTGCTTTTTGCGGGTGCAAAGGTAGGAAATGACTTGGAGAAAGCGAAATAAAAAAGGGCCGTAAAACGGCCCTCTTCTGATATTTTCAATTTTACTTATACGCGGAAGTGTGCAAAAGCCTTGTTGGCCTCAGCCATACGATGGGTGTCTTCTTTCTTCTTGAAAGCTCCACCTTCGCCCTTGCTAGCAGCTACGATCTCGTTGGCAAGCTTGTCGGCCATGCTGCGTCCGTTGCGCTCTCTGGCAAAACGTACCAGCCACTTGATGCTGAGGGAAATTTTCCTGTCTGGGCGAACCTCAGAAGGAATCTGGAAAGTGGCACCACCGATACGGCGGCTCCTTACTTCAACAGCAGGAGTAACATTGGTCAATGCCTTTCTCCATATTTCATATCCGTCCTCACCGGTCATTTTGGCAACCTTCTCGAGAGAATCGTAGAAAATGGTAAGGGAAGCTCCCTTTTTACCTTGCCACATTACATTGTTGACGAAACGGGTCACCAGTGTGTCGTTGAACTTTGGATCCGGCGCCAGGGGTAATTTTTTTGCTCTTGTCTTCCTCATCTATTTGGAATTTCGATGTTTGATTGATTACTTTTTAGCCTTTTCACGCTTGGTACCATACTTGGAACGGCTCTTCTTACGGTCTTTAACACCGGCAGTATCCAGACTTCCTCTTACGATATGATAACGTACACCTGGCAGGTCTTTCACACGACCACCCCTGATCAGTACGATGGAGTGCTCCTGAAGGTTGTGACCCTCACCCGGAATGTAGGCGATAACCTCTATTTTATTGGTCAAACGAACCTTGGCAACCTTTCTCAAGGCTGAGTTTGGCTTCTTTGGAGTTGTGGTATACACACGTGTACAAACACCACGACGTTGGGGACAGGCATCAAGGGCCCTTGACTTGCTTTTGGTCTTGATGATCTCCCTTCCTTTTCTTACGAGCTGTTGAATTGTAGGCATTCTACCCTTTTTTTAACGGGACGGCAAAGGTATGGGGAATTTTCCAAAATCCAAAAGCCAGTCCACAAATTTTTAAATCCGCTTCCCTCAGGATTTTACAGGCTCCATCCAACCCCATTTATCAGCTGATTCTCCTGATTTTATGCCATTGAAGGCTTCACTCAGGGCATCAGAAACCGGCTGATTGTTTACATCAAAGCTCATGACCTGGTCCCTGTAGACCAGCTCCTTGATCCTTGCAATCGTTGCTGCAGTTCCGGCGCCAAAGGCTTCAGTGAGTTTACCTGCACGATACCCTTCTGCCAGTTCATCCACTGAAATCTCTCTTTCTTCAACCGTGAGGCCCATATCCTTAGCCATAATGATGGTGCTGTCTCTTGTCACCCCCTCAAGTATGGTTCCGCTTTCAAGTCCGGGTGTGATCAGTTTTCCATCCAATACAAAAAATACATTCATCGTACCACATTCCTGCACATACTTGTGCTCAAAGGCATCTGTCCACAACACCTGATCATATCCTTTTGCCCTGGCCATTGTAGCGGGATGCAAGGAGGCGGCATAATTGCCTGCTGTTTTGGCGTATCCAACTCCCCCCGGTACAGCCCTGACATATTTTTCTTCCACATAGATCCTCATCGGGGCCGCATAATAGGGACCTACCGGACTCAACAGAATCATGAAACGGTATTTGGAAGAGGCTGCCACCCCAAGCAATTCATCTGAACCAAACATGAAGGGGCGGATATACATAGCATGGTCTTTCTTCGAAGGGATCCACGCGTCTTCCAACTCAAGTAACTTCTTCATACCTCCGATAAACAACTCTTCCGAAACATCGGGCATTTCCATACGGTGAGCGGACTTATTGAATCGCTTATAATTTTGAAAAGGTCTGAAGATGGCAGCACTGCCATCTTTCATTCGATAAGCCTTGATCCCTTCAAAGATAGATTGCCCATAATGGAGGGCTACCAAAGAAGGATCAATGGAAATCGGACCATACGGAACAATTTCCGGCACTCCCCACTTGCCATCAGCATAATCCGCAATCAGCATGTGATCGGAGAAAAATCTTCCGAAGGGTAACTTATCAAAATCTGTGCTGCCAATTTTTGATGTTGGAGCTTTTGTTATCTTTATTGCTTCAGCTGATTGCATTGCTATTTTTTTGCAAAGTAACGAAATCAGCCGCCAAGCCCAAAGGAAATCGTGATCATGGACAATTCAAAAAAAACAATACTACCCTACCCGGTTATTGCCGGATTATACAAGAATGTACTCTTGTCTGGCGAGCAGAAGATGACAAAAGAGCCATCAGCAACAAGTCATGTGCCTGAGCTTGCCAAAACACTGGTAATTGTGAAAACAAACGGAAACGATATCCCGGAATCACAAATGAGCTTTCTTGCAAGTGTCATGAGCGCTTGTAAACTCAACCGCGACGAATACAAAGCGCTGCCTGAAAAAAACAACAATCCTCTCGACTATCTTGATCTCAAAGCAAAATTTGAAGCGCCAATCATTTTACTCTTCGGGATTGAACCCTCAGGCATCAAGCTTCCGATACATTTTCCAATGTTTCAGATCCAGTCTTTCCAGGGTTGCCAGTATCTATGGGCACCTGCATTGGATAGTATTGAGCAGGACAAACCACTTAAAATGCAGCTTTGGCAATCGCTGAAAAAGATGTTTCCATGAACAGGAGCCTGATATTTGCTTCGAACAACAAAAACAAGGCTGAGGAAATCAGAAAAATACTCGGTGATGGGTTTCAGATCATTACCCTGAAAGAAGCTGGCATTGAGGTTGATATCCCAGAACCGCACGATAGTTTTCAGTTGAATGCATCGGAAAAATCTGGATTCATTTTTTCAAGAACGGGAGCTGACTGCTTTTCCGAAGACAGCGGACTCGAAGTGATGGCACTTCAGGGAGCACCGGGCGTGAGGTCGGCTAGATTTGCCGGGGAAAAAGCATCAGATACAGAAAACATTGAAAAGTTGCTGCTGGACATGAAAGATGAGAGAAACAGAATTGCACAATTCAAAACAGTCATTTCTCTGATCATGGATGGCAAAGAATATTTTTTTGAAGGCGAATGCAAAGGAATGATCGCTGATGCACCAATAGGGAGCAATGGCTTTGGATATGATCCGATCTTTATTCCTGAAGGAGCGCACAAAACATTTGGAGAGATGAATATGGAGGAAAAAGCAGTATTCAGCCATCGAAAAAAAGCTGTAATGAAAATGACTGATTTTCTGTTACGCAAAAATTAAGCAAATGAGAGCAAGAAAAATACTTCCCGGGCCTACTTGTTTTGAAACGAAGATGGATGTAAAGATTGGTGATATCAATTATGGCAATCATGTGGGCAATGAACGCTTCCTGCTTTTTGCCCAGGAGACGAGGATTCGTTTTTTACAAAACATCGGATGCACTGAAGCAAAGTTTGGCGACCATGGACTGATCCTCACAGAAGCCCATGTTGAATATTTTCATGAGCTGTTTCATGGCGACAATCTCCTGATCAGGATGAGTGTTGGAACCCCATCACGTGCTTCCTTCGATTGTTTTTATGAGATCATCGCCTTAAGGCATTCAGGCAATGTGACAGCTGCAGTAATCAAAACAGCCATGGTGTGTTTTGATTATCAGGAAAGAAAAGTGCGGTCGATCAATGATGCGCTCAGACAAAAACTGGAAGAATTTTCCAAAGGCTGAAATCAGGCATTCCAGATCTTCCAAGATTCCTCTGCCTGTATCCTTAACATTTCTGAACCATTTTCAATCGCAGAACCTTTTTCAATCCCTTTTTGCAGGAATAATGTTGGGTTGGGATTGTATACCAGATCATAGAGATAATGATCGGGGCCAAGCAGGTGATAGGGCAATGGGGGAAGTGATTCAACCGCAGGATACATTCCCAATGGCGTGGTGTTGATGATCAGGGAATGGGATGCGATGATCTCTTCATTGATCTGTTCATAGGAAATAATCTCGCCTCTAGCATTGCGACTTACCTCAGTATATTGAATTCCTTTTTGTCTGAGAACATAATGAACAGCCTTTGCAGCGCCGCCTGTTCCCAACACAAGAGCCTTCTGATGATGAGTCTTCAATTTTGGCTCGAGTGTTTTTTGAAAGCCGATCACATCTGTATTGTGTCCCTTAAGTTTTCCATTTACAATTCTGATGCAATTACAAGCTCCTATCTCAAGTACCACTGACGACATCTCATCCAAAAAGGGAATTACCAATTCTTTGTATGGTATGGTAACATTGAGTCCAACAAGATCGTGACTGTTACTCATAAGTTTGCTGAGTTCATCAATATTTTCAAGGGGAAACAATTCATACCGACAATCCGTTATTCCCTCTTGCTGGAATTTTTCGCTGAAATATTTCTTAGAAAAAGAATGGCTTAGTGGGTATCCGATCAAGCCGAACAGTCTCGTGCTTGTTTTCACTTGTCGAGAAATAAGCTGAATGTATCTCCCCTGAGCCCTATCCGCATGGCCTCAAGTGCAATAATCTCTCCAGGTGCAATGTTTCCAAGGTTTACGTTCGCACCCAGCAGTTCAATGAAATAAAGTTGCTGTGCTTTTTGCGGTGCTTCCCAAATGATTTTTTCACCCGGGATCTGTGTCAGGATCTCTTGAACAAGTCCTTCTCTCACTTCACCACTGCCTCTGTAAATGCCAACATTTCCTGCTTCCCTGGCTTCAGCGATTACCCAGGTTGCTCCTGCATTTAATTCTGCACGCATCAGTTCAATCCACTTGTATGGCGGGATGATGTGTGCAGCATCCTTGCTACCCACCTCACTGAGTACAGTACCGATCTTACTCAGCTGTTCGATATAACGGCACTTTTCATCATGTGGAATGGTAATGGATCCATCACTCACTTCCATGTGGCTAATATTATACTCTCTGCACAAAGAGATGTAATCATCAAATTGTTTCCTGACCAAAAACGCTTCCATGAGCGTACCGCCAAAATAAACCGGAAGACCAGCGTTTTGATAAAGCTCGATCTTTTCCCTCAACCTGGGCGTTACATAGGCTGTACCAAAGCCAAGCTTTACAATATCCACATGCGGTACTGCATTTTCAATGAAAAGCCTTGCCTCATCAAGTGTCAGTCCCTTATCCATAACCATGGTAACCCCCTGTTTCCTTGGCTTGGAAAAACGGTCGGGCATTTGTGACAAACTAAAATTCATGGGAGAAATTTGATGAGGCAAAAATAAGAAACGGAAAGCAAATTATGTGCTTAGTGCTTTGTTGATCAAAGACGCCTTCTTCGTTTAAATTTGAGAATGAGTTCTACAACCTGACTGTATTTAACTGCAGCAGGATAGAGCTTTAAAAAAGTTTTGAGTTGCTTTGATGACTTTTCAATGGATTTCTCCAGCAGCAGCAGCCCTTCTTTCACTTTTCCAGTAGCCAGCAAAATGGCACTTTCATAGTAATTCAGCATAGGTTTTTCACCCAGCTTTAGCCTGGCCATTTGTAATTGTTTGGCCGCCTCTGAATATGAGCCTGCATCGAATAGAACCCTGATCAGGGCATCCCACCCTTTTACATTTCTGGGTTTTGCACTCACAACAGAGAGAAAATAATGAACCGCATCTTTGGGTTTTCCCAGCTTCACCTGACATTCACCCATGGCGAGGTTGAATTCAGGATCCAGCCTTTTGATACGCAAAGCCGTCTCCAGTTGTTTGGTAGCTTGTAGGTATTTACCTTCTTTCATGTATGTACCAGCAACTTTTACATATAGCCTGGCATCATCAGGGTTAAGATGAGAGGCTTTACGATAATAAAATCTTGCCTGCGCATAATTCCTTATCTTTTCATAGCAATAGCCAATGGCCTGATAAATGAGGTCTTCGGGTCTGGCCAGCTCAATCACCTTTTCAAGACTTTCGATTGCCTCCTTGTATCTTCTCAATCGCATCAGGGCATCTGCCATATTTCTATAGGCATAGTCAAATTTTTCATTGATGACGATTGCGTACTGATAGGCATCGATTGCTTTTTCAAATAAATTTAGTCCCTGATAGGCTGCTGCAAGATTGAACCATGCCAGTTCATTGTAAGGAAAATCTTCTATGATTTTCGAATGCAAGATGATGCTTTCCTCATTTCTGCCAGTAAAGTCGGTCCAGAAACAAATTTTGTACAAAGCTTCTTCATTGTTGGGATCATACTCCAGAATCAGTTTCAGACAATCAAAAATCTTTTCAAAGGCTTCGTAATCATCATATACATCTGCAAGCTCAAAAAGCAGATCAATCCTGTCATCCCCTTCAAAATAGAGAATGGCATTTTCCAGCAGATCCACTGCCCTCTCCTGCATATCCAAAGCAAGGTATGCATCCGTTCGAAGGATTACGATATCTATATCGTTCCTGTCCAGTATTTCTGCCTTATCCAGAAATTCAAGTGCCTGCGTATACTCTCTCGTGGCGATGAGGAGGTCTGCTTTTTTTACCAGAAGAGATGAGGAGTAAGGAAATTGAGACATGCCAATGTCAGCAGCTTCCATGGCCTTGGGAAGTGAATCCTGATCGTCAAAATGGTCAATGATACGTTCAAACGACTCCTCGCTCAAAAAACCACCCCCCCTGCCAGACCTTAATTTTTCATAGGTCTTCAGCAGATCATCCATGTCTTCATTCTCAGGTAACCGCTGTTCTCCGTTCATTTTTTAATGCTTAACGTAATTTACCCTATATGACACAAAAAATCAAGTACTGTAACACAATGATTTCCCATTCGTTATGTTTTAATAAAAATTTGTGGAAAACTTGTTTTTTTAACATAATATGTTAATTTTGTTCTTGATATGCCTATAAAAAACGATAAATCTGGTTCTTTTTTACGCAAAATGGTCGTTGCGTGCATGCTTATCGTGGTCACCCACGCTGTATTTGCAGTCGATGGCATCATCATCAAAACAAACAAATCTTCTAAGTCTTCTTTCTCCAACATGAAGAAGAACTTGAATCTAGCCCTCAATACTGGCTTCACCTATCGTGATAACAAAACGTTTGTTTTCAGAAAATCAGATAAAGTTGGAAACTACAACAATGTGATTAGTTTTCAGAAAGGCAATATCAAAATCATGATGCCTTACAGGAGCAAGCCAATTCTGCAGAAGTTCAAAACGCCTGAAAAGCCTCAGTAACAATTTTCATTTTAACTTTTTGCTTTCCCAGTAGTTCATAACCCGGTATCCAAGATTGGGTATGTCGAATTTTTGTATCGGAACAGGATCAAAACTCAATTGCTCAGTTATCAGCTCCATTTTACTACTGCCTGAGGTCACGCTCATTGAGAGCACCAATCCCTTTAGTTGAGAAAACTGCCACTCTACATCCGTATTTTCGGGTATAATCTCATCGGTATAATACACTTTCAAAAAAGCCGAATCAGAGAGTTTTGCTGTTGCAGATTTACATAGAAATCCAAGTACCCTGAGGGTGTCATCTTGGAGATCAAAATGAACTTCCCTCGATTTGAAAATGCTGTTTTTATCCTGCCATTGCGTCTTGTCCATCGGTATCATGATACGCTGTGCACCATGATCGTGATGAATTGCCCCGATACCTTCTCTTGCATCATATACCAGATTAGTTGAGCCCATTTCACTTGTCAGTGTAGAACGATAGTGTGCTCCCTTGAAAAAACAAGTACCCTTAACTTCAGTATTACTCATCACATCACCCTGATAGGAACGAATAGCAAAGGCCATCATCCCTTCAGAAAATCTCTTTTGACCCTTTGTGCAAAGGCCAAACATGAGCAGGATGATGACCCATGGAGATTTCATCTGATCACTTTTTTGAAGTCTTATTTTTCAAATCATTCACTTTCTTCTGGGTTTCCTGCATTTGCTCAAGTCGCTCCTGCCATTTCGATTTTTCTTTTGGCTTCTTTTTGTTGGTCTCGATTTCAGCAAGAATCTTGTTGTGATCAATGATATAATTCTGGATCACAAACTGAAGAACCAAGGTAATCACATTGGAAACTGTGTAATACCAGGTTAATGCCGAAGGAAGTCCGTTGAAAATTCCGAGTAGCATAACAGGGAAAATATAGGGCATGTATTTCAGTACCGGATTGTTCTGGTCAGGGGTCATGCTCATGCTGTAAAGCGAAATAAGTAAACTCGTAATCACAGCAAGTATAGTAAACAAAGACAGATGGCTGCCCAGTCCGGGTATATGGAAGCCCCAAGTCATGATGGTATCATAAGATGAAAGATCTTTTGACCACCAGAAAGGTACTCCCCGCAGATCTATGTTGGAATTAAAAAAACTATAGAGGGCAAAGAAGATAGGGATCTGTAACAAGGCTGGTATGCATCCGCCAAGTGGGTTGACCCCTGCGGTGCGGAACAATTTCATTTGCTCCATGCTGTACGCCTGCTGATCATCCCCAAGCTTTGCTTTTAAGATATCAAGCTCAGGTCTGAGGGCTTTCATTTTGGCGCCACTCACATAAGATGTATACACCAACGGTGAAGTCAGCAAACGAATGAAGATGGTCAACATGGCAATAACCAGTCCCAGACTGCCAAAATATTGCTGAAAAAATCCGAATACCGGCAATACTATCCATCGGTTGATGTATTTCACAAAGGCATAGAAACCTTGTCCAAGGTTCACCATATCCTCCATCTCAAGTTTGTACTTTTTCAGGATGGCGTAATCATTAGGGCCAACATAAAAACGAAAACCAATGTTGGCTGTATTGGAGGCAGGAAACACTGTCCTTAAATTGGCAGTAGTCTGTGCAACAATTTTCAATGAATCATCAGGCACCTTGCAATTGATGTCGGCATACGCAAATCCATTGTCGGCTACAATCGTTGCATTGAAAAACTTTTGCTTGATCCCCAGCCATTTCAAGCCGGTCTCCCAGTTTTTGTTCAAACCATCAGACATGGTAAAATAATCGAATCCGTCCTCCCCGAACAAACCAAGCTGTGTTTCCCGCTTTTCAGTTGCAATATCCCGCTCATGCTGGTCTGCCTGAACCTGCCATAACAAGTTCATGGTATTGTTGGTGAAGAGTTTATCAGCACCCATCACTGCAATATCCAATTTGAACATGTACTCACCATTCTTGAGGTCATATCGATGCTCAATTGTTCTGCCGGCTGAATCTCTTACCGTGTATACTACCTGCTGGTTTCCCTGTGCATCTTTATTCACCTGTGATGCTGCGAAATAAAGATCCCCGGAGGAAGCAGTTTGGTTGAGACCGGTGTTGATCAGGTAGGAAAACTTATTGAAATTCCCAGAAAGAAGATCAACAGTCATGCTATCGGCTGAAACATATTTCTTCAGCCTTACGCCTACAGGTCTGCCACCTTTGTTTGACAACGTAATCTTCACCAGATCATTTTCCAATTCAAGTGTTTCTTCCCTGACAAGTCCTGTTTGCACCAGGGTCCCAGAAACACCTGTTGGAGCAACGATAGAATCTGCCTTTGCTTGAGCGGCTTCCTGTTCTTTGATCTTGGGAGCAATTGCTGCCAGCGAATCTGTAATCCGCTTTTGCTTGGCGGCCATTTCTAGCTGACCGATTCTTGCATAATAGAAGTAAGCGAAAAAGAGGAGGACGAGGAGAACCACGCCAATAACCGTATTCTTGTCGAATTTCATCTGGGATCAATTGTGAGGCACAAATGTAGTTAGGAATTGGGAAATAGGAGTTAGGAATTGGAAACTGGGAGTTAGGAATTGGGGATTAGGACTTAGGAATTAGGAGTTGAGAATTAGAAATGAGCAAACAGCACCTCATTCCTAATGTCTAATTTCTAAAGTCTAAGGTCTAATGACATCAATTCTCCTGCAAGATTTCTGCCCCGGATACCTTCTTTTTTTCTGCATGTTTTTTTGCAGCAGCTATGAAATGGACAAAAAGAGGATGGGGGTTTTCCACTGTGCTCTTGAGTTCTGGATGATATTGTACGCCAATAAAGAAAGGATGTGCCGGTATTTCAACGATTTCCACCAATCCGGTTTCAGGATTGATACCAGATGCTTTCATGCCTGCTGCCTGAACTGCGTCGAGATATTTATTATTGAACTCCCAGCGGTGTCGATGTCTTTCTGAGATTTGTGCAGAACCATATATGGTATGGGCCAGCGTTCCTTCTGCAATATCACAGGGATAAGATCCCAGGCGCATGGTTCCACCTTTGCTGGTGATGGACTTCTGACCTTCCATAAGGTCTATCACCGGATCTGGTGTTTCAGGATCCATTTCAGTTGAATGGGCACGGGAAAGACCGAGAACATTTCTTGTGAATTCGATTACCGACATCTGCATGCCCAAGCAAATACCGAAGAATGGCAATCCATTTTCACGGGCATATTGCACAGCCAGGATCTTTCCATCAATTCCCCTGTGACCAAATCCTGGTGCCACAAGTAGTCCGTCTAAACCTTCCAGCTTGTGGTGCACATTTTCTGAAGTAATGGATTCGCTGTGCACATCCTGCACGATCACCTTGCATTCATTCATGGCTCCAGCATGGATAAATGCTTCCAGTATTGACTTATAAGCATCCTGCAACTCAATATATTTTCCGATGAGTCCGACAGTTACAGTCGACTTCGGATTTTGCAATTTGTTCAGGAATCCTTCCCAGATGCTCAGCTCCGGTTCAGGATACCATGTAATGTTCAATTTCTTCAGGCAGATCTCATCCAGTTTTTCCTGACGCATCAACAACGGTACCTGATAAATACTATTGGCATCTGCTGCCTCAATAACAGCATCGGGTTTTACATTACAGAAAAGTGCGATCTTGGTTTTCAGGTCCTTCGGTAGGGGTTGCTCTGTTCTGCAAACAATGATATCGGGATGAACGCCGTTTTCGCTCATCATCTTCACACTGTGCTGGGTAGGCTTTGTTTTTAATTCTTTGGCTGCTTTCAAATAGGGCACCAGGGTAAGATGAACCACAAGGCAATCCCCTTCGGGCAGTTCCCATTGCAACTGACGAACTGCTTCAATGAAGGGCAGGCTTTCAATATCACCCACAGTTCCTCCAATCTCCGTAATGATGATATCATACCCTGAAGCAGAAAGTGCCTGCATTCTTGTTTTGATTTCATCCGTAATATGAGGAATTACCTGAACGGTCTTGCCCAAATATGCTCCCTCCCTTTCTTTATTGATAACGGTCTGGTAGATACGACCAGTAGTTACATTGTTGGCCTGCGTGGTAAAGATGTTCAGGAATCTCTCATAGTGTCCGAGATCAAGATCGGTTTCTGCTCCATCTTCCGTAACAAAGCATTCACCATGTTCATAAGGATTCAATGTCCCTGGGTCAACATTGATATAGGGATCAAATTTTTGGATAGTTACTTTGAAACCTCTTGCCTGGAGCAATTTTGCCAATGATGCAGCGATGATGCCTTTCCCCAATGATGAGGTAACCCCTCCGGTCACAAATATATACTTGGTCATAAAAAAATGGACCACGGAGAATGATGTGAAACTTCCGGAGGTCATGCAAAGCTACCGAAATAACCCTGCTTCAGAAAATCAGAAACAATGATGTGGAAAAGTTGGATCAATGCATATTTTCTCCAATGGAATCATCGTATCCACTCTTCCATGCGCCCAGCTCTCCCCAATTTTCTCCGTTGATAGCGATAGCTGATCCGGATACATTTCCAAGCAGTGTGAACTGAATACCGGATTCCAGTAAATACTTTTCCAGCGCTCCCTGCTTATCCTTTTCGACGGATACCAAAACTCGGCTTTGAGACTCTCCGAACCAGAAGGCATCTGAACGGGCATCTGCATGCTGGGCAACATCGAAGCCAAGGTTCCCTGCGAATCCACTCTCCAGCAATGAAATGAACAAACCGCCTTCGCTGATGTCGTGGACAGATACAACGATCTTGTTGCTAATCAATCCTGCAACTGCCTGCTGCAAAGCATGTTCCTCATCCAGGTTGAAATGTGGTGCGGGAGAGAGTTCAACTCCTACGATCTTATGCAAATATTCTGAACTGTTGATATCGTTGTTTACATTTCCAATCAGATAGATCAAGTCTCCTTCTGAACGGAAGCCCAAGGTCATTTTGTCGCTCACACTATCCAGCACGCCCACCATTCCGATTGTTGGGGTTGGATAAACAGCACCTTCCGGATTCTGGTTGTAAAAACTGACATTGCCCCCGGTGACCGGTGTATCAAATTTCAGACAAGCCTCACCCATGCCTTTGATGGCATGAACAAACTGATAATACACTTCCGGATCGTAAGGATTTCCAAAATTGAGACAGTTGGTAACGCCTAGTGGTGTGCCACCACTGCAAACAATATTTCTAGCAGCTTCCGAAACAGCAATCATAGCCCCTTTATATGGGTCTGCATGCACATATCGGCTGTTGCAATCTGTGGTAACAGCAAGTGCTTTGCCTGTTTCCTTGACCAGAACTACAGCCGCATCTGATGGCTGGTTGGTAGAACTATTTCCTGTACCCACCATACTATCGTATTGGGTATAGATCCACCTCTTGCTTGCAATATTGGGTAATACTGAAAGTTGCTTTGCCACTGATTTCAGGTCTTGGGGAACCGGAACAGAGGCCGGATCAAAAGCAGCAATCTTATCAAAATATGCCGGTGTCTTGTAGTCTCTGTTGTAGACTGGAGCACCTCCTCCCAGAACCAGGCTTTCAGCAGGCATTTCTGCTTCAAGCTCTCCGTGCATGTAAAACTGAAGCATGCCATCGGTGGTAACCGTTCCTATCTCCGAACAGGGAAGATCCCATTTTTCGAATATTTCCAGCACTTCTGCTTCCCTGCCTTTCTTAACGATCATCAGCATGCGTTCCTGACTCTCACTCAACAGCAGCTCCCAAGCTTTCATGTTTTGCTGGCGCATGGGAACTTTATCCAGATCGATCTTCATCCCTACCCCACCTTTCGCGCTGGTTTCCGCAGTTGAACAGATGATACCGGCAGCACCCATGTCCTGCATGCCCACCAGGGCTCCTTTGGGGATGAGCTCCAGACAAGCCTCGAGCAGTTTTTTCTCCTGAAATGGATCGCCGACCTGAACAGCTGGCAGTTCTTGTGTACTTTCTTCTGTGATGTCTGCAGATGCAAAGGAAGCACCGCCAATTCCATCCTTGCCTGTTGCGGATCCAACAATGAAAACCGGATTGCCTTCGCCTTCAGCTGTAGCGCTGATGGTTTGACCGAGTTTCACAATGCCAACACTCATGGCATTGACCAGTGGATTGGTATGATAACAATTTTCAAAATACACTTCCCCGCCCACGGTTGGCACACCGAAACAATTGCCATAATGACCGATTCCTTCCACCACACCTTTGACCAAATGCTGGGTCTGGGGATCCTTGATGTTGCCGAAACGAAGAGAATTGAGCGCTGCAATGGGCCTGGCTCCCATGGTGAAAATATCCCTATGAATTCCCCCTACACCGGTAGCAGCGCCCTGGAAAGGTTCAATGGCTGAGGGGTGATTGTGTGATTCGATTTTGAAAACAACTCCATATCCTTCACCAATGTCTGCCAGTCCGGCGTTCTCTTCCCCAGCCTTCACCAGCAATTTGCTTCCCTCTCTTGGGAGTGTCTTGAGCCATTTAATCGAATTTTTATAGCTGCAATGCTCACTCCACATCACTGAGTAAGCAGCCAGTTCATTGAAGTTGGGCGTTCTTCCCAAAATTTGTTTGATCTGCTCAAATTCTTCCGGAAGCAGGCGCAGCTGCTTGGCTGTTTCTACGGTTGTTTCCATGTGTGTTTATAAGTGTGGCGAAGGTAAAAAAAACTGCCGAGGGAAATCAGTGGAAAAATAACACGTGCATAACTCAATGGATTTTTGCACAGCATATGCTTCTCTTATCCCCATTTCAGAAAGAAGAAGCCATTCTACCCTGTTTTTCATGACCTTTGGAGACTCTAAACAAATATTTATGCAATCTCTGCGTTTCAAAGCAATTGACAACCTAACCTCAGTGAAAGATGAGGTTTTGGTAAATAGTCCGGCCAAGATAACCGCCATCTTCGGAGAAAATGTCTTTACCCTTAAAGTTGCAAGAGAACACCTGAGCGATGATGCCTTCAAAAGTCTGAACAATTCCATTAAATCCGGACAGAAGATCGACAGAAATGTTGCCAATCAAATCGCAACCGGCATGAGACACTGGGCTCAATCGAAAGGTGTAACTCACTATACACACTGGTTCCAACCACTGACCGGTTCTTCAGCAGAGAAACACGACTCTTTTTTTAC
>JBKCOY010000002.1:0-13615 GCA_046309555.1 Chitinophagia bacterium
AATATGAGCTCATTCTTCAAAGGTGCGATCTGGGTATAAATGAAAAGTGTACCGTTTCTTATCTCAATTTTATCTGTGAATTTGGCAATCGTTGCACCCATGATCTTTTCCCAATGATCCTCAATCTGCATCGATTGTATGGCAGGTTTCATTCTGCTTTTGTCCAGAAATTTTTTCAAGGCGTCCCCCAATGATATGGCATCCGGCATTTATGAAGGATTAATAAGTTGGAAAGGTAGTGAAATATCTTCTAGGCTTTTTTTGACTCTTTCAAGATGCGTGTCTGTCAGTATAACTTGCCCCTCATTTTTTTGGCCAACCCAGATTAGTAATTGATTCAGGCGCTGCTGATCGAGTTTTTCGAAAATGTCATCCAATAACAAAATGGGAGGTACGCCAAAATGTTTCTTCAAATACTCAAACTCAGCAAGTTTTAAAGCAAATAATAGGCTCTTTTTTTGTCCCTGCGAGGCCATTTGCTTGAAAGCATTATCCATCAACGCCATTTCAATTTCGTCTTTATGGATTCCTACCGATGTTCTTTGCAGCATCAAATCCCTTTGTCTCGATTTTTTCAGATCGATTCCATAATTCTCAGGTTGGGTAGAGAAAATTGGCGTCAAAACTGGCTTTTCTGAAGAGGATGATATGTATCCGTAAAGATCAAGGGTAAGGGGAAGAAAATCTGATAGAAAAGTTTTTCTCTTTTCAAGAATTATTGTACCGTACTGAATCAATTGTTCATCAAAGGTATCAATCAGCAGTTCATCAGGTATTCTGCCTTCGAGTGATTTTAGATACCTGTTCCTGTCTTGTAAACATTTGTTGTATCTGATGAGGGTAGATAAATATTCCTGATCTGTTTGGGAAATAATGGTATCCATCATTTTTCTCCTTTCTTCACTGCTTTCGGTAATCAGTGATATGTCATCTGGTGCAATAAAAACGATAGGAAATTTTCCGATATGAGTGGAAAAGGGACTGACCACCTGTTTATCGACAAACAGCTCTTTTTTATTGTTTTCTCTTAAAATCACCGAAACCTGAATGGATTGATCCTCTTTCAGGAATTCACCGGTGATGTTAAAACCCAACAGACCAATCATGGAAGAAACCATATCCGTCTTACCAAAATAACTTTTTGTAAAGCACAGGTAATGAATAGCGTCTAATAGATTGGTTTTACCTGAACCATTCATTCCGCAAACGGCAATGATCCGGTGGTTCAGGTCAAAGGTTTTTTGAGCATAATTCCTGAATTGGGTAAGGCTGATATGGTTGATCCTGAACAAAATATCAAAGAAGGGTAAATTTACACCATTGATTGAAAATTAAAGTCTTTTGGCTTGTGACGACAAGCTTTTTTTGTGTTTTTCGCCCTATATTTGCACAACTTTTGAAACGAATCTGAAACACATTATGGGTTCAACAAAATTCACCAAAGAGACCTATTTGTATTGGTACGAGCTGATGGTTCTTCTGAGAAAATTCGAGGAAAAAACCGGTCAGTTGTACGGAATGCAAAAAATAAGAGGTTTTTGTCACCTTTATATCGGACAAGAGGCACTTGCAGCAGGTTGCATGACAGCCACAAGGCAGGAAGACCCTTTCATTACTGCATACCGTGATCATGGCCTGGCATTGGCAAAAGGAATGTCTGCCAATGAGTGTATGGCAGAGTTGTTTGGAAAGGCTACCGGCTGTTCGAAAGGCAAGGGTGGAAGCATGCACTTTTTCAGTGTAGAAAAATACTTTTTCGGCGGACATGGAATTGTGGGTGCCCAGATCGGAACGGGTGCAGGCTTGGCTTTTGCAGAACAATACAAAGGCACTGATAATGTAAGTTTAACCTTCTTTGGTGATGGCGCTGCCCGTCAGGGTATGCTGCATGAAACATTCAATCTTGCCATGCTTTGGAAACTCCCGGTTATTTTCATTTGTGAAAATAACAATTATGCCATGGGTACATCGGTTTCCAGAACCTCGAATGTAACTGATATATACAAGCTCGCTGATGCCTATGATATGCCAGGCGATATGGTTGATGGGATGAGTCCTGAAGCCGTTCATGATGCAGTGGCAAGAGCAGTAAAACGTGCCAGAGATGGCGGTGGGCCAACTTTGTTGGAGATGAAAACTTACCGTTACAAAGGTCACTCCATGAGTGACCCCCAAAAATACAGAAGCAAAGACGAGGTTGAAGAGTACAAGGACAGAGATCCAATAGAAGTCACCAAAGAAAAGCTACTCAAAGAATTTGGTGTATCTGAATCCACTATTGAAGAAATCAATGAAAAAATCAGACTGGTGGTGGATGAGTCAGTAAAGTTTGCTGAAGAGAGTCCATGGCCAGATGACAATGAGCTGTTGAAAGACGTTTATCAGCAGGCTGATTATCCCTTTATTGTAGATTAAACTTAAATTATTCATAATGTCAGAAAAGAAAAATCCTTCTCAAGCTGATCAGCAAGCTGTGAACCAAGTTACCGGCGTATGGGAAACCTATAGCAAAAAGATTATATATGCATCCGTAGCCATCATCGTTCTGGTTGGCGGTTATTTGGGTTACAAATACCTGATCCAGGCCCCGAAGGAACTGAAAGCAAGTGAGGAATTGTATGCAGCAGAAAGTAATTTCAGAAAAGACTCTTTCAATCTTGCATTGAATGGCGCAAATGGTTCAGCCGGTTTGCTGAAAGTGATCAGCAAATATGGAGGTACCGCAGCTGGAAACTTGGCAAGATTATATGCCGGTGAGAGTTATCTTCAAATTGGTGAATTTCAAAAATCCATTGATCAGCTTGAAAAATTCAGCGCTGGTGGCGCAAAACAAGTGGAAGCCAAGGTTGAAGGCCTTCTCGGTGATGCATATGCCGAATTGAAAAAGAATGAAGAAGCGATTGAACATTACAGAAAAGCAGGAACAGGGTTTCCTGAAGATCAGGCAATGTCTTCCGAGTATCTCTTCAGGGGAGGTTTGCTCAGTGAAATGTCAGGCAAAACCGATAATGCCATAGAACTCTATCAGATCATCAAAGATAAATATCCAAGAACTGAGAAAGGATTTGTGATTGATAAATACCTGGCAAGACTTGGTTCCATTCAATAATGGATGTTCATCTGTTTATACCCTGTTTCGTTGATCAGCTCTTTCCTGAAACAGGATTCAACACCATAAAAGTTCTGGAAAAGGCAGGTTGTAAGGTTATTTATAACCCTGAGCAAACCTGTTGTGGCCAACCGGCTTTCAATGCCGGCTACTGGGGAGAGTCGAGGGAAGTTTGCAATAAATTCATGCAGGATTTTGCAGATGCAGCATATATTATCATTCCCAGTGCCTCCTGTTCAGGTTTCATTAGGAACTATTATTCGAAGCTGTACGACAATGCGTCCAATCAAAAAGATATCAAAGGACTTCAGGGAAAAGTATATGAATTGAGTGAATTTCTGGTGAATGTGCTAAAAGTTGATGATCTCGGAGCAACGCTAACGGCAAAAGCAACTTTTCATGACTCCTGTGCTGGCCTTAGAGAATGTAAATTAAAGGATGAATCCAGGAAACTATTGTCAAATGTTAAAGGCCTGGAATTGGTTCCATTGGCTGAAAATGAGACCTGCTGTGGATTTGGAGGCACTTTTGCAGTAAAGTTTGATGCTATTTCTGCTGCCATGGGTGAACAAAAAGTTGATCATGTTGTCAATACTGGCGCAGACGTCCTCATTTCTACCGATTTGAGCTGCCTGATGCACATCAATGGTGTTTTATCCAAAAAGGGGTTACCCATTAAGACCATGCATCTGGCTGATGTGCTGGCCAGCGGATACTGAAAATTTTAAACATGGCATACTGGCTGATCAAATCAGAGCCCTTCAAATATTCCTGGGACCAATTTGAAAAAGATGGATCCACATTCTGGGATGGCGTCAGAAACTATGCAGCCAGGAATAACCTTCGCTCCATGAAAAAAGGAGATCTGGCCTTTTTCTATCATAGTAATGAGGGCCTTGAGATTGTGGGCATAGCCAAAGTGATCAAAGAGTCTTACCAAGACCCTACTACCGAAGAGATTGCCTGGGTGGCAGTCGACTTCAAACCCCAAAAAAAAATCAAAAATCCTGTTTCCCTGGCTGCAATCAAATCCAACAAAAAATTGAGCCAGATGGCCCTGATAAGATTGGGCAGACTTTCTGTGCAACCGGTACTTCCTGAAGAATGGGAAATTGTGCTTAAAATGGCAGGAGAAAAGTAGTCAAATTTTCATCTTTTTTGCCCTCAAAAAGTGGATAACTCTTTGCGCGTTTCCACAAGGTTATCCCTCTGAAAATCAGTAAATTTGTTGATCAACCAAGATCAATAACCTAGGCATATTTTCAGTCAAATGAATGAAGTAAATCTACCCGAAGAAACGAACGACGAGAACCGGATCATTCCGATCAATATTGAGGAGCAAATGAAGGCTGCATACATCGATTATTCGATGAGTGTAATTGTGGGTCGTGCTTTGCCAGACGTAAGAGATGGCTTAAAACCAGTACACAGGAGAATTCTCTATGCCATGAATGAATTGGGCATGGATTACAACAAGCCAACCCGTAAATGTGCCAGGATCGTGGGTGAAGTATTGGGTAAATTCCATCCTCACGGTGATACAGCTGTATATGATGCCTTGGTGAGAATGGCACAGGAATGGAACACCCGTTATCCAACGATCGATAAGCAGGGTAATTTCGGATCACCAGATGGAGAAGGCCCGGCTGCAATGCGTTATACTGAGGCCCGTTTGCAACGCATGTCGGGTGCTATGATGGATGATATCGACAAGGAAACAGTCGACTTTCAATTCAACTTCGACGATTCTCTACAGGAACCAACGGTACTCCCAACACGTGTACCACATCTACTGATCAACGGTAGTAGTGGTATTGCTGTTGGTATGGCCACCAATATGTTGCCGCATAACCTGACGGAAACAATCGATGGCTGTATTGCCTATATTGATAACCGTGACATCAGCATTGACGAACTGATGCAGCATGTGAAAGCACCGGATTTCCCGGGAGGTGGTATTATCTATGGAATGGAAGGCATCAAAGCTGCCATGCATACCGGAAGGGGAAGAGTTGTACTTCGTGGGAAAGTGAATGTGGATACCAAGGCCAATGGTCGTGAACAAATCGTCATCACTGAAGTTCCTTACCAGGTGAGCAGGGATGTGCTTACAGCAAGGATCGGTCAATTGGTGGTAGACAAAGTGATCGATGGCATTACTCATGTCAACAACGAATCCAACGAAAATGAAGGTACCCGTGTCGTCATCGATGTCAGAAAAGATGCTGTAGCGAATGTCATCGTTAATCAACTTTACAAATTCACTGACCTTCAGACTTCCTATGGCATCAACAATGTTGCCCTTGTCAAAGGAAGACCCAAGATTTTGAACCTTAAAGACCTGATCTCCAACTTTATTGAATTCAGGCATGAAGTAGTGGTCAGAAGAGCTCAGTACCAGCTGAAAGAAGCCGAGAAGAAAGCACATATCCTGCAAGGATACTTGATCGCTTTGGATAACCTAGATGCTGTGATAAAGCTCATCAGAAATGCCGCTACACCCGATGTTGCCAAGGAAGGATTGATTTCTGAATTTGGCATGAGTGATATCCAGGCCAAAGCAGTTCTTGAATTGCGTTTGCAACGCCTTACCGGAATGGAGATCAACAAGATCAAGGAAGAGTATGAAGAGATCATGAAGTTCATCTCCTATCTGAAGGACCTATTGGCAGATGAAGGAAAACGATACGACCTGATCAAAACCGAACTGCTTGAAGTCAAGGATAAATTTGGTGATGCAAGAAGAACCGAAATCACTTATCTGGACAATGAAGTACGTATTGAAGATTTGATCAAAGAAGAAGATGTGGTAATCACGGTTTCACATCTGGGTTATATCAAAAGAACTTCTGCTGATGAATACCGTGCACAAAGAAGGGGAGGAAGGGGTTCGATAGGGGGAAAAACAAGACAGGAAGATTATATCGAACATTTATTCGTTGCATCCACCCATCATACCCTTTTGTTCTTCACTGAAAAGGGGAGGTGCTACTGGTTGAAAGTATATGAAATACCGGATGGAGAAAAGCAGGGTAAAGGCAGGGCAATTCAAAACCTCATGCAATTGCCTTCGGATGATAAGATCAGGGCTATCATAGATGTCAAGAATCTCCAAGATGAAGAGTTTGTAAACAATCATTTCATCGTGCTTTGTACAAAACAGGGCATTATCAAAAAGACTGAACTTGCAGATTTCAGCAGACCCCGCGCTACAGGTGTGAATGCCATTACCATTGTGGAAGGTGATCAGTTGCTGGATGCTAAAATGACTGATGGCAGGTCTGAGATCATGCTGGCAGTAAAATCTGGCAGAGCCATTCGTTTCCCGGAAGAAAAAGTCAGACCTACCGGTAGGGGAGCCATAGGAGTTGCAGGTATAGAAGTGGATGACAAAGGTGATGAAGTAGTGGGCATGGTATGTGTTCATGCTGATGATAAGACAAGAACAGTTTTGGTAGTATCTGAAAAAGGATACGGTAAGCGAACTCCAGTAGATGAGTACAGGATTACCAACCGGGGAGGCAAGGGAGTAAAAACCATAAGCGTCACTGAAAAAACCGGTAATCTGGTTGGCATTCTTGATGTGAGTGAACAAGAAGACCTGATGATCACTTGCGTTTCTGGTATCACCATCCGAATGTCAATCGCACAGATCAGCGAGCAGGGAAGGGCTACACAAGGAGTAAAACTGATCAAACTGGATGATGAAGATGAAATTGCGGCAATCACCAACCTTGATGAGGAAAAAGCTGCTGAAACAGAAGAAAATCCTAAAATGGATAACACCGATACAACTGAACCCAATAATCAATAACTTTCTATCCTTAAAATCTGAAAAATGAAACGGACAGCCCTTACCGGTTTATCTCTTTTGGCTATTATGTTTTCTATGGCACAAAATCTTACCAAGGTTAAAGATGCCATTACTGCAAAGAAATATGCCGAAGCCAACACACAGCTTGAAGAATTCATGAACAATCCTAAGTATCAGAAAAATGCTGAGTTGTATTTTCTGAAGGGTAAACTTTATGGAGATATCATTGCCGATGTTAATGCGGAAAAATCTTTTCCGGATGCATTCAAAATCTCACTGGATAATTTCAAGAAGACCATTGAAATGGATAAATCCAAGTTTGTCATGTTCACCACACTGGAAGGTTCACAACAGATCTTCAATTTATATGCCGTCCCATACAACAAAGGTGTAAAGTTGCTTGAAGCAAAAGAATATGATAAAGCCCTGAATGAGTTTCAACAAGCAGACATGGCCGGTAGGTTTATCTACAATCAAAGTCTTGGCTTGGCCGCACTTGATACTAACCTCACTTTTTATACCGGTTTCTCTGCCTTGTTAGGTGGCAAAGAAGACCTGGCTGCCCAATATTTCACAAAGCTTTCCAGTATCAATATTGCTGATAAAGGATTTGAGGATGTATACAAGAACCTCATGATCTATTATTTCAACAAGAATAACATCACTGAATTTGAAAAAATCAGACAACAGGGGTTGAAATTGTACCCTAAGGAAGAGTATTTTACCTATGATGAGGTTGTGTTCATCAATGATATGAAAGATGAAGCAGACAAACTCAAGCGTATTGAAGCCAAAATTGCCAGTGATCCAAAGAACATGGAAGCAATTTCCATCATGACGGAGATTCTGTTTGACAAATTACTCTACGCAGATTCGTTGTATCCCAAGCCAGAAGACTATACTGCAGCAGAATCTAAGGTAGTTGGACTATATGAGAAGATGGCTGCTTTATCCCCTGAAGACGGTTTAATTCCCTTTAACACAGGGTTGATCTATATCAACAAAGGTTTCAAGATCAACAATAACATTTCGGATGTTAATGATAAGATTAGAAAGTTCAACGATGCCCAAAAGCCTGACAAAGCAGGAAAGATACCTCCGCCACCAAAAGAACTAACAACACTTCGTGAAGAGCTGAGAGCAAAACAACAAGTTGCATTTGATCTTGGATTGCCTTTTCTCATTAAAGCACAACCACTTATGGAGAAAAAAACTAGTGCTGGAAGGGTAGAACTTCAGAACTACAAAAAACTATTGGATATTCTGATAGAGGTGTATAGTTCAAAGCGTCAAGGATCTAAACTGCCAGCTGATAAAGCAAAATATGAGGCTGAGGAAGCGAAATGGAACAAGGAATACGACAGGATTAACAATGCTTCAAAATAAGCCATGTCACTTCTTTTAGGAAGAACTGAATTTGGTAGCCCAGAAAACAAAGGCATTCTCCTCTCACGGGAGGATGCCTTTGGTCTATTGCATCAGTGGGTGCTGAACGATAGGTTAAAACTCCATATGGTTCAGGTAGGGGGTCTCATGGCCAGCTGGGCAAGGGAAGTGGAGCAGTTGACTGATGAGGATATTTGGAAATGGGAAATGGCAGGTTTATTGCATGATGCCGACTGGGACCAATGGCCGGATCAGCATTGTAAAAAGATAATAGAACATCTTGAATCCCTCAATATTGATCCAGAGGTAATCAGGGCCATAGCTTCACACGGACATGTACATTTTGGAGTGGAACCGGTTACCCAAATGGATAAAATGCTCTATGCTTTTGATGAATTATCTGGCTTGATACATGCTTACTCGTTGATGCGCCCCAACGGATATGAAGGCATGGAACTGAAAGGCGCAATGAAACGATTGAAAGAAAAAACCTTTGCAGCCAATGTCAGCAGGGATGACATACACGATGCCTGTTCGAGAGCATCAATCAAACTGGAAGACTTGATCATGTTTATTATTCAGCACCAGTCCCTATATTCGCTGAATTAAACTTCAAACATGAGATCTTTAGGCTTTGTAATCTTATCTCTACTATTATGGGGATGTCAAAAGGATACCCTAATCCCTGAGCAGAAAGTTACTTCTTCCTCAAAAGCGCCCAATCTGGCCCTGGATCTTCCAACAGCTATTGTTACTTCCCCAGTATTACAGACAGGATATATATTGCACACTATCAAGAAGGGCAGTCATAATTCAGATAAGAGTTCCTTAAAATCAGTCAAAACTTCAGAAATGAAGTTCTATGCGTATTTTGACAGTTCGGCTGAATACAAAAACGTTGATCCTGTAAACCAATATGATATAAACAAGCTATGGGGGTTCTCCGAGGGATTCAACAACCAGTACAATAGCTGCAGAATAGGATGGAGTTATAATGATGGGAAATATGGGGGAATTACCCAGATTGGAACACCAGGGCTAAGGCTTTCCGCATATTCTTATGCAAAGGGCATACGCTATAGCAAAGAAATATGCGTGATACCAATGAAAACACCCGTTTATTGCAGCATCAAACCCACTGCAACAGGCTATGTTTGTTCAGTTACAGTGAATGGTATAAAGTATTCGACAACAATAAATAGGGGAACAACCACCACAACCGCAAGTGGGTATCAGCAATATCCTTACTTTGGAGGTGATGAAGTGGCTCCCCAGAATATTTTCATCCAGATCAAACCTGCGTAATTACAGTCTTCTCTGTATGGTGAGCACTGCGGGTACAGGTCTTTGACCTTCCTTGTCTGAAGGTTTGATGGTTTCCTTACCATTCACCAGCATGCAGCTGCTTCCACCACCATCAAGATTCATGGCTTCCACACAACCCAAATCAAGCATGATTTGTGCCAGCTGAGGAAGGGTAGCACCCTCTGCCAGTCCTTTCATGCGACCCTGAACCACCAGAATAATCATTTGTCCATCTGCGGTGTATCCGATAGCTGTTCTGGGATGTTTGTCGTTGATGGCCTTACCGGCAAACTTTCTTTCTTCATTGTTGGTGATCTTGATCGCTTGGTTCTGGATCAATACCGGTCCGCCTCCAAAAGCCTGATCAATTTTCCATTTTGAAAGTTTTGGTAAAAGGGGGTTAATCAAGGATAGTTTTTGAACCGAATCGATCAGGGGGGGCATGACAGTCTGTGTTACATAGGGATAACGTACAGCAGAATCATTCAAATTATAGACGATATCCATTTTACCGGATCGACTGATGCCAAATGCACTGCCAAGGGTATGTACATAAGTAAGGGTATCTTTTCCTTTTCTGGAGACTGCAGGAGTATCATAGGCAACAGTTTTACCATTCTGTACAATCAAGTTAACATTACGATTGCGAACGAACTCGAAAAAAGAGCAGTTAACGGTTATGACAGAATTTGGATTTCTGCTCTGAAATTGAGTGGGTGTTAGACGGCGGTTCAGGCTGGTATCCACAAAAGCTTTCAGATTTTTGTTTTTCATATCGATCCTAACATAAAAAGCAATGTTTGGTGAATTTTCTATTCGCATGTTCGACCGGTATAGATGTACTGAAGGGGCAGTGCTGAGTTCGTATTCTACAGAAACATCCAGCCATTTCAACTGAGCATTAGCAGAAGGAATAAACATGATAAGGATGAAAACTGTCCAAATTTTATTTAACATAATATAAATTATAGGTTATTATTTGAAGTTTTTAGCGTGTTACAATTGCTTAAATTGTAGCATAAATCTACTCAATGATCCGCAGAGATTTTTTGAAAACTTCCATGCTGGGTGTACCAGCAATGACTACCGTACTTACTTCAGCTGATAATCAGCAACTTGCAACAAAACCAATCGTAATATCCACTTGGGATTTTGGTCGAGCAGCAAACGCAGAAGCCTGGAAAATTCTATCATCAAACGGTTATGCACTAGACGCTATTGAACAAGGCGCCAGGGTTACCGAAGCTGACGAAAGCAACAAGACCGTCGGATATGGCGGCTACCCTGATCGTGATGGTCGAGTTACCCTTGATGCCTGCATTATGGACGAAAAAGGCAATTGCGGATCCGTCATGGCCCTCGAATACATCAAACACCCAATCTCTGTTGCTCGTATGGTCATGGAAAAAACACCTCACGTTATCCTCGTAGGTGACGGTGCACTCCAATTCGCCCTGGCCAATGGGTTCAAAAAAGAGAACCTGCTGACCCCAGACAGTGAGAAAGCCTGGAAAGATTGGCTAAAAAAGGCCAAATATGAGCCGGTGATGAACATAGAAAACAAAACCTACCAGGAACCCGTAACCGGAGCCTTTCCCGGAAGCATAGACAATCATGATACCATAGGTATCCTGGCCCTTGACGCCAAAGGCAACCTGAGCGGCGGTTGTACCACCAGTGGCATGGCTTTCAAGATGCATGGACGGGTAGGCGACTCCCCTGTCATTGGCGCTGGCCTATTTGTGGATGGCGAAGTAGGCGCAGCTACCTCAACTGGTGTTGGAGAAGAAGTAATCAGATGCGTTGGTTCTCATTTGGTTGTGGAATATATGAGACAAGGAAATTCACCTCGGGAAGCCTGCAAAAAAGTGGTAGAACGCATCGCCAACCGCGACATTGAGAAAGCTAAAAAAATTCAGATCGGCTTTCTCGCCATGGACACAAAAGGTAATTATGGCGCTTTTGCCCTCCAAAAAGGTTTCAGCTATTCGGTAAAATCGGCCGACAAAGAAATAGTTATACCTGGAGAAAGCTACTTCAACTGATGAGAAACTACGAACTGGAAGTTATTGCCTTTGATATTGCCTCCTGTAGCCTGGCGGAACAAGCTGGTGCCAGCAGGATCGAACTATGTGCCAACCCTATGGAAGGCGGAACAACCCCCTCTTGGGGTATGATAGCCGAAGCCAGAAAAGCAACAAGTATTCAATTGTTTCCCATCATCAGACCAAGAGGAGGTGATTTCTTATATAATGAATTAGAATTCAATATTATGTGCAAGGATATTGAACAATGTGTTGAGTTAAAATGTGATGGGGTTGTGATTGGCATTTTAGATGAAAACGGAAACGTTGATCAGCAAAGATGTGCTGAATTGGTTAAGAAAGCAGGTAATCTTGAAGTCACCTTTCATCGTGCATTCGACAGAGTCAACAACCCTGAAGTATCACTTGAGCAAATTATTGGATTGGGTTGTAAAAGAATACTTACCAGTGGATGTCATCCCAAAGCAGAGGGCTCGATTCCTTTATTAAAAAAATTAACGGAACAGGCTGAAAACAGGATCAAAATCATGGTTGGATCAGGCGTTACCTCCGATAATATCATAGATCTGGCTGTCAAAACCGGTACAAAATCCTTTCACAGCTCAGCAAGGAAGCTCACCCCATCCAATATGAAATACCAAAATCCAGAGATGAGGGAAGAACTCTCAAGCTTTACTATCGACCCAGAAGAAGTAAGAAAAATGAAAGAAATTCTTGAAATACATTTTCAAAAGAACTGACATGCTTGGCTCATTGAACAAAAAGATCATTTTTACCACAACTGGAATTATCCTTTTACTTGGGGCATATTTCCTCTTTTTCACCCGTAAGCCTGTTGATTATAACGCCCAGGTGAAACCCATCCTGAACCAAAAATGCATTTCCTGCCATGGGGGAGTCAAGAAAAAAGGTGGTTTCAGTCTCCTGTTCAGGGAAGAAGCCCTCTCTCCCACTGCTTCCGGAAAACCAGCCATCATACCTGGAGATGCTGAACATAGCGACATGATCAGGCGATTACACCTCCAAGATCCTGAAGAAAGGATGCCCTACAAAGAGGAACCCCTCACAAAAGAGGAGATCACCATCCTTACCCAATGGATTGATGAAGGAGCAAAATTCGGCACCCATTGGGCATACGCCCCCGTAACTTTACCCAGTGTCCCATCCGCAGGATTCTTTTCATTCTTCAAAAAACAGTCACCGCACGAGATCGATCGTTTCATTGATGAGAAACTGGATGATGTTGACCTGAGCAGAAATCCGGAGGCCGACAAAAGAACTCTTTTGAGAAGATTATCCCTAGACCTGATCGGACTTCCCGCGCCTGACTCAATTGCGGAGAAATTCCTCAACAGCAAGGATCCCAAAGCCTACGAAACCCTGGTAGATGATCTATTGGCCTCAGAAGCCTATGGCGAGAGATGGACAGCCCTTTGGTTAGACCTGGCAAGGTACGCCGATACCAAAGGATACGAAAGGGATTATATCCGGTCGAGTTGGAGATACCGCGACTGGCTCATCAAAGCTTTTAATCAAGATAAACCCTACGACCAGTTCCTGACTGAACAACTGGCTGGCGATCTCTTGCCGGATCCAACAGATGAACAATTCATCGCAACTGCCTTTCATCGTAATACCATGACCAACGATGAAGGAGGAACTGATAACGAAGAGTTCAGAACAGCTGCCATCATCGATCGCGTCAATACAACCTGGGAGACTTTAATGGGTACCAGTTTTGCCTGTGTTCAATGCCATAGTCACCCCTACGATCCATTTCGCCATGAAGATTACTATAGATTCATGGCATATTTCAACAATTCAAGAGACGAGGATACATATGATGACTATCCCTTGTTGCGAGAATTCAAAAACAATAGCATTCTCCATTATGATTCTGTCATGAACTGGATCAAGTTATACGGGGATCATCAGTCGTCAACTTATTATGGAAGA
>JBKCOY010000003.1:0-6400 GCA_046309555.1 Chitinophagia bacterium
ACAGGCCCAGACGATGAGCTTCTAGCTCATGTCTGGGTGCAGACATTCGCCTTTGGCGAATCGTCTGCATTCGATTCCTGTCGAGGCTACACTTTATTTTTTCTGAAAAATAAATAGGAATACAGCGTTGGAACCAAAACCATGATCGCAACCAGCGAAATGAAAATTCCAAATACCCATGGACCTTCAAGTATCAATCCTGATAAAAATTGCAGCGATCCGCAGATTATCCAAATTTTTCCAGCAAGTTTATGCGTTGCATTCCAATTGGCTTCACTTTCCAGTGTCCATGGCAATTTGAATCCGGCGAAATAATTTTGCTTGAGCTTTGACATGAAAGATCCAAGCCCTGCAAAGAATAATCCTAGTAAGGGGAAGAGCAATTGGTCAATCTTTATACCCTGATGGGCGGTACCATACATGATGACAAGCGATAATACCG
Organism: Chitinophagia bacterium; assembly: GCA_046309555.1. Taxonomy (GTDB): domain Bacteria; phylum Bacteroidota; class Bacteroidia; order Chitinophagales; family Chitinophagaceae; genus Pollutibacter. Next base: position 443 of record JBKCOY010000003.1, read on the forward strand.
ATAAGAAAACAACAAGGAATAAAGCCATCTTTTTATAGTAACCATCTTCAACCTTAGCGGCTCGTTTGGGATCAATCGATTTCAGATTGCTCAGGAGTAAATAGGACATCAGACTGACAAATCCCAAGATAGAAGGAAGAAGAAAAATGGAGTCTTTACTGCCCCATCCATCTGCTTTCCCTTCGAGGTTGAAATGGGTAGGGATGGTGTTGGGCAAAGATGGATATAAATAGAAAGCATAACCAAAGGGAATCAGAATCAATAGACCAGGAAGGATGATGTTATAGTTTTTCATTCATTTAGTTTATCAAATTAGACATTCAGATTCAAAAAAATATTTTCTATCCTCTTTTGAACCTCTTGAAAAAACTCCAAATTTCTTCACAAGCATTCAAGTCCTGACTTGTCTTTCCAATTATAGACTCGTTCAAATATTGAAAACCTTGCGGCCATGTATGTCCTCCATTCTGAACAACATAACTGATGACTTCGCTCCCTCCGGTTCCAGAAGCGTATAATCTTTTTTTAATAGTAGTTCCATCATTCGCTATATCTGGAAGATCGGTTTCAACAGCATTTGCATTGCACTTGTTTATGCCCACCCATTTAGCAACTGCCTGAAAATGAGAAAGAATAGTTCCGCCTGCCGTTCCGCCGGCCGTCATATTTCCGCCTGTGAATGGAACAAGTGGATCCAAAGTACCATGAATATAAATTGCCGGAACAGGATTTGAAGGATTACAGGATGGTGTAATAGTATTGGCTTCAATGGTTGCGGCTACTACAGCTATTGCAGCAATTCGATTGCTTAATTCACAACCAAGCCTTGAAGACATAAAACCTCCATTTGAAATACCGGTTGCATAAATCCGGGTACCATCAACACCGAAGTTTTTGACCATATGATCAGTTACCTGATTGAAAAAACTAACATCATTTATTCCCAATTGATTAGGAGTTGTTGGCCTTCCGTCATTCCAGTTTCTTTGTACACCAGCAGGATATACCAAAATAACTTTATCCCTGTCAGAAATTGGCTTGAAATTGGCAATATTGATCATTCCCTCAGGAGTTCCACTTCCACCATGTATGACATATACCATTGGCATTTTACCAGCATTGTTATAGCCGATAGGAAGATACACGATGAAATTTCTGTCTATCCCATCAATGGTTAGATTTACTGTCTTTTGTTCACTGATCTTATCAGGGGGCCTTGTTTGTGATGGATTTGAAGCCACATTCTTTTTGCAGGAAAGAAATGAACAAAGGCATACTCCTAGAACCAGGGCAAACTTATATTGCGGCATAAATAATCGCTTATTCATTGATTAAATGTAGAATTTTTAATACTATCAATATTTACTTCTCTTTCCAATTCAATTCCAAATTGCTTCCGAACACTTTCCTGAATCTTGTTAGATAATGCCAAGATTTCCCTCCCGCTTGCTTTGCCATGATTCACCAATACCAATGCCTGTTTTTCATGAACCCCTGCATCTCCCTCCCGATAACCCTTCCACCCTGCTTGCTCAATTAACCATCCTGCTGGCACCTTGAATCCTTGTCCTGATGCATGATTGGGCATCTCCGGATATTGCATTCGCAATTTTTCCATCAGTTCTCTATCGATCACCGGATTCTTGAAAAAACTCCCAGCATTTCCGATCTGATCCGGAGAAGGCAGCTTGGATGCACGAATGGCACATACAGCTTTTGAAACATCCCTGATGGTAGGCTCATCGATTTTCATTTTTGTCAATTCATCACGGATGGCGCCATATTCAAGACGAAGCTGCTGTTTCTTATTGAGCCTAAAATCCACTGTCGTGATGATATATCTCCCCTTCCCTTCCTGTTTGAAAAAACTTTCACGATAGCCAAACTTACATTCCTCTTTGATGAACCGAACCATTCTGTTCTCTAGCATATCATAGGCATGAACTGCTTCGATCACAGAAGCTACTTCCACTCCATACGCACCGATATTTTGCATGGGAGCTGCCCCTACTGTTCCGGGAATGCAGGATAAATTTTCAATACCTCCCCAATCCTGGTGAATAGCAAAATTAACAAAATAATGCCATTGAATCCCAGCACCTGCCCTGATGATGATATAATCTTCCGTCTCATCCCGGAACTGAATACCACCGATGGATATCTTCAACACTATTCCATTGACATCTTCTGTAAATAGAATATTGCTTCCGCCACCGATCACCAGAAAATCAGGGCATTGGTTTTTAAGCGAAATGAAATCAGGATCGGTGAGCAAAACCTGCAACTCCTTTTCATCTTGCACTAAATAGAAGTGAGCACAATTCACATTCATTCCGAATGTATTGTGTTCTTTCAGCGAATAATCAGCAAAATGTTGCAAGTCGACAGATTGTGTGAAAATGATGGCGCTGTAAAAATAACGAATTGAAGGATGGAATATCTTTGCTAAAACGCATCATGAAATCCTTTGAAGTCATTGGCGGAAAAAAACTGGAAGGCGATCTGATCCCTCAGGGCGCCAAAAACGAAGCCCTGCAGGTCATCTGTGCCGTTCTGCTTACCCCTGAAGTCGTCACCATCAGCAATATTCCTGATATTCTTGACGTGAGGCTTCTGATCGGTATCCTGGAGGAACTGGGTGTGGAGACCCAAAGGATCGATGAGAATACCTATCGCTTTACAGCAGCCCATATTCACTTGGAGAAGCTGGATGATCCTGACTTCCAGCAGAAAGCCAATCGCCTGCGTGGGTCGGTGATGATTGCTGGTCCACTCCTGGCGAGATTCGGAAGATCATTCATCCCAAAACCCGGCGGTGATAAGATCGGCAGAAGGAAAATGGATACCCATATCGATGGCTTCCTTAAACTGGGTGTGAAATGGGAATACGATCAGGCACTGGGTTATTTCAAGCTATCCGGAAAAGAGATGAAGGGGACGGACATGTTGCTGGATGAACCCTCTGTGACTGGCACTGCCAATATCGTGATGGCAGCGGTCATGGCCAAAGGCACTACCACCATCTACAATGCTGCGTGTGAACCTTACCTTCAGCAGCTATGTCTGATGCTGAACAGGATGGGAGCTAAAATATCAGGCATCAAATCCAATCTCCTAACCATAGAAGGTGTAACATCATTGAATGGCACGGATCATCGGATCCTGCCTGATATGATAGAAGTGGGTTCCTTCATCGGACTGGCAGCCATGACTGGCAGTGCCATCAACATCAGAGGTGCTGGAGTAGAACATCTGGGTATGATACCCGACAAATTCCGACAATTGGGGATACAATTTGATATCGAGGGAGATGATATTCTAGTTCCGGAACAGGATGCATATGAGATTCGTGACAGCATTGATGGTTCGGTGCTGACCATCTATGATCATCCTTGGCCGGGACTCACACCGGATCTCTTGAGCATCATACTTGTTGTGGCTACACAGGCCAAAGGCAGTGTGCTCATCCATCAGAAAATGTTTGAGAGTAGGTTGTTTTTTGTTGACAAGCTGATCGACATGGGTGCTCGCATCATCCTCTGCGATCCGCACAGGGCAACGGTAATCGGATTGGAAGGTAAACAAAAACTTCGGGGCATCACCATGAGCAGTCCGGATATCCGCGCCGGCATGGCCCTGCTCATCGCGGCCCTTAGTGCAGAAGGCAAGAGTATCATCCATAATATTGAACAGATCGACAGAGGATATCAATATCTGGATAAAAGACTGACAGCACTTGGTGCCTCCATCAAAAGAATTGAGGCATGATCAGGAAGGCCTGTTCCATTTAGCACTGATAAAGAACAAAACAAATCCACTGATCACTGTGATTAGTCCGAAAATAGAAAAGATGCGAAGTGCAATATTTCCAAAATTATCCCTGCCTTCATAATCCATGGTATGGAGCATCCAGAGGAAATCAAAGATCCTCCACTTTTCATTCCTGAATTTTTGAACAGTCCCCAACTCAGTTGCCACATAGACTACTGTCTGCGAGGGATGCTTGAATTTAACTGCATATGCCGGCAAAGGACTTTCGCGGTATTCATGATGCAAATCGGTATTAGTCAAATAATCAACTTTTTCAGTTTCAGGAGTTCCGTTGAAATGCCTTGCAGCAACAGCAATAGCTTCTTCTTTGGTAAGCGGGCCTCTTAATTTACCAGTTCTTGCATCTGCAAGATGATTCATCATCTCGTGCCTGTGTATCCCTTTCTGTTGATCATGCAATGCAGAAACACATCTGACCTGATAATATGGTTCTCCCAAGAGATCAATCAGCTGAATGGAAACAAGTGAGTCAACACTATGAATTTTTTTGATGGAATCCAGTACCGCAGTTGGAGACACCAACTCAACTTCCGATGAAAGTAAAGGAGGTGATTTTTTCTGAAAGTCGCCATGGATCTCATCCATGTTGCTCCAGCTGAAATAGAGGCCACCGATAGTCCACATCAAAAACTGGATACCCAGCAATAAACCAAGATAGCGATGTGATCTTCGGATATAATAATGTTTGCTTTTGGCCATGGTTCACCAATATACAAACATTTGCAATGTGATGCGCCTTAATTGAATTTCGCCGACAAAGTCATGAACCAGGTTCTTCCATCTGCGGGCATGGCACCGGGACCAGGATAGCCGCCTGCTCTTCGCGTGAAATAAAAAGCATTGGTGAGGTTGTTGATTCCTGCCTTAACATTAAAACGACTGCTAAGCTTATAGTCCGCAGTCAAGTCGATCACATCATAAGAGGGGATAAGACCATTATTGGCATTTGCACTTGGTTCAATGGTATTGTTGGCATCACTGAAGGCAGAACTTACATAACTGAACTGTGAGGTCAAACTGAATTTCTTATACCCCAATGTCAATCCGGTTCTGAGAATGTGTTCGGGGGCATTCTCCACTTTTTTATTTCGGAGATTTTTTTCGACCAGCTGATTGTCATTGTTTTTGGCAATGACTTTCAGGTCGCCATATCGCGCATCAGTATAGGCATAAGAGACAAACAAATTCAATTCCCATCCCTTGCTGCCAAAAAGCAACTTGGAAGGATTAAAGTCGGCAATGCTTTCAATCCCCTTTGCATGGCTATTGCCCACATTGGTTCTGTAATTATAAAAGCTTCCATCAAGTCTTTGTTGCAGGATCGTTCCTACCCTGTTGTTGTATTGTAACCAAAATCCACTTACATCAAAAAATAGATAATCAGCCAGTTTACCTCTATACCCCAAATCAGCATTGAAACCTCTGGCATCACGCAGGTTTTGATCGATGATGTCGGTAGTAGGCGGAGCAGCAAGATCAGCAAACTGTACAGGCCTATAAGCCTGTGAGATATTGGCATAAACTTCAGTGTTTTTGCCAATATGGTATTCCGTACCGATGCCGGCAAGTACAAATCCCCGCTTTCTGGTTTGGGCCTGCAACATGATCTCTGTATTTCCATTGAATCCATTTCTACCGCTCGCGCTGCCTGTGATGTACTCATAGCGGATACCAGGAATGATCAGCAATTGCTCAGTTAATCTGAAGATGTTTTCTGCAAAGGCTGCTGCATTGGTGGCGCGGAAATCAATATCTCTGGTCCATACACCACCCAACAATCCCATGTCGTATCCCGTTCTGGTTGATCCCTTGCCATCTGATACCAAACGATCCGTGTTTCCGCGGTAGAGCCTTAGTCCGGCCGACAATGTGTTTTTCATCCCCATGAAAGTGTGGTCTGTGATGAACCTCCATTCTGCTCCTGCATTGCGATAGCGATCAGTATTCAGATTTCTGGGATTGTATTGAACCGTGGAGGGATTTATTGAATCCTTAACTGCAATACCACCTGCAGGCATGAAACCCACGCTATTCCTGTCTCCTAGAATAGTGAATAATTTGAGGTTCCATTTGGTGGTAGGATTGATCTGGTGATTCATGATCAATGCCATGGTTGTCCAGGTGATG
>JBKCOY010000004.1:0-8537 GCA_046309555.1 Chitinophagia bacterium
CGGCAACAGAGTAGCCGTCAGAGGTTCAGCCAATAAGTGGCTTTGAGAACCAGTGCACTTCCCTTTGATCGATACGTGTCGGCGTAATAGTTATCCGTATAAACAAGGAAGATATCCGATGCCGGAGCAAATCTCCATTGAAACCGAATATTTGTATTGATGTTGTTGATCTGGTTATTGTATTGAATGAGCGTAGATAAGAACATTGATCTTGAGAAGGTGAGGTCAATTTTTGGTCCGATCAAGATCAGGTCTGCACTCTTGTATGGAGATGGGAAACGAAGACGATTGAATGAAAATACTGATGAAATACTTCCCAAAGGCTGAATCCGATAGCTCAATTCACCGTCAAGATTCAATCGATTGCCATTGAAATATTGTCCGGACCTTGTTTGTAATTTTGCAGCTAATTTTTTTCTTTGGTCTGTAACAAGACTGCAAATGATTGAATAATAAACAAAAGATTCATTGGCTTTTAACCTTACACCGCCTGTATTGGTAGGATCAAAATCTTCTGTAAGTCTTGTATAATCTCTTCTGAAACGAAATAATAGCTGTGTGTAGTCCTTCCACGCAATGTTATACATAGCGTTCAGGTCATAGTCCGTTATGCCTATACCGGAGAAATAGGTAAAATCATAGTCAGCCATAGGTCCATGCCGGTTAATCCTTGAATTTCTTGGATAATACTTCCACATTGCATCGCCGGCATATCGGATAAATCCACCTCGTCTCAGATATCCAACTTCCGGGTTGAATTCCTTTCCAATGCTGAAAAGACGTTGCCGAGATTCAAAGCCTCTTTTATTGTATACAATACTTCCTCCATAAGCTTTGTCATTCACCGTTCTCGTTGGATCAAAAGACATCATGTAAAAAAGCTTTCCATTGACGACATTACTCTTCGAGGCGATATTATAATCTACACCAGCTACCCTGTTGAAATCAGTAGATCCAACGACTTCCTTGTTGGTAAAGATCATGCCAACGCTGGAACGGGTAAATACTTTTTGCTGTAGCGCAATAACAGAAAAATTGTTGGCAGCCTGTCCGATAGAATCAATAGCTGCAGTACGCATTTGCATCACGCCCAATCTCAGGTCATCACCGATCTTCCCACTCAAACGCAATCCTGCATCGATTTTGTTCTGGATATTTTGCCCCGTTCCGGGATCTCTTGTTACACCTATTCTCCTGGAGAAGAAAGGTCGAACTCCTTCAACGCCGAAATTGGCAAAGAGATCTCCGTTCTCCAGAAAGAATTGTCTTTTCTCGGGGAAGAGTATCTCAAAACGATCGAGATTGGTTACCTGATTGTCAACTTCAACCTGAGAAAAATCTGGGTTGACAGTCAGATCAAGGTTGAGGGAAGAACCGATTCCAATTTTTGCATCCCCACCAAAACTCAGATTGCTTTTTGTGTTGAACTCTCGGTTGTTGGGATTCTTAACCACCGGGTTTCTGAATATTCCCGGAGAAACAAATGGGATGAGGGATATATTCGGACCTTTTTTATTGATGGGTGTTTCAAATTCCAGCGGCTTGTTGAAAGCAAGGCTGATCATAGCATATTGGTTGGGTACTCTTGCCCAGCCAGACCGTTCAGCATTGTAGCTGTCCAGTCGGTAAAAATTCACCAGCCATTTCTGTGATCCATTTCTGAAGCGAATGGTATTGAAGGGGATGGCCATTTCCATGCTCCAATAGTCCTCATTAATTTTAGATTCTGCGTACCATTTGTTGTCCCATGACAAGCTCAGGTCGTCACTCTGCACTCCTCCATTCACCACCAAACCTTCCCGTTGCACGCCGAACGGATTGATGCCAAAAGAAAAAGAATTCATCCTGTCCATAAATGGGTCTATACTGACCACGATCGCGTCATTGGCTTCGCCCCTGAAATCCCTTTTGAGTGAAGGAGTAACGTAGGATTGATTTTTGACAGTGTTGTACATTCTGGCAGCGATATACAGGTTTTTGTCGTCATACGAAACCATTATTTCCGTTCTTGACTTAGAGAGCATCGAATCATTGGGAAAGTTCTGGATGAAGTTGGTGGCCCTTTGTGCATTTTCCCATGTCTTTTCCAGGATATTGCCATCGATCTTGATGGGATCAATTTTCTTTTTGGCGAAATATCCTGTGTCGAGCAGCTGTTCCATTGAACGTACCGATTGTCCCTTTGTATTTGCTGACAGACAGCCCCAAAAAATCAACAGGAAGGAAACCTTTTTTCTCATGAGCGCGCTGAAGTTACAAAAAGATTTTGAGGCCCTATGCTGTAGTGATTCCCTATATCTTCGCATAAATTCAAGCTTTATGCGAAAGTCCTTCATGCGTTCTATTTTTCTGTTTTTGGCCAGTAACCTGATTGGCTATTCGCTTCAAGCACAAATCAGTCTAACCGGCCAACCCTATACCCAGGATTTCAATGTATTGGTTAGCAGTGGAACTGCATCCACCATGCCATCTGGCTGGCTTTTTCTTGAGTCAGGAACCAATGCAAATACTTTGTATACTGCTGGAACCGGTAGCGGTAATTCAGGCGACACCTATTCATTTGGAGCATCGGCCGCATCGGAAAGAGCATTGGGTGGCCTGCAGTCAAGCAGCCTTGCGCCTTCGTTTGGCGCATATTTTGTAAACAATACCAGTGGTGTCATCACCAGCATTAAGATCACTTACAAAGGGGAGCAATGGAGATTGGGTGCTACAGGTAGAAATGACGCATTGGACTTTCAATATAGTCTTGATGCCACCAGTCTGGCATCTGGGACCTGGGTAGATGTGAACCAACTCGATTTCACTGCACCAGTTACTACTGGAACCGTTGGTGCTCTTGATGGGAATACAACGGCAAACCAAACATCGATTTCACATACCCTGACAGGATTAACCATTGCAGCTGGTGCCAGTATCTATATCCGTTGGAATGATCTGAATGCAACCGGTTCAGACGACGGGTTATCTGTTGACGATTTTTCTCTGGAGACGGTAACTGGCGGAGATAACGTGCCACCACAACTCAGTTCCTTGAATCCGTTGAACCGTGCATCTTTCGTAGAACTTAATCCTGTTATGAAAATGACTTTCAATGAAACTGTTGCCAAAGGAACGGGAAATATTATCGTCAAAAGAAAATCAGATGCTACAGTAGTGACAACCATAGATATCACAAATACAGCGGTACTCGTCTCTTCTAATACTATCACTTTCAATCTTAGTGGATTGGCATTCTCAACGCTCTATTATGTTGAGCTTGATGCCTCTGCTGTTAAGGACCTTGCCGGAAATTCATTTGCAGGATTTACCGGTGATGCTACCTGGAGCTTTACGACAAAAGGAGCCAGTGAATTCCGTTATGAATTCAATGATTGTTCAACACAGCCTTTTTCCGGCTGGCTTGCCTACAGCCTGAAGGGCGATAGTGCATGGACATGCAGCATATTTGGAAATGGCGGTACCAATGGACTACAGATAAATGGTTTTGTTTCCGGTACAGGTGCGGTTGACAATGATGATTGGCTTATTTCGCCTGCCCTGGATTTGTCTACGTTTTCTTTTGTGAGCATGACCATGGACATGAGAACGAAATTTGCTGGTCCACAGCCTGAAATATACATCGCTACAAACCAGTCTGCCATGCCTTTACCGGGAAGTTCCACGTGGGTGCTGGTGAATGCATTTCTACCAAAACCAAACAGTGATGCATGGACTTCGCTCAGCAATATTGATCTCTCAGCATATAAGTCATCATCTACTTTTATTGCCATCCGCTATACTTCCTCAGCATCTCAAGGAGCAGCGAGGGTTACGGTGGACAATATTTATATCAATAGTGTCAATACCAGACCAGCGGCAGCCATCAGGTTTGAACAGCCAAGGATTTTGCATTTTGAAGGCACGCAGGTAAGTGTTGCTTCTGCATCTCAGTCCTTCTCTTTCCAGATCCTTAACCCACAATCTGATCTGACCATCAATGCCTCTTCGGGTTTCACCCTCTCTGCAGATAACAACAACTTTGGATCTTCTTTGGTGTACACAGCAGATCAACAAAAAGGCGGGATCAAAACTTGCTTTGTCAGGTATACTCCTACTGCGGTCAGTACCACTACACAAGGTCAACTGACATTTTCCTCAACAGGACTCGCCAATACTCCGCCCATTGTATTGATGGCCAACTCGTATAGCAAATCTGCAACTTTTGATGTTGTCAACTGGAATATCGAGTGGTTTGGCAGTGCTGCAGCGGGACAAGGACCGGTCAATGATGATTTGGCACAGGCCAATATCAAAAGGGTCATGGACAGTCTGGATGCAGATCTCTATGCGTTTTCGGAAGTGGTAGATGTGAACCGATTCAAATTGCTGATCGAATCATTGTCGGGTTACGGTTTTGTGGTTGCTGATTTTGCATCCAATGCACCAGATGCAACGGGTGGTTCATATGCAAGCGGACAAAAACTGGCATTTGCATATCGGAAATCTGTGATCAGTAATATAGAAGTTCGCGGATTGATGAGAACCAGCTCCACAGCATCCTCCAATTGGGCTTCAGGCAGATTCCCTTATTTGTTGAAAGCTGATGTGGTCAATGGGGCTGCTGTGAGAAAGATGAATTTTATTCTTGTCCACGGAAAATCAGGGAATACGGCGACCGATCACAAACGAAGATTTGACGGTGCAAAGGAGTTGAAGGATACATTGGATATGCATTTCAATGCAGCCCACCTGATGATCCTTGGTGATTTTAATGATGATCTGGATTCTACCATTTCTACCGGTATCAATCCTGCGATTACTTCATACGATCCCATTGTCAAAGATTCAACAGACAGCGACCGGTATAAATCCTTGAGCCTGATCTTGAGCAACAATGGCAGTTATTCTGTGTTGGGTTATGAGGATGTGGTGGATCATCTGGTCATATCCAATGAGCTTGAAGATCTTTATGTGTCTGGTTCCGTAAGATTGGTAAGAAGCGTTGAATCCTGGATTGCGGATTATGCCAACACCACATCCGACCACTATCCTTTGTTATCGAGGTTTTTGATGCCGTCCGGAGGTGTTACCTCCATAGTCAATTATGATCCCAGAGAGATCAGACTTGCCATCAAAGGAAATCCTGCAATCCGGCAGTTGCATTTTGATTGTCTGCCCGCATCAGGAAAACTTGGTTTTGAAGTTTATAGCAGTGGCGGAGTGCCCGTATACAAAAGCAAAATATTCAATGTACTTGCACAGCCAAAAAATTATTCCTTTGATCTTGCAAACGCAGCATCTGGAACCTATCTGTTACGCGTAACAAACAATGGGAAACAGTATATCCAAAAATTCATTCTCAAACATTGATTGTATGAAAAAAATCAACTTACTCTTCCTTGTGCTTTTAGGGTTTTCATTTCAAAATCTCAAGGCACAGGAATTATCTTTAGGAGAGAAAGCAATTGTGAAGTGGATTGATCAAAATCATACTGCAGCTTTGAAGCTGCTCGAAGAATCTGCGAATATCAACAGTGGTAGTTTGAATATTACCGGTGTGAAAAAAGTAGGAGCAATTTATGCCCGTGAATTGGAGAAAGCAGGCTTTACTTGCACCTGGATCTCCATGCCGGATTCTATCAAGCGTGCTGGTCATCTCGTGGCCACGCGAAAGGGTAGAAAAGGAAAGAAGCTTTTCCTTATTGGCCACCTCGATACAGTTTTTGAACCTGATATGCCTTTTACGCCTTTCACCATGATCAATGATTCTACTGCAACGGGGCAGGGCGTGAACGACATGAAGGGCGGTGATGTGATCATGATCAAAGCATTGCAAGCCCTGCATGCACAAGGACTGCTGGACGATGTGACGATCACAGCATATTTCACCGGAGATGAAGAGAGAGGCGGCGATCCGGTATCAGTGAGTCGTGGTGACTTCATTGAGCGTGCAAAGCAACACGATATCGCCATTGGTTTTGAAGGAGCTTCAGGATTGAATACCATTGCAACAGCCAGAAGAGGTTCCAGCGGATGGACGTTGAGTGTGACGGCAAAAACGGGACATTCATCAGGGATCTTCAAACCCAGCGTTGGCTATGGCGCAATCTATGAGGCAGCACGCATCATCAATGAGTTCCGCTTGCAGCTTAGCACTGAGCAATACCTCACCTTCAATCCAGGATTGTTCATTGGCGGATCAGAGATGAGCTATGATCCAAACAAGGCTGCCGGTAATGCCATTGGCAAAGACAATATCATTTCTCCAGCTGTAACGGTAACCGGGGATCTTCGTTTTCTAACCGAGCAGCAAAAAGAAAATGCACGCGAGGTTATGCGAAAAATTGTTACACAAAATCTTTCTGAAACAAAAGCGACGATTGTATTTGAGGATGGTATCCCTTCTATGGCGCCAACGGGAGGCAACGCAAACGTATTGAAAGTAATCGATGGTATTTCAAAAGACCTGGGAATGGGTGAGACGAAAGCAGGTGATCCGGGTTCGCGCGGGGCCGGAGATATATCCTATGTTGCAGCTTATCTGGATTGTGTGGATGGATTAGGTGCATCCGGTAAAGGAGCGCATGCTCCCGGGGAAACCATCAACCTGAAGGACCTGCCTTATCTTACGAAACGAGCAGCATTGCTCATGCATAGGCTGACAAGATAAAAGTAGTAATCAGAATTTCGGACATTTCACACCTGGAATATCTGAGGATCTATTCAGTAACCATGAGAGGGAGAATTCCATGCTCTGATAAAGACTGGATGCTGCTTTTTTTCTGGAGTAGTTGATGTCATATGAAAAACCTGCTCTTAAATTGTTCCACTCTAAACCCAGATAGGGAATGAAAGCGTCGCCATTTCTGATCCAGCTGCCTGCGTAAACCTCTGTATAGATTTTTTTATTGTCGATTAAGATATGACTGATTGCCGCTCCCATGACAAATTCTTTGTAGTTAAAATGTTGCTGATACTGAAAGCTGGCATGGAGTGTAGTGAAATAACCGATTTCTTTGAATCCGCCTCCATGAACATTGATTCGGTTTTGAACGGCATAGCTGGTGGAAGCAAAGCCTAATGTTGGTTTACCAAGATGGTATACAGAACCTCCCAAATAGATGCCAGTTCCATCGCTGAAGTTGCCTTTGTAAAGAACCCCGGCATGCATATCCAGAAACTGTTTGCCCAGATCATTTGTCAGCAGAATTTCTGTTGAGGGGATGGTGAAGCCACTGGGCGATATCTCATCTTCAAAATTGGCTTTGTTCTGATCAAAATTATAGGTTCCTAAGCCGCCTTGAAAACCCACGGTTATGGAATGATTACCGGTATTGTCTAAGCCCTTTTGATAAGCAAGTGAGAGTGCCAAATGGTTTTCCTTTAGAATACCATTTCCTGTTTGATCTGTGAGAAGCAATATGCCACCACTGAGTTTATCTGATTCCGGTAAATTTTTTCGAAAAAAAGAACCATCAACAGCGGCTGTAGAAGTGATGTATGCATTGCCGAAACCGGGCCATTGATTCCTGTAGTTTCCGGCAACGCGCAAAAGCCCGTTGAAGTTTCCCGTATTGGCAGGGTTCAGGGTAAGGGGTGAAGCAAAGAATTGCGAAAAATGAGGATCCTGTGCCCTGGAAATTCCAATGCAGCATAAAAAGATCAGTATGAGTGTACTTGTTTTCAATTTATCTCAATACAGTAATGTTTCCTTTATGTATTTCTGTTGATCCGTTTTGCAGTTTTAGTTTTATCAGGTAAACATAGGTACCAGCTGCTGCTTTTTGTCCTTTGTAATTGCCATCCCAGCCGCCTGAATACTCATTTGCTCTCACATTGTTTTTCTCAAAGACCTTTTCACCCCAGCGGTTGAAGATTTGAAATTGTTGAACAGAAACAACATCGGTTCCCGAAATCACGTAGAAGTAATCATTTTTTCCATCACCATCAGGGGTAAATACATTGGGAAGAATGATGTGCTGCTGATAGAATACGTTTACATTGATGATAGCTGAGTCAGTACAAACATATTCTGTAGTACCCACCGCTTTTATAGTAGTATTGGTATTGGTGCGTAATACAGGGTTAAGACAATTCTGACAGCTGATGAGATTGAAGGGAGTCCAGACCAGTGTTTTAAAAGATTCTCCACCATTGGTTGCCTGTAATTGGGTAGGCACACCTCTAAAAATGTCCAGATTATTACTTGGCACTTTTATGGAGAATGGTTCATAGTCAATGTTCGAATTGTTATTCCCGATATTGGATTCAAACTGGCGGAGATCACTGTTGATGTAGGCAAATACTTTACCCGTTTTTGTCATTTTAGTAAAATGACTGATTTCTGTACAGCCTGATACAAACGTTGTGGCAGAAGAAATTAGACCTCGGCCAAGAAATTGAAAGGGCCCGGCCAGTGTGTCATTATCAAAGTATAACACTTCAATATCCTTTTTGAGATTGGTGTATCCATTACCCAGGCAAACAGTTGATTTGATCAGCAAGCTATCATTATGAAAACAATTGATCTTAGTTGTACTCAATGAAATATCAAT
>JBKCOY010000005.1:0-18562 GCA_046309555.1 Chitinophagia bacterium
CAATATATACACCAACGGTAGCCCTGGATATGGGGTTGCCCAGTGTGTCCACCAGCTTACCGTTCACCTGAAAACCCTCCTGTGTAAATCCACTGAAAGAAACTGCTAAAGCAATGATAATGAGCGAGAAATATTTGTTCATACGATTGAGTTCAGGAATTGGACGCCAAAGGTAGTCATTTGCCTTCGGTGGGGTATGATTTAATGGATGAATGGGACATTTAAGGGTTGGATTGAACAAGCCGTTGAGAGAAAAGAGTTAATTTTGACCTCCAGCAAGAACCGAAGCACATGATTAAATTTTTATCGGGTTTATTTGGCGGCAGTAAGTCGGAAAAGGATGTGAAGACCATCATGCCCCTCGTTCAACAGATCAATGGCCATTTTGTTTCATACCAATCGCTATCCAACGATCAGTTGAGAAACAAAACAAATGAATTCCGTCAGCGGATCAAAGAACATCTGACGGAGATCGACAATACCATCCATGCCCTGAATGAGCAGGCAGATTCACTGCCGGTTGAAGACATCCTGGGTAGGGACGATATATACAAGCAGGTGGATGAACTGAAAAAGAAGCGCAATGAGGAAATAGAATCCGTTCTCCAGCAAATCTTACCCGAGGCCTTTGCCGTGGTGAAAGAAGCAGGTAGACGTTTCAAGGAAAACGAAGAACTGGTTTCCACTGCTACCGATCTCGACAAAGAACTTGGCGTTAAAAAAGATTACATCACCATCAAAGGGGATCAATCCATCTTCAAAACTTCCTGGATGGCCGCAGGCAGCCTGGTCAACTGGAACATGATGCACTATGATGTTCAGCTGATCGGCGGTACCGTTCTCCACCAGGGCAAGATTGCAGAGATGGCCACCGGTGAGGGAAAGACCCTGGTCTCTACCCTACCCGCCTATCTCAATGCTCTTGCGGGGGAAGGTGTGCACATCGTAACGGTGAACGACTACCTGGCAAAACGTGATGCAGAATGGAATGGTACGTTGTTTGAATGGCTTGGACTTGCTGTGGATTGCATCGACAAACACCAGCCACATTCCGATGCAAGACGAAAGGCTTATATGGCCGACATTACCTATGGCACCAACAACGAATTCGGTTTTGATTACCTGCGCGATAACATGGTTCACTCACCGGATGAGATGGTGCAGCGCAAACATCATTTTGCCATGGTGGATGAGGTGGACAGTGTTTTGATCGATGATGCCCGAACCCCCTTGATCATCTCCGGTCCGGTTGCGAAAGGTGATGATCAGCAGTACCATATCCATCGCCCCCGTATCCAGCAATTGGTAGATGTGCAGAAGCAGGTGGTCATGAAATCCCTGCAAGACGCCAAGAAAATGATCACGGAAGGCAAGGATGGTCCACAGGAAGGTGGTCTTCAGCTGATGCGTGCGTATCGCGGTCTGCCCAAGAACAGCGCCCTGATCAAATTCCTCAGTGAACCAGGTATCAAGGTCAAACTGCAGAAATCAGAGAACTATTTCCTTGCCGAACAGCAGAAGCACATGCCTGATGTGGATGAGGAATTGTATTTCCATATTGATGAGAAGAACAATCAGGTGGAGCTGACCGACAAAGGTCTGCTCTTCATCACCAAAACTGGTGAAGACCCTAACTTCTTCGTGTTGCCCGATCTCAGCGTTGCCCTCGCCGAAATAGAAAAAACAACTGCAGCCACTGAAGAAAAAGCAGCTGCCAAAGAAAATCTGCTTCAGGAATATTCTTTGAAAGCCGATCGCATCCATACCATACAGCAATTGTTGAAGGCCTACACGTTGTTCGATAAAGATGTTGAATATGTGGTGATCGACGGTCAGGTCAAGATCGTAGATGAGCAGACCGGTCGTATCATGGAAGGCAGACGATACAGTGATGGTTTGCATCAGGCCATCGAAGCCAAGGAGAATGTGAAGATCGAAGCAGCCACACAAACCTACGCCACCGTAACCCTGCAGAATTATTTCAGGATGTACCACAAGCTGGCTGGTATGACAGGTACCGCAGAGACAGAAGCCGCTGAGTTGTGGAACATTTACAAACTCGATGTGGTCACCATCCCCACCAACCTCTCCCTGATCAGAAAAGATCAGGAAGATCTTGTGTTCAAAACGAAGAGAGAAAAGTTCAAAGCCGTTATTGACGAGATTGAGCAGCTGCGCAATGCAGGTCGACCGATACTGGTGGGTACCACTTCTGTGGAAGTATCAGAATTGTTAGGCCGGATGTTGCAGCAGAAAAAGATCCCGCACAACGTATTGAACGCAAAGCAACATGCGCGTGAAGCGCAGGTGGTAGCAGAGGCTGGACTGGCCGGTAATGTAACCATCGCCACCAACATGGCGGGTCGCGGTACCGATATCAAACTCGGTCCGGGTGTTAAGGAAGCAGGCGGACTTGCCATCATCGGTACGGAGCGACATGAGAGCCGCCGCGTTGACCGTCAGTTACGCGGACGAGCTGGTCGTCAGGGTGACCCTGGTTCATCCCAATTCTATGTTTCGCTGGAAGATGATCTAATGAGGATGTTCGGCAGTGATCGCATTGCGTCGCTGATGGACCGCATGGGATATAAGGAAGGCGAAGTGATCCAGCACAGCATGATCACCAAAAGCATTGAGCGGGCGCAGAAAAAAGTAGAAGAGAACAACTTTGGCATAAGGAAGCGTTTGCTTGAATATGATGATGTAATGAACAAGCAACGGAGTGTGGTCTAAACCAAACGACAGCATGCATTGCATGGAGATCGTTTGGCGTTGGATATCGACAACGCCTTCTATTCCGTTTCTGGAAATATTGTGAATCAGTTCACCGGCACGGAAGACCATGAAGGGTTGAGGATGGATGTTATCATGCATCTCGGCATTGATAGCAGCATCAGTCCGGAATCCTTATCCAAAGGCAACCCTAATGAACTTGCGGAGCAGCTATACAAAGAGGCAGTGGACCATTATACTTCCAAAAAGCAGGCGCTGGCAAAACAGTCGTATCCGGTATTTCAGAATGTGCGCATGACGCAGGGCAATCATATTGTGAATGTTGTGGTACCCATCAGCGATGGCAAAAAGACCATCAATGTGCTGACGAACCTAGAGAAAGCTGTTGGCAGCAAAGGAGCTGAACTCAGCGCTGCCCTGGAGAAGTCGATCACCCTTGCTATCATTGATGATTCCTGGAAAGAGCATTTGAGAGCGATGGATGATCTCAAACAAAGTGTGCAGACGGCAGTTTATGAACAGAAAGATCCTTTGGTTATCTATAAGCAAACTGCTTTCGAGCTTTTCTCCAATATGGATGCAGAAGTGAGCAAAGAGATCGTTTCTTTCCTTTGTCATGCTACCCTGCCCGTAACCGGTGAGCAGGCCAATCTCAAAGAAGGTAAAGAGCGGAAGACCGACATGAGCAAGATGCGGGAGAGAAAAGATGAACTGACTGCTTCAGGATCACCAGAGATGATCGAAACTGGCAACGACTATCATGATCCTTCTGCGGTGAAGCAAGAACCGGTGCGTGTTGGTCCCAAAGTAGGAAGAAATGATCCTTGTCCATGTGGCAGCGGAAAGAAATTCAAGGCCTGCCATGGTCGTGATCAGGAGTAGTCAACACAACAATGCTGATAAAGCACCATATGATCTTGCTGATGCTGTTGAGCATCACATCTGCAAAAGCACAGTTTGCGAGGAGTCCGTATGTAAGCAGGGATCCACGATTGGACAAACTGGTAGACAAGCAGATTGAGTTGAACAAGGAGGCACTGAAAAACAGAACTGTACTTGAAGCCGGATTCAGGATTGTGGTCATCAGCACCAACAAGAGGGATCTTGCTTTGGAAGCCAAGGCAAAATTGATGAAGCAATTTCCGGATCAAAAAACTTATCTCTATTATCAGTCGCCCAACTTCAAATTGCAGTTTGGTAATTTCAAAGCCTACAAGGATGCAGAAATCTTCAGAAAAGAGATGACGGCTTCTTTCGGTGAAAATCTTTTGATCATCCCTGCACAAATTGAAGTGAAGCCGGAGAAGCAGGAAAATGAAAACAGACCATGAGCATTGATATCCAAATAAAAGAACTGGCTTCAACATATTTTGAAGAGTATCGATCCATCAGACATCATCTGCATGCCCATCCGGAGCTGAGTTATAAAGAATACAATACAGCTGCATTTGTAAAACAGCATCTTGATCAGCTCGGTATTCCCTATACAGTAATGGCGGATACCGGCGTGATCGGGATCATCCAGGGAAGACCTTCTGATCGTGTGATTGCGTTGAGAGCCGACATGGATGCTTTGCCCATTCAGGAAGAGAATGATGTTGAATATGCTTCAACTGTGGCAGGAGTGATGCATGCCTGCGGACATGATGTGCATACTTCCTGCTTGTTGGGAGCTGCAAGGATACTCAATGAGTTGAAAGAGCAGTGGGATGGGACCATCAAACTCGTGTTTCAACCTGGTGAGGAAAAAAATCCAGGCGGCGCCAGTTTATTGATCAAAGAAGGTGTGCTTGATAATCCCAAACCGCAACACATCATCGCACTGCATGTGCATCCACAACTCGAAGTGGGCAAGGTCAGTTTTGGTGCCGGAAAAGTGATGGCCAGTGCAGATGAGATTTATATTACCATCAAAGGAAAAGGCGGACATGCTGCAAGGCCTCATCTAACGGTAGATACCATTCTTACGGCTTCACAACTGGTGGTTGCATTACAACAGGTGGTGAGCAGGAACAACAATCCCTTCTCCCCGTCTGTATTGTCGATCTGCTCCATACAAGGTGGACATACCACCAACGTGATACCTTCGGAAGTAAAGCTGATGGGCACCTTCAGAGCCATGGATGAGAGCTGGCGCTTTGCAGCACACAAACGCATTACAGAGATTTGTGAACACGTTGCAAAGAGCACTGGGGCTGAGATCATGGTCAGGATCGATGTTGGATATCCTTCGGTTATCAACGATGCTGAGCTCACACCAAAAGCCAAATCGATTGCATCAACATTTATGGGATCAGAAAATGTTGGCGAGATGGAGTTGAGCATGGGTGCAGAAGATTTCGGGTATTACTCACAAAAGATACCGGGATGTTTTTTCCGATTGGGGACGGGTAATGTATCCAAAGGGATCACATCAGGAGTACACACGCCTACCTTTAACATAGACGAAAGAGGTATTGAGATTGGCATGGGGTTGATGGCGTGGTTAGGAATCAGGAGTTAGGAATTGGGAGATGGTTTAAAAATATTTTATGCAAAAAAAATTAAGACGTGAGGATGCGCTGGAATACCATGCCAAAGGCAGGCCTGGTAAAATTGAGGTGATTCCAACCAAGGAAGCCAAGACACAACGAGATCTGTCGCTCGCCTATTCACCCGGTGTGGCAGAGCCTTGTATGGAAATACATGAGAATATTGAGAACGTTTATAAATACACTGCGAAAGGCAACCTGGTAGCGGTGATCAGCAATGGCACAGCAGTTCTGGGTTTGGGTGATATTGGTCCGGAGGCCGGCAAACCGGTGATGGAAGGGAAAGGGGTATTGTTCAAGATCTTTGCTGATATCGATGTATTCGACATTGAGATCGATGAAAAAGATCCAGAAAAATTTGTCGAGATCGTGAAGGCCCTGCAGCCCACTTTCGGCGGTGTGAATCTGGAAGATATCAAAGCACCAGAGTGTTTCTACATTGAACAGCGACTCAAGGAGGAGATGAATATCCCTATCATGCATGATGATCAGCATGGTACGGCCATCATCAGTGCAGCAGCTTTGCTGAATGCATTGGAATTGCAGGAGAAAAAAATTGAGGACGTGATCATTCTTGTCAATGGTGCAGGTGCCGCAGCCATGGCCTGCATTGATCTGTATGAAGCGTTGGGTGCAAAGCGGGAGCATGTGTTGATGTTTGATTCCAAAGGGCTGATACACATCAAGCGTGAAGACCTGGATGATCGTAAAAAAAGATTTGCCGTTGATCGTCCGGAAATCAGTCTGGAAGAAGCTTTCAAGGGTGCAGATGTTTTCATTGGTCTCAGCAAGGGCAATGTGGTAAGCAAGGAGATGGTGAAAGTGATGGCACCCAAGCCCATTGTGTTTGCCATGGCGAATCCGGATCCGGAGATCAGCTGGGATGATGCCACATCGGTGAGAAATGATATCATCATGGCCACTGGTAGGTCTGATTTTCCCAACCAAGTGAACAATGTGTTGGGATTCCCTTACATCTTCAGAGGAGCATTGGATGTGCGAGCCACCAGTATCAATGAGGCGATGAAACTCGCTGCAGTAAAGGCTTTGGCGGAGCTAACCAAGACGGCAGTGCCTGATATTGTGAACATGGCCTACAATGCCAATAACATAGCTTTTGGTCCGAATTACATCATCCCGAAACCCCTCGACCCGAGATTGATCAGCACGGTTTCTCCAGCTGTTGCCAAAGCGGCAATGGAAAGTGGTGTAGCCAAAAAACCGATCACAAACTGGTCTGCTTACGAGATCGAACTGAACAAACGTTTGGGTATCGATAATCAATTGATACGTGCCCTGGGCAGCAAGGCCAGGAGGGATCCGAAGCGTGTTGTATTTGCGGATGCAGAAAATGTGAAAGTGTTGAAGGCTGCACAGATTGCCAATGATGAAGGCATTGCCATTCCCATATTGTTGGGCAATGCGGCCATCATCAATGAACTTGCTGAAGCCAACAGTATCAATATCGAAGGACTGGAGATCATCAATCCCAAAGGAGCTGAGCAGGAAGAAAAACGAGCAGCATTTTCAGAAGTACTTTTCAGAAAAAGGCAACGCAGAGGGATCAACAAATATGAATCTGGCAAGTTGATGAAAGACCGCAACTATTTTGGTTGCATGATGGTTGAGAACGGTGAAGCTGATGCCATGATTTCGGGTTTAAGCAGAAACTATCCTGATACCATTCGTCCTGCCCTGCAAGTTATCGGTACAGAGGAAGGTGTAAGTAAGATCGCAGGCATGTACATCATGCTCACCAAAAAAGGTCCGCTTTTCCTCGCAGATACTACAGTCAATTTCAATCCAACTGCGGAAGAACTTGCTGATATTACGTTGCTGGTTGCCAAAGAGGTAAGAACCTTTGGTATTGCTCCCCGCATTGCCATGTTGAGCTATTCCAACTTCGGCAGCAGTGAAACTCCTGAAGCAGTTACTGTGCGCAATGCCCGGAATATTGTGAAGCAAAAAAATCCTTCTCTGATCGTTGATGGTGAGGTGCAGGGATTGGTTGCATTCAACAAGGATATCCTCAGGGAAAATTATCCTTTCTCAGAGTTGGTGGACAATGGAGAGGTCAACACCCTCATCTTCCCCAATCTTTCTGCTGGCAATATTGCCTATAATCTTTTGCAGGAAGTGGGAGGAGCGGATGCTATTGGTCCCGTTCTCCTTGGATTGAAGAAACCTGTGCATGTATTGCAGTTGGGGTCATCCACCAGAAGTATTTTGAACATGGTGATGATCGCGGTAATCGATGCCCAATATAAAATGAAGAAAGCCGATAAGTCATGAACATATTCACCCGGTTCGGAGAATTTTTACTGATGCTCAAGGGTATGTTCACCAGACCTGAGAACTGGCGTATGTACTGGAAAGAGTTGATGCATCAGTGTGTAGAGTTGGGTATCGGTTCGTTAGGGATCGTGACCATCATTTCAGTTTTCATTGGTGCGGTATCTACTGTGCAGACTGCCTATCAGTTTGTGAGCCCTATCCTACCCCGAACCATCATTGCGCAGATTGTGCGCGACAGTGTGATCCTTGAGTTTGCCCCCACGATAACCTGTATCGTATTGGCCGGTGTAGTGGGCAGTAAAATTTCGAGTGAACTCGGTAACATGAGGGTTACAGAACAAATTGATGCATTGGAGATCATGGGCATCAATACCAAAGCCTATCTTATTCTGCCCAAAATTATGGGAGGACTGATCATGGTTCCGCTGCTGGTTATACTGGCCATGGCATTGGGCATCTGGGGAGGCAGGATGATTGGTGATTTCACCGGCATCCTACCGCAGGAAGTATTTGACCGGGGATTGCTAGCTGATTTTGTTCCTTATAATGTAAAATTTGCACTGGCAAAAGCTTATACTTTTGCCTTCATCATCACAGCTATTCCTGCTTATTTTGGATACAATGTAAAAGGAGGTGCCCTGGAGATCGGAAGATCCAGCACTACGTCAGTAGTAACCAGTTGCATCATGATTTTGCTGGCCGATTATATTTTAGCAGCCATACTCCTCTAAAATAGCACATGATCTCAATACAAAACATATACAAGGGCTTTGCGGATAAACCGGTCATAGAAGGTGTTTCAGCTCAATTTCATACAGGCAAGTGCAACCTCATTATTGGAGCCAGTGGTTCTGGTAAAACGGTATTGATGAAATGCCTGGTGGGTCTGATTGAACCCGATCAGGGAAGCATCATGTATGACGGAGAAGATTTCACACAGATGAGTGCCGACAACAGAAAAGAGATGCGCAGCAAGATCGGCATGCTTTTCCAGGGCTCGGCATTGTTTGACAGCATGACTGTGGAACAAAATATTATGTTCCCGTTGGACATGTTCAGCAAGATGACGCGGGCAGAGAAGCAGAAAAGAGTTGATGAAGTATTGGACAGGGTGAATCTCAATGGAGCACACAAGAAACATCCAGCCGAGATCAGCGGTGGTATGAAAAAAAGGGTTGGTATAGCCAGGTCCATTGTACTGAACCCTCAGTATCTTTTTTGTGATGAGCCCAATTCCGGATTGGATCCGCAGACTTCTTTGGTAATCGATAAGCTCATCAGAGAGATTACCACAGAATTCAACATCACCACGGTGATCAATACACATGACATGAATTCGGTGATGGAGATTGGGGATCAGATCATTTATATGTATCAGGGTAAAAAAGAATGGGAGGGGACAAATCAGGAGATCATTTTCAGTAAAAATGAGAAGCTCAACAACTTCATTTTTGCCTCAGAGTTCCTGAAAGATGCCAAGGACATGCGGATGCTGGAGGCAAGGGGGAAAATCGACAATAATCGCGATATGGAGAGTTTACTCAAGTAATCCCTTTTTCGTTAACTTCGCACACAAATTTTAAAAGTAAAACATGTCAGTTCTCGTAAACAAGTCCTCTAAGATCATTGTGCAGGGATTCACCGGCACCGAAGGTACTTTTCATGCAACCCAGATGATCGAATATGGTACACAGGTTGTTGGTGGTGTAACTCCAGGCAAAGGAGGTTCTACTCATCTCGACAGACCCGTTTTCAACACAGTGGCAGATGCAGTGAAAGCTACTGGGGCTGATGTGAGCATTATTTTTGTCCCCCCTGCATTTGCAGGAGACGCCATCATTGAAGCGGCGGAAGCAGGCATCGGATTGGTGGTCTGTATTACTGAAGGCATTCCGGTGCAGGATATGGTGAAGGTGAAGAATTATTTACAAGGTAAATCCACCCGACTGGTTGGGCCCAATTGTCCGGGCGTGATCACTGCCGACGAATGCAAAGTAGGCATCATGCCGGGATTCATATTCAAGAAAGGCAATATCGGTATCGTTTCAAAATCAGGCACACTTACTTATGAAGCTGCTGATCAGATCGCGAAAGCTGGACTTGGCGTTACTACTGCAATCGGAATTGGTGGAGATCCCATCATCGGAACGCCCACCCGTGATGCAGTGGAATTGCTGATGAATGATCCCGAGACACATGGTATCGTAATGATCGGTGAGATCGGTGGTGGCATGGAAGCAGAAGCTGCCCGTTGGATCAAAGAACATGGTACCAAACCGGTTGTGGGATTCATCGCCGGTCAGACTGCCCCTCCCGGAAGAAGAATGGGACATGCCGGCGCCATCATTGGCGGTGCAGATGATACTGCAGCTGCCAAGATGAGGATCATGCGTGAATGCAGCATACATGTAGTGGATAGTCCCGCTGATATTGGAAAGACTATGGCTGCAGCTATGAAGAAATAAATAAAAGGACCTGAAGGTCCTTTTTTGTTGAGGGAGTTGAAGGGGTTGAGGAAGTTGAAGGATTAATTCATAATTTTAAAAGATTCATAAGCATTGCAGATGCAGGATCACAAGATTTATCATATTCCTTATAAATTTCGGAGGGTCGAGAATTTACATATTCTTTTGTGGCTTCTGAAAGATGTTTGCTGGGCTTTGAATTTAAAATATCCTGCCCTGTTCATGATCATACCCACCATGGTGGTTGCTATTCTGATCACCTATCAGACCCGAAAAATAACCAGCGAATTTCTGCACAATCTTGCTATCGATTTCTGGATCACGGCCAACTGCACCTGGATGATTGGAGAGTTCTTCGGATGGGACCAGGGGTTGGTGGGGGCTTACGGACTTCGGGAATTTTCCATCATCCCCTTCAGTATCGGACTGTTGATTTTGGGTTACTATTACCTCTTCTACATGCATAAGCAGGATTTCGAGGAAACAGTCCTCCAACAAACAGAAAAAGTCATCAAGGAAGTTGAAGCCCGGCAAGACAAGTAATCTTGTCTGAAATGGGAGCCTTGGACTATCTTTGCCCCTCGGATTTATTGGATCATTTCAATCAAATAGCATGTTCAGAACGCATACCTGTGGCGAATTGAGAAAGGAAAGCATAGGCAAGGAGGTGACACTTGCCGGCTGGATACAAACCGTTAGAAAATTCGGGGCCATTACTTTTGTTGATCTGCGTGATCGTTATGGCATCACGCAGCTGGTATTCAATGAACATTTGAATACCCAGCTCGATCAGCAACCACTGGGAAGAGAGTTTGTTTTGCAGGCAAAAGGAAAGGTGATTGAAAGAACGAACAAGAACCTGAACATTCCAACAGGAGAGGTTGAAATTGACATTACCTCTTTTTCCATACTCAACAAATCTGCTGTGCCTCCTTTCACCATTCAGGATGATACAGATGGAGGAGATGACCTGAGGATGAGGTACCGCTACCTCGATCTGAGGAGAAATGCAGTCAAACGAAACCTTGAGTTGCGTTATGCAGTAAACCGTTCTGCGCGCAATTATTTGCATGAGAACCAATTCATGGATATCGAGACTCCCTTCCTGATCAAATCCACTCCAGAGGGAGCCAGGGATTTTGTGGTTCCTTCCAGAATGAATCAGGGACAATTCTATGCCCTTCCCCAATCGCCACAAACCTTCAAGCAATTGCTGATGGTGAGTGGGTATGATCGTTACTATCAGATCGTGAAGTGCTTCAGAGATGAGGATCTGAGGGCCGACAGGCAGCCGGAGTTCACCCAGATCGATTGCGAGATGTCGTTTGTGGAGCAGGAAGATATCCTCAACATGTTTGAGGGACTGATCAAGAAGATATTCAAAGATGTTAAGAACATAGATTATACAGAAGTAGTTGATCGGATGACATGGGAAGATGCCATGTGGCAATACGGCAATGACAAGCCCGATATCCGGTTTGGGATGAAGATCTGTACGTTGAAGAAGCCTTCCACCGTTTTTTATGACAAGCAGGACAATGCAGCATTGATCAATGATGCAAATTTTGTTGTGTTTGATTCTGCAGAATCTGTGATGGCGATTGCAGTCCCAAGCGGTGCAGCGTTTACCAGAAAGCAACTTGATGAACTTACCGAATGGGTGAAGCGTCCACAGATCGGCATGAAGGGACTTGCTTATATCAGGGCCAATGAAGACGGGACCTACAAAAGCAGCATAGATAAATTTTACACTGAAGAAAGGCTGAAGGCCATTGCTGATGCTGCTGGTGCACAAAAAGGAGATATCGTGATGATTTTGGCTGGTGCCGAGGAACGCACCAGGAAAGCGATGAGTGAGCTGAGATTGGAAATGGGCAAGCAACTGGGAATGAGAAAGGAAAATGAGTTTAAACTCCTTTGGGTGCTCGACTTCCCACTGTTTGAATATGCTGAGGAAGATAACAGATGGGTTGCCCGTCATCATCCATTCACTTCACCCAAACCTTCTCAGATCCAGACCATGATTGATAATGATCCTCTTATACATGATGCTGCCAATTATCTTTCTCATCCGTATGCACAGATCAAGGCCAATGCCTATGACATGGTTTTGAATGGAAATGAGATTGGTGGAGGATCCATCAGAATCTATCAGAGAGAGCTGCAAGAAAAAATGTTTGCTGCCCTAGGAATGAGTCAGGAAGAGGCTTTGCATAAATTTGGCTTCCTGCTGGGCGCCTTTGAATACGGTGCTCCGCCACATGGAGGCATTGCCTTTGGCTTCGACCGACTTTGTTCTATCCTCGGCGGAAGCGAAAGTATCCGTGATTTCATTGCCTTCCCGAAAAATAATTCAGGCAGGGATGTGATGTTGGATGCACCTTCTACAATAGATGAAGCGCAGATGAAGGAATTGGGGATTAGGAATTAGTGTTATTTTCCCCTTTCCCAGATCTCATAGATCTTGTCGCCTTTGGAGCTAAGACCGGAATGGTGCCATTTCCCTTCTTTCAATGCTGCATCAAATGAAAGGGATGCACCTACCCTGCTGGCATCTCGTGAAAAGAATTCTATGTTCTCGGTATATTTTCCATCTTTAAAAGTATAGTCGCCACCGCCTGTGCCAAAGAATTCTCCTGTTTCGGAATTGATCGCAGCCCACTGAAAGCGAGTGCCGGAGAGGATCTTGATGGTTTTTCTTGCTCCGGGTCGCATGGCAACCATTTTGCCATCCTGCTCTCTTCCGGTGATCTTCCAATTGCCAGAAAGTGCATCACTGCCATCATCCACTCTCTCCCATTCCTTTGTGATTCCATCGACAGGCAACTGTAATTTCTTTGCTTTTGCTTTGAGATCATAAGCATACGTGGACTTCACCTCATTTTTGTTGGCGGTATTGAATTCAATGACACCCGACATCTTGTTGTTGGCAATCGTAGCTGTACCGCCACGTGTGCTGATGAATTTCTTATCCGCAACATGAAAAGTTGCAGTGCTAAAATAATCATCGATGATGGTGAGGTATTGAACAGCGGTATCCAGGTTTCTTTTCCAAGCGCCGTTGATGGACTGAGAAAAGGTTGTGTCTGTCAAACATGTCAGCACTATAACAAATAGTAAATGTTTCATAATCTAATATCTATTAAAGTCGTTTTACCCTGATATTTCTGAAACGAACTACATCTCCATGACCCAAAAATCCTATGTGCCCGGTTTTATTGGCCAGTCCTGGATGTTTGTTGCCATCAGCAGTTCCATTGGCGATGGATGAAGTGATGTCGCCATCCAGGATGACCTGACCATTGAGGATCACCTTGATTTTGTTTCCTTTCGCAATCACGGTTTGTTCATTCCATTGTCCTGTTGGCTTCAGGTATCCTCTTCTCGAGGGAATCACACCATAAACAGAACCATGATACTGATAGGGTTTTAAACTCTTGTATACATCGGCTTCATTATCGAGGATTTGCAATTCCATCCCCACATAAGCAGCATCACCCTTGGTTGGGGTTCGAATACCAAGTCCATTGTTGGCTGAAGGTGTGAGTTGAAATTCGAATCGATATTCAAAATCACCGAATTCTTCTGCAGTATAAATATTTCCACCACCCAATTCAGGATGGGTAACAATCACACCATCTTCCAATGCGTATCCCACTTTGTTACCGATCCATTTATCGAGATGAGATCCATCGAACAATGATTCAAAGCCTTCCTTTTTTTCGTCTTCAGACAATGGTGTAGTGAGGTTGTCGGCAGGAAGTTCGCGAACATAGATATTTCTATAGGCAACATAAGTACCATGTGCCTGCAGTTCGATGGCTTCTTTAGGAAAGATTGGATTTTTCCTATCCCAGTAATTTTCGAGTGTTACATTATCGGTCACTTTTGTGCCATTAAGAAAAACAGTGACCTTTTCACCCTTCATGATGATGTGAAAAGTATTCCATTCACCGATCTTGTTATCTTGAACCGATGTGGGCTTGCTCTGGTTCTTTTGGTTGTTGTACAATCCACCTGAACCCACTTGTGCACCAACCTCTCTGCGGGATGTATCCCAGATCTGCACTTGGGGGCTACCTCTGAGATAGATACCGGCATCCCCTTTTTCGGTAATCTTCCAGTCGACATACATTTCAAAATCACCATACATTTTTTTGGTGCAGAGGTTATCGCCATGGCCCGTAAAGATCAACAATCCATCCTCTACAACCCAGTCGTTCTGGGAAATTACCTTGGCTACTGCTTCTGCTTTAAGCAAAGAATCTGCCGACATTTTAGAGCGGCTGATAGGATTGCCCACCAGGCCTTTCCATCCATCCAGGTTCTTACCATTGAACAAGAATTCCCATCCATTGTCGTAAGGCAAGGCCTTCAAATAATTTTTCAGGGATTTTACCAGTACCGCACTATCCACTCCACTGATCAGTGGTAAAGCCTTTTCTAAAACTGCTCTGGGAGCATTGCCGCGCAAGGTTTTGTCTTGCAGTGCATTTCTGGCCATGATCAATGCTGCCTGCTTTTTCAGGATGGGATCATTTAAATATTGTGATGCCACCATCAAGGCGGGAAAGCCCTTTACATATTCCAACGCCTGCATGGCTTTTCTTTTCTCAACAGGATCTTTGGCTGCTTTCAGTTGATCCTGAATGTTCAGCAATACCTGTACCGGTGAAATATATTTTCCGGTAACAGTTACTATTTTAGAAGCCTCACCAGTGGCAGTGTTTGCCACTACATCTTTTCCTCTTTGCATGGTGCCCAGTACCAGAGTAGCACGAACAGCATATTGAGGAACGTTCTGTCTTTTGGTCAGAAGCTTGATCAACTTCTCATCTCCCAGATATCCAGACATTTCCATGATCAGGTCTTGTGCAGCAGCTGATTTGCTGGAAGACAGTCCGGTAGTCAACACTTTGGCTGCTTTTTCTTTATCAGTTGCAGATCCTGTAGACTCATGCACAAAAGCACTTAAAGCATAGGTAGCACTGAGGTTTTGTGCAGCATCATCCAGGACTGCATAAAACTTTTTCCAATCAGATTTGGACCACCCTTTCATGGAGGCAATGGCAGCATCAGCGCTTGATTTTTGCTGATAGGGAAATGACTTGAGGACAGTACTCAGATCGCTTTGTGCTTGCAACAAGAATGTTGAAGTGCAAATGAATAGGAGTGATATGAATAGTTTTTTCATGACTTGAAGTTGTTGTTGTTAGATATTCCAGGGTTCACGCATAGGAGGATTGATCAACCTGTTGGCTTCATCATCACCGATAAAGACCTGAGCGACGGGATCAAATTTCAGATTTCTTCCCAGTTGCAAAGCAATCTTGCCCATGTTGATCATCGTACATGAACGATGGCCATTGGATTCATTGAGCGCAAAGGTTTTTCGGAACCTTACAGATTCAGTAAAATCAGTAACCTGCGGTTCAGGATCGGGCATCATGGCCAATTTATCTTCAAGGTTGGGTATGGTGGATTTGAATCCGTTGAAGAGTTTACCGTTAGGCCCTTCTATGTAGGCAACATTGGAATCTTTGGCTTCACCGTCCAGAATGATCTTGCATCCATCTGCGTAGGTATAGGTGATTTTCCGGAAAGTGCCGCAGGCATCTGGATGTTGCTGTTCTGCATCCACTTCAACGGAAATAGGACTGGTATCATCCTTACCCAGGAAATACTGGATTGGGTCGAGATAGTGTTGTCCCATATCTCCCAATCCCCCACCATCATAATCCCAGTAGCCACGGAAGGTACCGTGGGTGCGGTGAATATGGTAAGGCTTGTAGGGTGCAGGTCCCAACCATCTTTCGTAATCCAATGTATCAGGAACTTTTTGTTCTTCCAGTTGTGTTTTGCCTACCCAGTAAAATTTCCAATCGAAGCCGGTATGTTTGCTAACAGTAACAGTCAGCGGCCATCCCAAAAGTCCTGATTCCACCAGTTTCTTGATGGGCTTCACGGTGGTCTTCATGCCATAGAAATTATCCTGGAACCTGAACCAGGTATTCAGCCGAAACATTCGTCCGTACTGCTTTACAGCCTCTACTACCCTTTTGCCTTCACCAATGGTACGGGTCATGGGCTTTTCACACCAGATATCTTTTCCAGCTTTTGCCGCTTCGATGGCCATGATACCATGCCAATGGGGAGGAGTAGCAATATGCACGATATCTACTTCTGGGAGGTTGATCAATTCGCGGTGATCATGAAAGGTTTTGATTTTACTTCCAATTTGCTTTTCGGCCTCCAGTAAATGATTTTTGTCTACATCGCAGATGGCAACTACACGCGTTCCGGCATAAGGAATGTGTCCGCGACCCATGCCACCAACGCCAATGATACCTTTGGTCAGTTGATCACTCGGCGGGATAAATCCTTTTCCCAATACATGTCGCGGTACAATGAAAAATCCTGCAGTGGCAAGTGCTGATGCCTGGAGAAATTTTCTCCGGCTTTGAGAAGAAGAACTCATATAGCAAGTTATTGGTTGTTTTTAAAGATAAAGAATGAGCAGCAATCTGACAACTATCTAAAAATGAAGCAGATAGACCTGATTTGAGAAAATAAATCCTTGATTCTGCCGTTTTTAATGTCCCCTCATTTTTTGCTAAAGCTTTTAATGAAGGTATTTGTGATTAAATTATTTGTATTTAATTGATTTTCAATATATTAAATATTTTTTTTATTTGGATATTAAAATTATCCAAATTCTTTCGGTCCTATTTCGGGAAGCGGACTCTCTATCGTATCTTCAAAAGGGTATTTTCTCCTATCCATTTTCCTTCCAAAAACCCTTTAGCATGGGTAAAAGTACGTTTTGCATTGAAGGCATATATTCAATTCATAATCATATTGTTAATGGTTGTGGCGGAGACTGGTTTGGTCCGTGCACAACAATCCGATATTTCTCAAATCGGAACTTGGGCTAGAACAGCAGGTGGCTCCGGAATTGATCGTGCAAGGTCGCAGGCGATCGATAAAGATCAGAACATTTATGTAGCCGGTCAGTTTGAAAACAGCGTCACCTTCAAAGGAGGCACTACCAGTATAACGCTTAACTCAAAAGGTGGGTCGGATATTTTTATTGCCAAGTACGACAAATGTGGCAATCTGCTTTGGGCAAAAGCGATTGGAGACGATGGTGAGGATGTGGCAAAATCAATCGTAGTAGATGATTTGGGAAGTTGCTACATAACTGGCTATTTTGAAAACATTGTTGATTTCAATCCCGGAGCAGGTAACAATACGCTGAGTTCAACACTATTTACCAGAGATGCTTTTTTTGGAAAGTATGATAAGAATGGTAATTACATATGGGCGAAAAAAATTGGTGGTCCGGATTTTGATATTGGGAATGTCATCAGGTTGGATAAAACAGATGGCACGGGAAATATCTATGTTGCAGGATATTTTTACGGAATTACAAATTTCAACCCTTCAGGCTCTGAATTACTAACGGCTGTTGGACAAGCAGATTTTTTCTTTGCAAAATATACACTGGATGGCAATTTCATCTGGGCACGATCTGCTGGAGGCGACGTCATTGACGTTGCAAACGATATGCAGATCAATAATGCAGGCGAGGTATTTCTTACAGGTTATTATACAGCTTTAACAGATTTCAATCCAGCACCTACAGGTGTAAATAATCTTATCAGTGCCGGTAATGAAGACATCTTTCTGGCAAAATATAATTCAAGTGGAAATTATGTCTGGGCCAGAAGCATGGGTGGTACAACGAGAACGGACCAGGGATTATCGATCAAACTGCAATCGGATGGGAAAATTTTACTGGCAGGGCAGTTTGGAGGTACTGCAGACTTTGATCCCACCACATCCACAAGTACCTTAACCACTTCGGGGCTCATTGAAGGTTTTTTCAGTCGCTATACTGCAACCGGTGCACTGGAATTTGTAAAAGCCCTGGGTGGCGGTGGCGATGACGTTGCTACCAGTTTAACGATGGATTCAACTGGCAGAATCTATGTTGGTGGTTATTTCAGTGGAAGCATGGATGCAGATCCCGGTAGTGGTGTAACAACAATAACTGGTAAAGGTGGCAGGGATTTATTCATCGGGAAATACAGCAATTTGGGTGAACTGATCTGGGCAAAAGGAACAGGTGGACAAACCGGAAATGAAGTGGCACAGGAAATTTCAGTTGATACCCTGGGCAATGTCTATGCAGCCGGTACCTATGCCAACGATGTTGATTTTGATCCTTCGGATTCTACCAACAATTTTATCGGATCTGGCGCAGATGATGCTTATGTTCTAAAACTCGATTCAAATGGGTTGGTCTCTCGCGTGATATTTGACATCAACAACAATATCCAATGCTTTCCTGATCATGAAGTCATCTTAAGAAACCAATCCACAGCAGTAAACAGCAATTACGTATTTACCTGGGATATGGGTAACGGAGTCACACTCACTGGAAATGAAATCAAATATAAATATCCTGTTCCTGGTATTTATGATATCAAACTAAAAGTGACTGATGGCGCAACATGTAATTCACAGTCAATTCTC
>JBKCOY010000006.1:0-7259 GCA_046309555.1 Chitinophagia bacterium
CCCCAGTTACGGTTGAGGAAATTGGTGAAGTTGAACATGTCAAAGATCACTGAGAATCTATGCTGATTAGCACCTTTACCGATTGAAAGGTCTTGCTTCACCTGGAGGTCAAGCAAATGGCTCCATGGCAATACAGCACCATTCCTGTCGACAAATTGTCCACGCTTCTTTGTGAGATACTTATCGTTAGCAATGTATTTGTCAAAAGCCTCCCACTGCTGAGCAACACTGTATGTTACACCAGAGGATGTGTATGATTCAGCAAAACGAGCCCAGTCGGCCAGGTCTTTCGGAACATAGATAAGATCTGTAGACTCTCCATTGGCACCATTCTGATCATAGATCATGCTTCTGGAATAAACATAAGAATAGGAAGATCCGGATTGACCATTGTAGAACATGGTGAACGTGGTTCCCAGGTGTTTCTGTGCCCAGTTGAAACGCTTAGAAACAAAGCTGCTGAAACGATGTAACTGTGCGAAATCAGATCTGCTCAACCCAATATTATTTCTACCATTTTTGGTTTCAATAAATCTCCATTGAGAGTTGTTCTGAGAGCTGGTTCCATCAAACAAGGTATAAGAATCACCAAAACCGTAGTTGAAGTTAAATGACCATCCTTTGGCAAAACTCTTATCAATCGCAGTAGTCAGGTTGTAGGAGAAGCCCTTGTTCTTCTTACCATTGGAGATGATGAAAATACCAGTTGAGTAAGGATTTTGGATACCTGTTGCGATAGGATCGAAGTCAAAACGGGTATAGGTTGTTGACGTACCTGAAATACCAAGATATACGTCTTGTCCAAGATCATTCTTGGTTCTGGGATCAGCAAACACATTATAATATACAATTTCATTGATGTTACGCTGGAACAAGATGTCTCCAGTCCACTTCCATCCCTTACCAAGATCTTTGTCAAAACCAAGTGAAGCTTTGAGCACTTTCGGAAGTTTGAAGTCTTTGGCAATGAGGTCGATCTGCCCGGAAGGAGTTGCAACGCTAACACCTACGTCAGCCGGCTTGTATTGGTTGAAAGGATCAGCCCTGAATGTAATATTGGGATTATTCAGTGTAGGCAATCCACCAACGTTTACGCCGGTATTGTTGTATACGCCACCAGGCCATACCAAAGGAACTCTTCCTGTGAAAGCACCAATGCCACCACGAATCCTGAAGCCTTCTTCTGCCTGATAGGTGAAACCAATCCTTGGAGAAAGGCTCAGCTGAGGCTGTGGACGTTGACCAGATCTTGCACCCTGAACATCCCATACTTTTGAAATGACGGGCAGAGCTACAGTATTGAAGTAGGTATCTTCATTGGGTGTTGTCAAAAACTCAAAGTTGTCAACCCTAACACCATAATTTAGTTCAAACTTGTCTGAAACCTGCCACTGATCGCCTGCAAAAAATCCAGCTCTCAGGGTATTGAACTCAGTACCGGCAGCACTACCATCACCAGTGATGTTATCTCTGAGTGAGAAAGAACGACCGTATTGGGCTGGCCTTCTGTCATTCAACCAGTCTGCAACAAAGTTATAGGTATAGTTGCCATAATTGTCTCTCACAAACAAGTTATAAGAATCACTGAATTCAATATCCAATCCAAACTTGTATTGATGATCTCCAACTGTGTACCTGAATTCATCAAAGATGGCTGTGTTGTTTTGTTTCAACTGGTTACCTGTTGAGAAATTCTCTGTTCCAAACACATAGCTGGTTCCGTTAACTGAGTTTAGTGTTACGCGGGGGAAATCTTTACCCAATGGGTCACGGTCATCAAATACATTGGTAAAGGTTACCAGCAACTTGTTTGATGCCTTATTGGAGAAACGGCTATTCAACTCCAAAGAGGCAGAATTTGTTTTGCTGGGGATCACATAACCATTGTTAAAGAAATTAATACGTGTGCTTGTACTTGCGCTGGTCAGTGAACGCTCTGAGTTTGCATAGCGGTATGAAATGTTCAGGCGGTGCTTGGGATTGATGTTCCATGTTAATTTTGCGGCGATCTTGTCTGAATTCAGCAAATCGGGAATATCGGTGTAGCTGCCAGGATCATATCCCAAACTCTTTAGTTTGTCCTGGATCAGGCGCACAGAATCAACAAAACCTCCACCGGGCGGAGTTCTAAAAGCGGAAGCATCGAAAGGCTGAGGTCTTTCATCACGCTGAAATTCTGCACTGATAAAATAGAATAGTTTATTCTTTACCAGGGCACCACCTAAAGTTGCTCCAATGGTGGTGGCGCTGAAATTCGGCAATTTGATGGCACTTTCTTTCAGGCCAGTAGGTGTTTCACCTGCCATGTTCTGGTTTCTGGTGATCCAGTAGGCAGAACCTTTTGTCTTGTTAGTACCGCTCTTTGTTATCGCATTTACAGATCCACCAGTAAAATTACCCAGGGATACATCATAAGGAGATACCCCTACCTGGAATGATTCAATCGCATCAATACTGATGGGTGATGAACCGGTCTGACCACCGTTTGTTCCGGTTTCAGAAAGTCCGAAAACATCATTGTTCACTGCACCGTCAAACATGATCTGGTTGTAGCGATTGTTTTGACCTGCAATTGAAATACCGCCACCAAATGTGGTCTTGGCCTGAGGGGTAAGACGAATAAAATCAGTCAGATTCCTGCCCACAGTCGGAAGGTTCTGTAATTTTTCGGTTGATATAGAAGTACCTACTCCCCCGTTCACAAACTGGTTACCCCTGGCACCAGTGATAACAACTTCCTTCAGATCCTGAGAATTGCTGATCATAGTAAAGTCAACTTTACCAGTTTCACCAAGGTCAAGGTAGATCTCTGTCTTAGTTTGGGCCTTGTAACCGACAAATGAAACTTCAACGGAGTAAGGACCCCCAGGCTGAATGTTAGACACGTTAAAGCGACCATTGCTTGCAGTGGCAGCTGAAACTGTTGTGCCAGTAGGCACGTGTGTAATCTTGACTGTTGCGCCAGAAAGTGATTCACCAGCGGTAGACCTCACAGTTCCAGCCATTGATGAAGTAGTTACCTGTGCAAAGATGGACGTAGAAGCCATGAAGCACATGGCCATAACAAAAAACGACTTTAATACTTGCATAAGCAGTTGTTTAGGATGCAAAATTATTGAGGATTTGGGAAATAATTTTCCCGATGTATTAACAAACAATTAAGAATTGATAAAGTTCACCAATCAGATGATTATCAGGTCTTTGTCTTTAAGACTTGCACCTGATCCACGAAATCGTTGATTCCCATGGCCTTATCCACTTGAAATTCTCCAATTCGGGTTCTTCTGAGTGAGGAAAGATAGGCACCACAACCAAGAGCCATTCCAAAATCATAGGCAAGGCTTCGTATATATGTACCTGTAGAGCAAATAACCTTAAAAGTTACCAGATTATCATTTTTTGAAAGGATATCGAATGCAGAAATGGTGATTTTCCTGGGCTCCATTTTCACTTCCTTACCCTTTCTTGCCAGTAGGTATGCCGGCTTGCCATCTTTTTTGATAGCGGAGTAAACAGGAGGCACCTGCATGATTTCGCCTTTAAACTCATCCGTTGCTTTGATCAGATCGTCGATTGTAAGATGTTCATAAGATGCATGCAATGTGGGTTCACTTTCCAGATCATAGGTGGGAGTGGTATAGCCCAAGGTAAAACTTCCGGTATATTCCTTCTCTGCAGCCATGTACTCGTTGATCTTTTTCGTGAATTTGCCAGTGCAAACAATCAACAATCCGGTTGCCAAAGGGTCTAATGTTCCGGCATGGCCCACCTTGCTGATACCCGTTTGGATCCTGATTTTTTTAACTACGTCAAAAGAAGTCCATTGCAGGGGTTTATCCATCAACAAAACCTTCCCCTCTCTAAACTCATCATTCCATAGCTGATCTTTCTTGTCGTACATTTGTACAAAGTTACATCCAACAATCTACAATGGCGCTGATACAACACAGAGATGAAAAAGTGAGGTTTCAACAACAACTGGAAAATGGCCGAAATTATGTTTTGCCATTCATAGAACAGGCCATGAAGATTGGACCAGAAACCAGGGTGCTTGACATTGGCTGTGGTGATGGCGGGGTGATGGTGCCCTTCCTGGAAAGGGGTTGCTTTGTGACCGGAATTGAATTGGATGAGCAAAAATCAAATTATGCCAAGTCCTTCCTCTCCAATTACATTGAGAATGGCAAAGCATCAATCATCAACCTCAATATTTATGAAGAGGCCGCCCTCACAGCTTATAAACACCAGTTTGATCTGATACTGCTCAAAGATGTAATCGAACACATCCCGGATCAGGAAAAATTCATTCCCTACCTTAAGGAATTCTTGAAGCCCGGTGGCAGGGTGTTTTTTGGTTTCCCCCCCTGGTACATGCCTCATGGTGGACATCAACAGATCTGTGAGAGCAAATTCCTGAGC
Source organism: Chitinophagia bacterium (assembly GCA_046309555.1). GTDB lineage: Bacteria > Bacteroidota > Bacteroidia > Chitinophagales > Chitinophagaceae > Pollutibacter. Next base: position 4,420 of record JBKCOY010000006.1, read on the forward strand.
ATGCTCCCTTATTATCACTTGCTGCCCTCGTTTTTATACAAATTCGTTCTTAGAATATTCAGAGAGTCCCCAAGTACCATAGACTGTCTGATGGAAGTGAAATCAACGGGTATTTCAATTGAAAGATTTGAAAAACTCGTCAGCAACAGCAACTATACAATAGAATACAAGACCCATTATCTGCTGAACCCAATTTATCAGTACAAATTTGGATGGAAACCAAGGGTGCAAATGAACTGGCTGAGTAAAATTCCTTTTTTCAGGAATTTTCTTACCACTTGTGTTTATTACCTGATCAGAAAATGATTACTGTCTGATGAACTTGGTATTGATGTTGCTGGATACATCAGTGAGGCGAAGCTGGTAAATTCCGGGAGCAAGCGTTGTTACATCAACCTCTTCCTCCAGCTGATCGATATGCCCTCTTTTAACAATTTGTCCGTTTGATGCTATGATGGCATAGTGTCTGCCATTGTTGTCGTAGGGAAGATTTACCAGCACCTTCATGGTTGATGACTGAACCGGATTGGGATATACAACAAGATCTCTTGGGTTAACGGTAAGTACTTCAGGCTCGATGTTTGCATTCCATGCTTCGGCAAGACCTTTGGATTGCAATAAGGATGAGCGGCTGTTACCTGTCTCGAACTGGAGTCTCATAACCTTTTTTTGTCCTTCAGTAAACATGCCCATGCTGGCATCGTTGGTGAAGTCCATAAAATTCATGAACATCTCACCTTCCACTGAACTGTTGCAAGCTGTTACCCTTGGAAAAACTGGGTCGCCGGAGTTACCACCTCTTTGTTTTGGAGTATCCTGGATTCCATCATCTCCACATTGCTGGTCGCCCCAAAGATGTTTCAATCCCATCCAATGTCCGACTTCATGGGTCAGGGTTCTTCCTTTATTAAAAGGGGCCATTAACTTTCCGGTAGTGCCAAATGCATCATAACGAACCACAATCCCATCAACTGTTCTGTCAGCACCCGGGAAAGTAGCATAACCGGTCAAACCCGGTACAGTGTTACACACCCATATATTAAGATATGATCTTGCATCCCATGTTGTACTTCCGCCGTTGGCAACAGACTTGATTTTGTCGTCATCACTCCACATCATGCGGGTTGATTTCTTCCTCATGATCCCTGTAGTTGGACGACCCATAGGATCTACTTTGGCCAATTCGAAACGAACATTGACGCTGGAGGCGACTCTTGCGAAAACCGCAGGTATTTTGCTAAAATCGGGGTTGGTTCTGTTGAAATCTGCATTCAATGCATCGATCTGGGACTTAATCTGCACGTCTGAAATGTTCTCAACTGGCTGATTATGAACTATATGAACCACAACTGGTATAGTAATGGTTTTTTCAGCTGAGAGGCTATTGCTTTGAGAAGACAGTATTGTAGAAATAGAATTGAATTGCGCGTTGCACTGGCGTTGTGCAAAAGCTGCGGAAGCGTTCAGTAGTAAAAATAAAAAGATGAAAAGCCTCATGGTTACCGTTTGGTGATGAGGTTTTCAGTAAGAAATGGATTTTATGGTTTTCTGAGGATTTGGATGTCCCGATCCAGGGAACGGGGCTATAACGCAAAACTTACCCTTTTATTTTACAAGTACAAGTTCCTGAAGCAAAAATTATGTGAAATTTGGGGTATGGGAATAAACAAGCGCTTTTTATGGATAATTCTTTATGCTTCTTTGGCATCCTGTGGTTCGGGATCAGATGCTGCTGTTTCTGAACCGGAACAGGAAAGCACGATCCCAGCACCGGTAAGCCTTGGCTATGCTGTCATGAATTCCTATCCGCATGATACCGCTGCTTTTACACAAGGACTTGAGTTTCACAAGGGTAAGCTCATGGAGAGCACAGGATTGCTCGGAAGGTCCAGTTTGAGAAAAGTAGATCCCAAAACTGGTAAGGTGTTGTCTGATCTGAAGCTTAGCAAAGATGTCTTTGCAGAAGGCATCACCATCATGAATGATACCTTATATCAGCTCAGCTGGCAGAACCATGAGGTATATGTTTACGATGTGAAAGGCGAAACCAGCAAGATCAATACCCTACCCTGGAGTGGTGAAGGCTGGGGCATTACTCATGACAGTACGCAACTGATCATCAGCGATGGTTCTGACAAACTCTATTTTGTTGAGCCCCGTACTTTAAAATTGAAAAAAGTTTTGAGTGTGAGGGATCAGTACGGCGCCGTGAACAACCTCAATGAACTTGAAATGGTGGAGGGATACATTTTTGCGAACCGCTGGCAATATGATTATATCCTCAAAATTGATCCAAACACAGGGCTTGTGGTGGCAACATTGGGCATGAAAGACTTTTTGAAAAGAAATACGAAGAAGGATCTCAGCTATCTGGATATACCTGGTTCAACTGCTCAGCAATCGGGCGCCGTATTGAATGGCATTGCCTATGATGCGGAAAAAAAGACACTTTTTATTACCGGAAAACTATGGCCTGAGGTTTTTGAAATCAGGATACAATGACGCGTTTCGAGAGCAGGCAATTGATAAAATTGAATTAATTTCACGACCAATATTCTTGTTATGATTGATGCATTTGAAAAGATACCGGTTGAGATCCATGAAAATAACAAAACAGCTGCCCGATCAGTAGCAAAAGAAATTGCTGGGCTCATCAGACAAAAGGCTGAAGAGGGAAAGCATTGTGTACTGGGTATGGCAACGGGCTCTACACCCAAAACACTCTATGCAGAATTGGTGAGAATGCATAAAGAGGAAGGATTGAGTTTTAAAAATGTCATCAGCTACAATCTGGATGAATATTTCCCAATGAATCATGATGCTCCGCAGAGCTATCATAC
>JBKCOY010000007.1:0-5198 GCA_046309555.1 Chitinophagia bacterium
TTGGGTTGAGTTGGCTTGCATGTCGCCCTCGAATACATTGGCTACTTTCTGACCAATAGCATTGTAGAGCACCAGGCTACCCTTACCGGCATTTTTCACACTGATGTTGAAGACAACCTGATCAACATATGGATTCGGGAAGGCTTTCACCACCACATCAGATTTAAGTTCTTCCTTCACGGTCACCTCACTGGCGGTAGTAATGGCAGGACCTCCAAATTCTATCCTTGCGCCACCACTGATGCCTTCAGGCACGCCTGCGAATGTTTTGCAACCATGGAAAGCATCTACCAGTTTACCGAGCATACCATGAATCATGGAACCATTGATGCCACCTCCGATAGTTTCACCAGCCAATGCTCTGTTTGCAAGCTCAAGCAGTTCTTTAACTGTCTTACCTGCTAAAGGACCAGGAGTAGTGAACTTATTCTCTGTTGCACCTGGAGCGGGGATGGATGAACCACAAGCCTGAGCATCATATGTGCTAAAGGTTGCAGGCATTTCCCAATCACCAAGATCATTTTGTGAAGCCCACATATTGATCCACATGGCTACAGTTTGAGCAAGAAGTGCATTGTTGATCTTACCAATGGAATTATTAGGCTGTGTTCTCAAAGGACCACCAGCAAGAGCACCATTGTCAGAATTCCAACCACCACCGGATCTTGCATTGATCACCATTGCAGATCCACCACCTGGCAGGAGAGCAAAGATCTTCTCCATCTCACCAAGTTTCGATTTCACAGCGTATGTATCATTCAGATCAGACTCTCTCAGGTTGAAAGATTTATCTCCCACACCAAACTTAACAGAGGTCGGACTTCCTGGGGTTGCTGCCTTATAAGCTGCAAATGCCCTTCTTATCCTTTCGATAGTTGACTCCTGGGCTATGGTATAGCTACCAGGCTCTGAACCCGGGATCACTTTGCAGGATTTACCACCAGGGTTCCCATAATATCCTTGAGAATATGTACAGAAATTAGAGCAATCTGCGAATTTAATCGTCACCTGATTATCGTTGCTGCACCCTTTGTCGTTTTCCACACTGTAAGAAATTACAGCAGCTATTTCACTCACGCTGGATGGTGCAGTATATACATTACCTGCAACACTTCCGCCACCACTAACGATACTCCAAGTCCCGCCCGAAGGAGAGCCAGAAAGTGTTGTACTTGTTCCAAGACATACAAGCTTATCGGCAGTGATAGTTGGCTTAGATGGTTTGGAATTTACAACCACCGTTGCATCAGCAGTACCTGTGCATCCATTTGCATTTGTTACAGTAACTGTATAAGTACCAGCATCAGCCGATGAAGCATTACTGATAATTGGATTCTGATCAGTAGATGTAAAGCTGCCAGGACCGGTCCAGCTAAAGGATGAACCTGTACTTGCAGAAAGATTGATGGTTTCGTCTTCGCAAACCTCATCGCCGGTTGCTGTTGGTTCAAATTTAACTGGCTCATCAACGGTTGCACTTGATGTTGTAGTACATCCGTTAGCATCAGTGACAGTTACAGAATAGGTTCCTTTGGCAAGACCTGACAGGTCTTCGGTAGTTGCACCACTAGACCACAAGTATGTGTATGGAGATGTGCCACCAGTTACAGTAAGATCTACTGATCCATTGCTCTCGCCAAAACACTTCACATCAACCTTCGTATTGCTAGCACTCAATGCAGCATCCGGCTCGTCTACTACAGCCTCAGTGGTTGTAGTACATCCATTGGCATCAGTAACAGTCAAAGTATAAGTACCAGCTGCTACATTACTCAAATCCTGTGAAGTAGATACTACGCTTGAACCATTTGACCATGAATATGTGTACGGAGCAGTACCACCTGATACAGAAGCATCAACTGATCCTGTGCTCTCACCAAAACACTTCACATCAACCTTCGTATTGCTAGCACTCAATGCAGCATCCGGCTCATCTACTACAGCCTCAGTGGTTGTAGTACATCCATTGGCATCAGTAACAGTCAAAGTATAAGTACCAGCTGCCAAACCACTCAGATCCTGGCTCGTAGAACCATTTGACCATGAATAACTATATGGAGCAGTACCGCCAGTTGCAGAAGCATCTACTGATCCTGTGCTAGCACCAAAACACTTCACATCAACCTTAGTATTGCTCGCACTCAATACAGCATCCGGCTCATCTATGCTTGCACCATAAGTTTCTGTACAACCTTTACTGTCTTTCACTGTAAAGGTATAACTACCTACACCGAGTCCCGAAAAGACATTACTTGACTGGAAGTTTGTACCGTCCTTACTGTAAGTGTATGGAGCAGTTCCGCCTCCAGCATTCAGTGTAACAGAACCATCGCTACCACCTTTACATTTCACATCAGATGGAACTCCTCCAAGGGTAACGTCTGTTGGTATATTTACTATGAAAGTTTTGGTAGTATCACATCCTGAAGTTGCATCTAAAGCGAACAATGTATAACTTCCTGATACCCCAAGTGTGAAAGGAGGTGTTACAGGCGAGCCCGCAGATCCTCCCAGCTTATAGGAATATGTACCACTTGTAGAAACATTTATTGTAGCATCTCCACCAAAGCAATTTGGATTTGTAACCTGAGGAGTGAAAGTCACTATAGTATTGGTGATCTGAGGAGTGACAGCACCGCTGGCACAATTCTGAGAAACTATGTTGCCTGCATAATTTTCGTAAGACTGAGTTTTGGTAATGATCGGGGTTACAGATGTGCCGGTTACAGGAGTATAGTTTAATGTCCATGCTGACCCGAGCAATGTACCGCTGGCAGGATTACCTCCGGAATACCTGTACCAGGCGATTGAGTATGACTCAGTAATCTGTCTTCCTAGCCCATCGGTAAAGGTATTACCTTGGTATTTGCTACCATCTTCGTATTCTGAAATTTTCAGCGTAACTGGATACTGAGTATTACACTGTGATCCAACAACAGTTGGGTCGTCTACAGCACAGAATGGTTCAGGAATACATTCGATACCGAAAGTAGTACCATTGGGGGCTTTATAATAGCAGCATCCGCTTCCAATACGAACGTAGGCTTTGGCATCGATTGATACTTGATATCTACCTTTAAGGATAGCAACCGCATAAGCTTCCTTACCCTGGGTATTGCTTATGCTCTGCCACTCAACTATTTTAGTTCCTGCAGGTGTCACACAATTGGAGGCAGTTGCGGTAGCTATACCACCTGAAACATCCCATGAAGAAGCAGTTGCACTGCCTTTAGGGGCTTTGTATTGAAGGAATGTCAATCCATAACTATCCTGGAATTGACTGCATGAAGAATTGATCTCAGCCCAGAAATTATTAAATCCATTTCCAGATTGATTGGGCTTGGGTCCTATACGCCACGCAAAGACCGTTACCAAGACTGGCGTAGTGCTGCCATTTAACAAAGCATAGCCATACTGTGGTTGATCTGAAGCGATTGGCATTGCAGAAAATGAAACAGCATCTGGGGATAATAGTCCACCTCCTGTTACCACACCTGAAGCACTTATGGAAAATGTGTTGGAAGCATTGGGAGTGATAACCGGACTATTTCCCAAATTTGAAAATACATTCACAAGGTTTATCTGCTTGTCTATACACTCACCACCCTGGGCATTAACCCTGGTGTTTGTAAGAAAAACAGTAAACATGGCTGTCAGGGTTAGAAGGAGCGTTCGCATCCAACCTGAATTGAGGTGTTTAATTGCCTTCATAAATACAAATTAAAATTTAGAATTTAGGATACGCGAAGGCCTACAGCAAATACAGGAATAGTAATGACGTAAAAGCCCAAGGGTATTTAGAAGGATTGGATAGGGCGGCTCAAAGGCCGAATGAAGCTTTTACACGGATAATTGAAAGGTGAAGATAGTGTGAAGATTCGAGAATAATTTATTGCTTTCACAATAATTTGACATTTGATACGTTCTAAAATATTTCTTATTGATTATCAATATATTATGAAATTTTATTCATTTATACTACTTAATAACTACTAATTAACTTCCTTTCCCCCTATCTCATTCCTTCCCCTTACCTTTGCAACCTATGAAATTGTACAACTTCTATATTAAATATCGCCTCCTCATCGGCATCCTCTCCCTGGCGCTGGCCATCGCCGTCAACGTCGCCTACGGATTCTGGGAATCCCTGGCCCTCTATATCATCGCCCTCCTCTCCATCTTCACCCACTTCTTCATCGGTCCACTCCGACTCATCCAAGAATACCTCGAACAAGGCGATTTCGATGGCGCCGAAAAAATCCTCAACGGAATTCGCTTCCCCGGACTCCTCTACACACCCATCCGCTCAGTGTATTATACCCTCAAGGGCAACATCGCCATGACCAAACAGGATTTCGACAGTGCCGAAAAACACATGAAGAAAAGCCTCGACTTAGGCCTGCCCATGAAAGAAGCCGAAGGGGCCAATAAACTACAGCTGGGTATGATGGCCATGCAAAAAGGAAACATGAAAGAAGGCGAAAGCCTGATTCGCGCCGCCATCAAAGCCGGTATCCCTGATAAAGAAAGTTCCGCCATGGCCTACCTCCAGATGTGCCAGATCATGATACAAAAACGCGAATTCCGCGCCGCCAAAGATTTCTTCAGAAAAGCAAAAGCCCAGAAACCCACACAAGATCAGGTAGTAGACCAGATCAAACAAATTGAGAAGTATATTTCGAGGATGCCGGGTTAAAAAATTTCCTCAACCTTCTTCCTTCTGAATTCAAATATTCCTTCCAGTTGCTTTTTTATAAAAAGCGCAACAGCGAGATCTCCCAAGAATCCCAGAGGTGCCTTGTAGTGGATCAGATCAGTCATCATGACGCCACCTTCAACTTCCTCGAAATGATGCTGGTGATGCCATAAGGCATAAGGACCGAACCGCTGTTCGTCGACAAAAAATTTCTTGGGAACCACATGTGTGATCTCTGTCATCCAAAACATCGGAATACCCAAAACAGGCCTTACATTGTAGGTCATCACCTGCCCTGGATACATCTCCTCACCATACAATTCATTGGTGAACTTCAAATTCAAATACTCCGGCGTCATCACCGCTAGATTCTTCGGATGCGAAAAGAAATCCCATGCTTCGTCGAGAGAGATGGGGAGGAATTGGGTTTGTTTGAGAGAGTGAACTGCCATAATGTTGAGGGAGGTTGAGAGAAGTTTAGAGAGGTTGTGAGAGGTACAGT
>JBKCOY010000008.1:0-17932 GCA_046309555.1 Chitinophagia bacterium
TTTCGGATCTGAGCAAATATGCCAAGTCCATTTCCACGCCGCATTATCGTTTCATCAAGAATCATATTCCGGGTCCCTTTACTTTTATTCTTCCTGCGAGCAGGGAGGTTCCCAAGATCCTGAAGAGCCGTAAAGACACTATTGGGTTGCGTATTCCGGATCATCGCATCACGCATGCACTCGCAGCTGAGTTGGGGCATCCTATTTTGAGTTCATCGCTCCCTGGAGAGATGGTGGAAGAATACACGGATCCGGAATGCATCCATGATAAGTTTGAAAAACTTGTTGATCTTGTAATCGATGGTGGTATCGGAGGCCTGCAGTATTCTACGATCGTTGATATGACGGAAGAAGAGCCGGTGATAACCCGTCAGGGTATGGGGTTGGTATCATAGTACAATGGTGATGCCTCTGTGTCTGGGTCTCAGCCATCTTCTTTTCATTTCTCTTTTGATCAGCTGTCTTTTTACTCTGTTGGCTTTCCCTCTGGCAATCTTGCCAAACCTCGGATGAGCCCGGTATTCAAGCTCTGTTTTTGTCAAGCTACTCATATTGTTATTTGCTTCAGCGGTAGCAAATGTCATGATCATGGCAATGGCCAGCAGGAATAGATTTTTTGTTTTCATGATCTGTTGATTTAATCGTTTAATTCTTGACTGTAGCAGGAGGATAAGGTTTAATCCTATCAGTTTTCAATTCTTTTTTTAACATTTCCGATATATTCCTCAGGGTTGATTTTTAAATGTCAGGGCTATGGCCTATTTTTATCCCAACTCCTGCTTTGTGAACAACTATAAACATTATTTTCTGATAGCATTGATGTGTATGTCCATCAATGCAACCTTTTCACAGGTATCCCTCAAGTCGCTGACGACTGCATATACCCAGAACTTCAATACCCTGAAGACATCTGGAACGAGCTCAACCGTTCCTGCGGGTTGGACTTTTCTGGAAACCGGGACAAATGCAAACAATACTTATGAGGCGAATACCGGCAGTCTGACCACAGGCAATACCTATAGTTACGGAGCAGGTACCACCACTGAGAGAGCTTTCGGTGCTTTGGGTTCCGGTTCTTTATCTCCTGCTTTGGGTGTTTCCTTTAAAAATACATCCGGAAAGATTCTGAGATCCATAACCATTACCTATACCGGTGAAATGTGGCGAAAAGGCGATCTCAACAGGGAAGACAGATTGGATTTCCAGTTCAGTACAAATGCAACTTCATTGGGAAGCGGCACTTGGGCAGACATCAATTCACTTGATTTTGTTGCACCTGCCTCTTCCACCATTGGTGCGAAAGATGGGAATACAACTGCTAACCGAAAAACAATCACAACAAAAATCGAAGGATTATCCATAGCCTCAAATGCTGTATTCTGGTTGAGATGGAAGGATTTTGATGCAACGGGAAGTGATGATGGATTGTCGATTGATGATTTCAGCATCAGTATTTCAGCCACAGATGTTACAGCCCCAATTGTTACTTCATTGACACCCTCCACAGGTTCCTTGGATAATCCGGTGAGCGGGACGTTGAAAATGATGTTCAACGAGACCATCACGAAAGGAACCGGCACGATCTACATCAAGAAATTTGCGGATGGAAGTATTGTAAAAAATATATCCTCTGCTGATGCATCAGTTACTGTAAACGGTACTCTTGTTTCCATACCGTATAGTGGGCTTATCAATAATACCAGTTACTACGTTGAAATCAGCAACGGCACATTCAAAGATCTTTCAAACAACAATTATGCAGGTATCAGCGGATCAGGTGCTTGGAATTTCAGTACCCAGGTAGGCGGTAAATTGAAAGTTGTAAACTGGAACATTGAATGGTTTGGAGGATCTCTGGGGCCAGCGGATGATGCATTGCAGGAACAGAACGTAAAAACTATTTTCCAGAATATCAATGCTGATCTGTATGCCCTGGGTGAGATCGTCAGTGTGAGCAGATTACAAAATATTGTCAGTCAGATGCCCGGTTATGAATTCATTGTTTCAGATTTTTGCTCCAATAGTACAAATGCCACTGGATGTGCAAGTGATCAGAAACTGGCCTTTGTATACAGGTCTTCTGTTGTTAAAAATCTCAGATCATACGGTGTCCTGAGGAGTCCTAATAGCAGCAGCACAGCCAAATATAACTGGAGCAATGGAAGATTTCCATTTTTGATGGAGGCTGAAGTACTTTCCAACGGTGTAAGCAAAATCATTCAGTTCGTTGCGGTGCATGCCAAGGCCAATACTGCCGATCACATTGAATCATACAACAGGAGAAAAAATGGTGCGCTGGAGTTGCGCGATTCCCTGCTGGTTCAATATCCTTCCTCTAACTGGATCGTATTGGGAGATTACAATGATGATCTTGACAAGACCATCACTACGCAAATGGCGCCGATCACCGAGAGCTCATTTGCCTCGTTTACCAATGAACCCAGTTTCCATCCCATTACCTTGCCCCTCAGTCTTGCCGGTCAGCCTTCTACGGTATCTTATCCTGATTTCATCGACCATGTAACGGTTTCCAATGAGATGTATCAATTTTATGTTCCTAATTCTGCAAGAACATTGAAGTCAGAAGTAGAGTCATGGGTTACCAATTTTGGTTCAACAACTTCCGATCATTATCCCATCTATTCTGAATATATTCTCACTAATGGAATAGCCCAAACAGCCAATAAGAAAATACAGCAGCATCAATCTGAATCTGCTTCGGGAGATCTTGCCGTGAAAGCCTTCCTCAATGGTGATGTATTGCATGCAAATCTGACAGCTTCTGAAGAAGGTCCATTGGCATTGCAGATTATGGATATGAATGGCAGAATGATGTCGGCTACCAACGCCAGGTTGATAAAAGGCACACAGCAATTCAAATGGAATATTCGCAACTGGCCTGCTGGTATCTATTTGATCCGTGTCCAAACCGGAAAACTGCTTAAGGTTGAAAAGATTTTTGTTCCCGGGAATTGATGCTGTTTAAACATCTATCTTCAACTGCAATGGCTTGACCTGAAAGCTTTTTCTGTGCAGGGGGCATCTCCCGAATTTTTCCATGGCCTTGCGGTGATCCAATGTTCCGTATCCTTTGTTTTTGATCCATTGGTATTCCGGAAATTTTTCATGTTGTTCGATCATGTAATCGTCGCGGTATGTTTTGGCCAAAATGCTGGCAGCAGCGATGGATGCATAAGTACCATCGCCTTTGATGATGGTCTGGTGAGGAATTTTCTGAAAGGGTTTGAACCGGTTTCCATCTACAATGATGAATGCCGGCGATGGTTTCAGTTTTGCCAGCGCCAGGTGCATTGCCTTGATGGAGGCATTCAGGATGTTGATCTTATCGATCTCCTCTACGTCTACACTGGCTACCGCCCAGCTGATGGCAGCGGATTGAATTGTTTTCCGCAGTGCATATCTTGTTTTCTCATTGATCTGTTTGGAGTCGTTGAGCAGGGGGTCTGAAAAATCAGCTGGGAGGATGACCGCTGCCGCAAATACCGATCCCGCCAAACATCCCCTTCCGGCCTCATCGCAGCCAGCCTCAGGAATGTTTTTCTGGTGAAACGGTTTAAGCATCAGCTGCAAAGTAGACAAAAAAACATATCAAAAAAGACGATCGTCGTATTGCCGCAATACCTTTGCAGGATGATGCAAGAGGGTATGGTAAAAAAATCAAATGCAGTTGCCATCTGGCTGATGATCGGAGTTTTCATGATCATCGTGCAGGTGCTGCTCGGAGGTATTACGAGGTTAACTGGTTCGGGCTTATCGATCACAGAATGGAAACCTATTCTAGGCGCTGTTCCACCCATGAATGAGGGCGATTGGTTGGAGGCGTTTGAGAAGTATAAACAGATTGGACAGTTCAAACAGTTGAATTTTGATTTCACACTTTCTGATTTCAAATTCATTTATTTCTGGGAATGGTTTCACCGTGAGTGGGCGAGGTTCATCGGTATTGTGTTCTTCATTCCTTTCGTTTGGTTCGTTGTGACGAAAAAAATCAAGAAAGACATGATCAATCCCATGGTCATTCTTTTTCTGCTGGGAGCCTTGCAGGGTTTGCTCGGATGGATCATGGTGAAGAGTGGTTTGAACGAAGAGGATCTGTATGTTAGTCATTTTCGATTGTCCATTCATTTTATGGCCGCATTGGGACTCCTCTGCTATACCCTTTGGTTTGCATTGAAGTTGATGGTGAGCCCTTCTCAATTTACCGTTTCTCCATCTCTGCAAAAATTCAGTATCGGGCTATTGACTTTACTGATTGTACAGCTGGTTTTCGGAGCCTTCATGGCCGGATTAAAGGCAGCCAATTTTGCCACTACATGGCCGTTGATCAATGGGGAGTTTGTTCCATCCTCACTTGCAAATGATAGCGTTAGCAGTTTTACGCATGATCCGCTTGCCGTGCATTTCATCCATAGAAACCTCGCTTATATCATCACTGTTCTGGTGATCTTGTGGTTCATGCGTGCGAGAAAAATTCAGGGAGGCAAACTTTTTGAACAACTGAAAAGATTACCTGTACTCATGATCTTGCTTCAGGTGCTGTTGGGGATATTCACTGTATTGTATGCCAATCAACCTACAGCCTTGCTGTGGCTGGGGGTGGCCCATCAGTTCACGGGAATGATGTTTTTATTGTTGATGGTAACGTTGATATTTCTCATCAGGAGAAGATGATCAACCTGGATTGAATTCAATCGGATATCCCAGTAGCTGTTTCAATTGTGATGTTGTAACACGTTGCACTGCTTCTGTTGAATCGTTCTTGAAGAGCAACGCATGAAGGATGAGTTTGGTCCGCGTATTGTAGACCACCTTCCAGCAATAATCCGGAACAGCAACGCCATTGCCGATGCGTTGCTTGCCATAGATCGCTCCGGTATAAATCTTTAACCTGTCTTTCTGGCTTTGTTTACGGATCGTGGTTTCCCAGCTCTTCCATGAGCCTCTGTTCAACTGCGGATGTTGCGGGATGCAATTGTAATAGGAGAAAGTGCATTTTTCCTTTTCGCAGTCGTACGCAAAATCTTCTGCATTGGCGAGATGCCCTCTGTCGTAGCCACTTTTCAGATAATCCTTATTGGTAGCCGAACGGTACTCTTTCGAAAAACTCAGTTTTTGTCGCGAGCAGTCTCCTCCACCTTTGTATAAATAATACACAACGTAGAGCGGAGATTTTAGCGCATAGGAATAGTAAGAGGTATAAACTGGTTTTTGTACAACTGTATCGATGCGCTGTGCGGAAGCTGCAAGACCAATGAACAGCAAACAAATAAAAAATGCAGCCCTCATCAATCCATTACCATTTTAAGAGTGCGCTTCCCCAGGTGAATCCGCTACCGAAGGCAGCGAGACAGATAACATCGCCCTCTTTCACCATTCCTTTTTCCCATGCTTCGCAGAGTGCAATGGGGACAGATGCGGCTGTGGTATTTCCGTATTGTTGGATGTTGTTGTAAACCTGATCATCGCGCAGCTTTAGTGTCTGCTGCACAAATTGAGCAATTCGCAGATTGGCCTGATGCGGGATCAGCAGGTTGATGTCAGCCGGCGTCATGTTATTTTTGGTCAATGCTTCCATGATCACTTCCGGAAACTTCACTACTGCTTTTTTGAATACGGTTTGTCCGTCCATTCTTGGGTACGTTTCGCCATTGTTGATCATAGAGTGGGTCATGAACATTTGTCCGATCTCTGCCGTATCAAAGGTGGCATAGTTCTTTTCCTTCCAATGATTGGCATGGGTGCCCGGGTTGAACATGGCCAGGTTCTCGGCGTATTCACCATCACTGTGAAGATGGGTGCTGAGGATGCCCTGATCTTCTTTTTCCGTAGGTTGCACCACCACGGCGCCTGCACCATCGCCGAAGATCACCGTTACATTTCTGCCGCGCGTGGAGAAGTCGATCCCGAAGGATTGCTTTTCGCTACCGATGACCAGTATATTTTTATAGGTACCTGTACGAATGAACTGATCAGCGATGCTGAGGGCATAGACGAAACCACTGCACTGGTTCCGAACATCGAGTGCACCTACTTCCTTCATTTTCAGCTCACGCTGCACGAGCACACCGCAGCCGGGGAAATAGTAATCGGGACTCAACGTAGCAAAGATGATAAAGTCGATATCCTGCGGCGTGATGCCTGCTCTTTCAATAGCGATCTTCGCGGCTTCGATCCCCATCGTTGTGGTGGTCTCTTCTGTTCTGTCGCCATACCGCCTCTCTTTGATTCCTGTTCTCTCCTGTATCCATTCATCGCTGGTATCCATATACTGCAGCAGGTCGTTATTTGTGACAACATTGGAAGGCAGGTATTTGCCGATGCCGGCGATTTTGGACTGTATAGGCATATTGATCAGTATTTAGGAGTTAGGAATTGGGAGCTGGTAACTGGGAGTTGGGAAATAGTCGTTTGTATTTTTAAATTTTGGAATTATTATCAATGATAACAAAACTTTGATCAATAAGTTCCTAATTCCCAGTTCCCAGCTCCCAATTCCCATCTCCCAATTTAACTTGCCCACCCCACTGAAAAGGGGTAACTTTGCGGCGACTAAACAATCGTATGAACATTAGAAACATCGCCATCATTGCCCACGTAGACCATGGAAAGACCACTTTGGTGGACAAAATCCTGCATACTGCCAAGGTATTCAGGGACAATCAGGAGACCGGAGATCTGATCATGGACAGCAATGACCTGGAAAGGGAAAGAGGCATCACCATCTTCAGCAAGAACGCTTCAGTTACGTATAATGATATCAAAATCAATGTGATAGACACTCCAGGCCACGCCGATTTCGGTGGGGAAGTGGAGCGTGTATTGAAAATGGCTGATGGTGTTATCCTGCTGGTAGACGCCTTCGAAGGCCCCATGCCCCAGACCCGTTTCGTACTGCAGAAAGCCCTTCAGCTGAACCTGCACCCGATCGTGGTCATCAACAAAGTCGACAAACCCAACTGCAGACCCGATGAAGTGCATGATGCGGTTTTTGAACTTTTCTTCAACCTGGATGCTACCGAAGAACAGCTGAACTTCCCAACCTATTATGGTTCGGGTAAGAATGGCTGGTTCAACGATAGTTTGACGCCTACTGATAATATTATTTCGCTAATGGAAGGCATCATCAAGCATGTGCCACCGCCCAAGACGGAAGAAGGTACCCTGCAATTGCAGATCACCTCACTCGATTATTCATCCTTCCTCGGTCGTATCGCCATCGGAAAAGTTGCCCGCAATACCATCAGAGAGAACCAGCCCATCACCTTGATGCAGGCAGACGGTTCGATGAAAAAACAGCGTGTAAAAGAATTGTATGTATTTGAAGGAATGGGCAAACGTAAGGTAACAGAGGTGCATGCCGGAGATCTTTGTGCCGTAGTAGGTATTGAAGATTTCAACATCGGTGATACCATCGCCGACTTTGAAAATCCTGAAGCCCTGCCAGTGATCCATGTGGATGAACCTACCATGAGCATGATGTTCAGCATCAACAACTCTCCGTTTTTTGGTAGGGATGGTAAGTTCGTAACAAGCCGCCACCTGCGTGACCGCCTGATAAAAGAGACAGAAAAAAATCTCGCATTGCGTGTGAAAGAAACCGACAGTGCCGACAGCTTCCTTGTATATGGTCGCGGTATCCTGCACCTCGGTGTTTTGATCGAAACAATGAGAAGGGAAGGATATGAGCTCACCATCGGACAACCACAGGTACTGGTGAAAGAGATCGATGGGAAAAAATGTGAGCCTTATGAAGTGCTTGTAGTGGATGTACCTGAAGAATATGCTTCCAAAGCGATCGACCTCGTGAGCAGAAGGAAAGGTGAGATGACCGTGATGGAAACCAAAGGAGATATGCAACATATCGAATTTGAGATCCCTTCGCGTGGATTGATCGGACTCCGTACCAACATGCTGACCAATACTGCCGGTGAAGCCGTGATGGCTCATCGCTTCAGTGAATACAAGCCCTGGAAGGGACCCATCCCCGGCAGGAACAATGGTGTGTTGCTGGCCAAAGAGGGCGGAAGCACAACTGCTTATTCACTTGATAAATTACAGGATCGCGGATTCTTCTTTGTGGATCCAGGAGAAGAGGTGTACAAGGGAATGGTGATCGGCGAGAACAACAAGCCCGGTGACCTGGTGGTTAACCCCAATGAAGGAAAGAAACTCACCAACATGCGCGCGAGCGGTACCGATGGTGCTGCAAGCATAGCCCCCAAGCGTCTGATGACACTCGAAGAGTGTATGGAATATATTCAGCATGATGAGTGCATTGAGGTTACCCCCAACTTCATCAGGATGCGTAAGGTTATTCTCGACGAGACAGAGAGAAACCGTCTGGCCAAACAAATGAAGGCCGAAGCTGTTTAATAGGTATGAAAAGGACATTGATCGTCATTTGCCTTTTGGTCAGCCTTGCTGTTGCCCATCAAGCATCCGCACAATGCTCCATTTGCACAAAAACAGCACAGCAGCTCGGACATAAACCCGCAAAAGGATTGAACAGTGGCATCATCTACCTGATGATCGCACCACTGGCCATCATCGGAATTGTAGGATATCGCTGGTACAGAGGCGGCGGTGCTGAACCAGGTCACGATCAAACTATCTGATACATGAAAAGGATCCTTGCAGGCATTACTCTACTGATGTTCATTTTTGTTATGCATTCCTGTACCGTGAACAATGTTACAGTTGATGATAAGCTCGGCAGGATCTTCGAGAACAATGGTGTGAAGGGAACCTTTGGCATGTTTGACAACAGCAGGGGAGAATTCACGATCTATGATCTCGATCGTTTCAAATCTGCTACTGTGCCCGGACAAACTTTCCAAGTTTTGAGCGTGCTCATTGCTTTGCATACCGGAAAACTCACGGATGAGCGCTCCACCATTACAGCAGGTGATAGTATGCCCTCAACCTTAAGAATCGATACCGCTTTCAAGCAACACTCCAATCCACACCTGACTGCCATTGCACAGATGATCGGTAGGGATACATTGAAATACTGGATCGACAGTGTGAAGTACGGCAACAAGAAGATCGGAAAAGGCAATACTGCATTTTGGAATGACAGCCTTATCATATCTCCGGATGAACAACTCGGACTGGTCAAACGTTTGTATTTCAAGCAACTTCCTTTCCGCGCCAGTGTTCAGGAGAGTGTAAAGAAGATGATGGTTGTGCAAAACAATGCTCAGCTTCAACTGGCCTATCAGATCGGAATCATTCCACAGGCGAATGGTCAGCTGGTTTGGGTGATCGGATGGATCGAAGAGAACCGACATGTTTATCCTTTTGTGGTGCAGTTTGATGCAGGTTCAGAAATTGATGGGAGAGCACTCGGTGAAAAACTTTCCAGGGAGCTTTTGGAAGATCTTGGTTTCTTCAAAGGAAGAATGTAGTTTGGACGGACAAATATCAAAATCACTTGTCCCTAGTCCCTTGAACCAATCTTAATAATAATTCATGTCTCTCACTCAATATACACGTTTACAAACAGCAGAAGTAAAGATCGGTGATCTGTTACTGGGCAACGGTCATCCTATACGTGTGCAGACAATGACCACGACAGACACGATGGATACAATCGCGACTGTTGAGCAGACAATCCGTTGTATTGAAGCAGGGGCAGAGCTGGTGAGGATCACCGCCCCATCTAAAAATGAAGCACTCAACCTGCAGAACATCAAGGATGAATTGCACAAGAGAGGTTATCATACACCGTTGGTAGCGGATATTCATTTTACTCCAAATGCAGCGGAGATCGCTGCGCGCATCATTGAAAAGGTGAGGGTGAATCCCGGCAATTATGCCGACAGGAAAAAATTTGAATTCATTGAATATACCGATGCAGCTTATGTTGAGGAGATCGATCGCATTCGCGAAAGATTCACACCGCTGGTAAAAATTTGTAAGGAATATGGCACAGCCATGCGTATCGGAACCAATCATGGTTCTCTCAGCGATCGCATCATGAGTAGGTATGGCGACAGCGCTATTGGTATGGTGGAGAGTGCGATGGAATTTTTGCGCATCGCACGTGATGAGAGCTATCACAATATTGTACTGAGCATGAAGTCGAGCAACCCTCAGGTGATGGTACAGGCTTATCGCTTGTTGGTGCAAAGCATGCAAAATGAATTCGGACTTTGTTATCCCTTGCATCTTGGTGTAACGGAAGCTGGTGATGGTGAAGATGGCAGAATTAAATCAGCCATTGGTATTGGCACATTGCTGGAAGATGGTATCGGTGATACCATTCGTGTTTCACTGACGGAGGATCCTGAATTCGAGATCCCTGTTTGTAAGGATATTGTGAAGCGTTACAATAATCGTAACGATGCTGTTTCCTTGCCGGAGATCATCAAACTACCTTACTCTCCATTTGAATACAGAAGAAGAACATCGACTTTGGTTGAAAACATTGGAGGCAAACAGGTGCCGGTAGTGTTGGCCGATATGGGAGCGATTGCAGATCTCACTCCTGATCACTTGCAAAGCATCGGATATGCGTATGATGAAGCCACTGATAAATGGGCCATCAGCGATGCCGCAGCAGATTATGTTTATACCGGTGAGAAGCCCATTGCTTTTCATTTGCCGGGAACATTGAGGAATGTTGTTTATGCACCTTTCTGGGAAGAAAGTGAATCATGCTTCCCATTATTTCTTTTGAAAGATTTTCAATCCGCAGAGAAGAAAAGCAATCGCATCAATTTTGTGTCTGTGGATTGTTATGATGCGTTGGGTAAGGAAGATGGTCCCAATCCCACCACAGTATCTGCACTGTTGAATGCCGCTCAGGATCCCACTGTTGTATTTTGTCTCATCAGTGCCAATCAGAATGCAATGCAGAGTGTGAGAAGAATGCTCATCGAATTTGCAACACTGGGTATCCAAAGTCCAGTGATACTTTCTACCATCAGCAGTCATCATACACCCGACGAACACCTGATCCATTTTGCCACAGAGACGGGCGCAATCCTGCTCGATGGTATGGGCGATGGTATCAGTCTGGGTTTTGGTCCGAATAGTGCGATGGACAATCCCGTTATGAAGGGCCGCACCTATCTAACAGTAAAAGACATTTATCAGTTTGCTAACAATACGGCCTTCAGCATTTTACAGGCTACCCGTACACGCATCTCAAAAACAGAGTACATCAGTTGTCCGAGTTGCGGCAGAACCCTCTTTGATCTTCAGGAAACTACTGCCAAGATTCGCTCGGTTACCAATCATCTCAAAGGCGTGAAGATCGCGATCATGGGATGCATTGTGAATGGTCCAGGTGAAATGGCCGATGCAGATTTCGGATATGTCGGCAGCGGTCCGGGTAAGATCACTTTGTATCGCGGCAAGGAAGTGGTGAAGAAGAGCGTTGACAGTGAAGTGGCTGTTGATGAGCTTATTGATCTGCTCAAGGAGAGCGGCGCATGGGTGGAGCCGGGCTAGTCCAATAAATCTGATTGATCCTCTTTTCCCTTCAACTTGATGAAATAAAGTTTATTCTTCATTGCAGGTAAAAATTGTCCATACACAATTCCAATACTGTAGTTCCTGGTAAATGTATATTGATAATTGCACTTAATAGATAATCAATGGAGTACGCATTTTAAATTTATTAATATAACAATGTAAGTGATAGCAATCAGGGATTTCTTCATGAGGTGAATAAATCATTTAAATCCCGGAGGGACAGAATTTGTCCAAATATTCATAAATTAAGAGGGGAAACCGCTGTATCAATATTTTATGCTTTTCTTTTTATGATCAAAATTTCAGGGTTGGAATTGGCAATTGAGTATGCCAAAATAAATAACAGATGTAAACGACCTAGTTATTTTTATGCTAAGAATAAATATGGGTTCAAAAGAGACATAAATTTTTAAAGTATTATTATTTAAGATGACCATAAAAAAGATAATACTTTTTTTACCACTCTGTCTGGTACAGTTTGTTAGTGCTCAAGATATCTACGGTAGATATAAATCACAATATGATCGGCTACGAAAGGAAAAAAAGCATGATAGTGCATTGATTATTGCCAGGCAAATGAATGTGTGGTCATTGGAAAATGAAACAGATACCAGTTTGCGATATGCTTTGAGTTTGAGGTATGTTGGGAATTGTTATAGGTCGGTTGAAAATAACGACTCGGCAATTCATTTCTATAAAAAATCATTAGGTGTATTAGAAAAACAAAACCGAACAGTACACAATGATTATGCATCTGCTTTAAATAATGTTGGTGTAATCTATTCTGAACAAAAGGATTATAAGTCAGCAGAAATTTATTTTATAAAAGCATTGAAGGTTAGAGAAACGTTTATGGCAGAAGAACTCATGGATTATGGATCAAGTTTAACAAGTCTTGGTATTTTATATTCTGATATGGGACAAATAAGACTATCCATCTCTTATTTTATGCAGGCACTGGAGGTCGAAAGAAAAACTATTGGAGAACATCATCCAGATTATGCTGAAAGTATGCAAACAATTGGGGAATTATACATGAAGCTTGGTGACTATAAAGCTGCAGATTCATTTTATAAAACATCATTAGAGGTTTATGAGCACTCACTAGGGTTAAAGCATCCTAAATTTGCCGGGGTTTTAAATAGCCGCGGGAATTTATATTCTGCAATGGGCGATTACAAATCTGCTGAACAATATTTTAAGCAAGCATTAGAAATCATCAAATTGAAATTTGGTGAACTTCACCCGAATTATGCCGGCATATTAAATAATCTTGGAGGTTTATATTTAGATATAGGCAACCTTAAAATGGCAGAACTGAGTTATAAGCAAGCATTAGACATAAGAAAGAAAGTTCTTGGAGAGGAAACTTTAGGGACTGCAGCCAGCATAAATAGTCTTGCAAATTTATTTTTACAGTTAAACGACTATAAATCTGCAGAGTTTTATTTTAAAAAATCGCTATCGATATATAAAAAAATTCTAGGGGATCAACATTCGAATTATGCGATGGTTCTGAATAATCTTGGAAATCTTTTTTCAGAAATAGGAAACTTTACATCTGCTGAATTATACTATAAAGAGTCTTTGGAAGTAACAAAAAAATCTCTTGGCGAATTACATCCAGATTACGCAAGAAGCTTAGATAATCTTGCACTTGTATATACAGACTTAAAAAATTATAATCTGGCATTGCAACTTCATAAGCAAGCATCAGAGATAAGAAAAAATCACTATGGCCTCAATCACCCTATTTATGCGATGAGCTTGAATAATCTTGGCAATTTTTATATACATACAGGTGATTTAAAGTTGTCCTTATTATTTCATGAGCAAGCGACTGAAATTAGAAAGATTAGCTTTGGTGAGCAACATCCCGAGTATGCTGAAAGCCTAAATAATTTAGCTATAATTTATTCACTGCTGAAAGAATATGTATTAGCTGAGCCTTATTATCACAAAGCATTAGAGACTGCAAGGATACTGTTTAATGAGGAGCATACGCGTTATTATTCTTTAGAAAACGCATACGCCTATCTTCTTTTAAGAACAAATAGAATGCAAGAAGGGTACAACGTGTTAAATAAAAATTATTTAAAGATAACAAAAGCAATTTTAGAAAACTTCGAATGGCTCAATGAAAGCCAAAAAGAAGCCTACTGGAAAAAAGAAAGTGCGTTTTATGATAATTTATCTTTTTTTGCGAACAATGCTTATGAACAAGTACCTGAAGCTGTTGGATTAAACTATAATGCGGTCTTAGTTACCAAAAGTAAAATGCTTGAGGCTAAAATTTCCAGTGAAAATTACTACCGTGAGGTAGATGAGCTCAGAGAAGAACTGGCCTATAGGAGGCGACTGCTGATCAAATTAGAATCCGATGGCTCTACAGAAAGGTCAAAGTTGGAGAAACTACGTCATGAAGCAGATTCATTGGATAAACGCTTGACCTTAAGTTGGCCAGAGTATGCAGAACAGAAAAAGAATCTCTCAATAACCTGGGATCAGGTTCAGCAAAATCTCGACAATAGCGAAGCCGCAATTGAGTTTGTAAGGTTCGAAAACGAGGGTGATTCACTTTACTACTATAATGCCTTGGTACTTAAAAAGGGAGATTTATTCCCTTCACTGATTAAGCTTTGTAGGGAAAAAGACTTACAGTCTCTTAATCCACAAATGGGTTATAGTGCTTATTATCCCCTTATCTGGAAGCCATTGGACGCAGTTTTAAAAGACGTCAAAACGATTTATTATGCCCCAACAGGGGAGTTATATAATATCCCTTTTCATGCGATTTATGAAGCCAGGGATGGAGGGGATCAGATTATTGCTGCAAAAACAGATAAGCGGGGAATTATCATAGAAAATGAACGCACTAGTACCGAGCAGAATGCGGTATACTTGATGGATCGTTACACCATGCACCAGTTAACCTCAACTCGTTATCTGGCTATGGGCCTGAAGCAGAAAGCAAAAGAGCCTATTGCTAACAGTATAGTTATGGTCGGGGGGGTAAACTATGATTATCTACCAGGAACTATTGCTTCAACTGAAAATATCCCAAAAGGTAAAAATCCTAATCGAAGCAGCTCTTCGGTTTCAGGAAAGCTTATTTATCTGGAAGGTACCAAAGCCGAAGCAGATCAGATCAACCAGCAAGTCACTTCTGCCAATTGGCAAACAAGGCTGCTTGAAGATACCGAGGCAAAAGAGGAAAATATCATCAAGCTTGAAGGTAAAGAGGCCAAAGGGATTCTTCACTTGGCTACCCATGGTTATGCTTTCCCGGAATTTAATTTCAATGACACGACCATTAGTAAGAATTCACTTCGCTACAGTTATAGATTTAGTACTAATCCCATGGTACGCAGTGGACTCATTCTCGCAGGTGGCAACTGGGCATGGACGGGCAGTGATACACTCACTAAACTTGGCGCGGAACAAAATGGTATTTTAACTGCCCTGGAGGTTTCACAACTTAACCTAAAGAAAACCAAACTTGTCGTTCTTTCTGCCTGCGAGACAGGGCTCGGAAAAATCGAGGGCTCGGAAGGAACATTTGGTCTCAAGCGCGGATTCAAACTCGCAGGGGTTGAACAGATGATTGTTTCTCTGTGGTCTGTTCCCGATAAAGAAACCATGGAACTGATGACACTTTTCTATACCGATCTTTCAAAATCTTTACATCCTGTTGCTTCCTTCGAGAAAGCGCAAAAAGAGATGCGTAACAAATATCCTACAGCTCCTGAAAAATGGGCAGGGTTTATTTTGGTTAGGTAAATTGAAGATGTTTATGCATTTAAACTCGTGTTTATTATAAATGAAATCAACATACAGGGTAGATATAAGAATACCCAATGAGGATTTCAGACTTTGGTCCGAATAGTACAATAGAGTGATACTGATTTAGGTTACGGGGGAAGTAGACTCCGGGAAATAACACTTTACTGGAGCAAGGAAGTGGTGAAGAAGAGCGTTGACAGTGAAGTGGCTGTTGATGAGCTTATTGATCTGCTCAAGGAGAGCGGCGCATGGGTGGAGCCGGCCTAATCAGAACTGATAAGTTTTCAATAAATTTTCTCGATTTTCTTCTGGTCTGAATTTCAGGACATGTTCCTGTTGTGAGGCGATGCGTTGGTGTTGATCAGAGCCCAATACCTCCTGCAGACAGGATGTCCATTCTTCCGGTTGTTGTGGATCTGCATACCATGCAGCCGGTCCGCCTGATTCTGCAAAACAGGACCCTTTGGAAGTTACTACCGGCAGCCCTGATTCGATGGCTTCAATGATGGGAATACCGAAACCTTCAAAGAGTGATGGATAGGCAAATACAGCAGCACCTTGATAGATGGCAGGCAAGTCACTGAAGGCTGCATTGTGGATCAGTGTAACTTCCTTTTCTATGTTCAATTCAGAAATCGTTCTTCGTAATTTATCAAGATAGGTCGTTCCTTTCCCAACCAGTACCAGTCCGGGTCTGGCATCTTTCGGTAGCATGGCAAAAGCTTTCACCAACGTGATGGCATTCTTTCTTTCTTCAATGCTTCCCACCATGAGGATATAGCGTTCGGGCAGATTGTATTTTTTTCTGACGGTCGTAATTTCTTCAGCTGAATGTTTTTCCCTGAATTGTCGATGACAACCCTGATAGACCAGTTTTATTTTTGCAGGATCTGCTTTGAGAAAATGAATCACGTCGTTCGCCGTTTGCTCACTCACGGCAACGATTCTGTCAGCTAACCTGCAGGCATGTTTCACCTTCTGGTGATGCATCATCACATCAAACCCTGAATAGAATTGAGGGTAGCGTAGGAAGATGAGATCATGAATGGTGACAATGCATTTGACTTGAGCAGGAATTCCCATTGGGAGTTCGTGGCTCAGTCCATGGTAGACATCGAGTGATGAAAAATTCTTTGAGAACATGGGAAGAGTGGAACGCCAAAGCGCAGCCAGCGGTGCAGGTTTCATCAAAGATGGAGGAGTGATGATGTTCAGTCTCTGATCCTGTACATATCTTTTTGTTTCGGGTCGGTCTTTTATTTTGGGTGTATACAAATAATATTCGTTGCCATTGGATTCTTCTAGCAATGTATCCAGTACGAACCTTGAGTAATTACCAAGTCCCGTGAAATTGTTGAACAGTCGTTTGGCATCGAATCCGATCTTCATATTTGATTGCCTGTTTATTTCCAGGCCCAAACATGGCCTGTGCGTGTGGCGGGTCTTGTTACATAGGTAACCTGATATCCTTTTGTTTTGAGGAACTCAGCCATCTCCACCGTTTTGTATTGCTGGGTCTCATGTGTTTCCATGGCCATTCTTTCAATCCTGGTGAAATAGGTATCAGGTAAATTGAAAAGAATATCATACTCTGCTCCTTCACAATCCATTTTGAGCAGGTCTATTGTATCAATTTTATGCTCGTTGATAAATGTTGACAAAGCCTTCACCTGAATGGAGACCTTGTGAACTGCATCTTCAAAATGTGCAATGCCTGAAATGGAAGTGAAGTCATCAGGAGCATCGGTAAAAATATCCATCGTGCCATCTTCTTTCCAGAGACCGAAAGGATGCTGGTTCCAATGGTGACCCGGATATTGCTCCTTGTGTTTTTTCATAACCTGTTGCAGGAACGGCATGGGTTCAAAGGAATGTACAGTAGCATTGGGGAAGCAGCGGAAGAAGTAGAGTGCTGCAAAACCTACATTGGCTCCCACATCAAAAATGACAGGATTATTGGGAAAACTTTTATGATCGAAATGCAACATATACTGATCATCAAAAAAACATTCCCTGAACGGGCCAATCATTTTTTTCGGAACGCGATAGATAAGTCCGTCTTTGAATTTGAATATAAAATCCTTTCCAGGATGAATACCCATCTTGAATGCAAGGTATGCTGGCCAGTTTTTCAGTTCATTGAAAATGGCACCGTAGCGCTGTAGTTTATAGGCTAATTTTCCTGCCATCACGATATGACTTTCATTTCCCTGCCAATTTTTGTAAAGGCAGCAATCGCTTTGTCGAGATGCTCCTTTTCATGTGCCGCGCTCAATTGCACCCTGATCCTGGCTTTTCCTTTGGCAACAACAGGGTAGAAGAATCCAATCACATAAATCCCTTCCTCCAACAATTTAGCAGCCATCTCCTGCGCTACTGTTGCTTCATAGAGCATGATGGGAACGATGGGATGCACACCCGGTTTGATGTCGAATCCTGCTTTGGTCATTTCTGTTCTGAAATAAGTGGTGTTCCATTCCAGTTTGTCTCTCAATGCAGTGGTTTCGCTGAGCAGGTCGAGGACTGCAATCGAACCGCCGACAATACTAGGAGCCAATGTGTTGGAGAAGAGATAAGGGCGACTTCTTTGTCGGAGCATTTCGATCACTTCCTTCCTGCCACTGGTGAATCCTCCAGAAGCCCCACC
>JBKCOY010000009.1:0-8768 GCA_046309555.1 Chitinophagia bacterium
GCATTGCGCATTTTCAACAGCTCCGGATTTTCTTTTCCTGTCGGCTCATTGCCGATCTTCTTCTGATAATCAACAGCAATGGGATCAAGAGGATCAGCGCCAATCACATTGCCGTTCTCCAGAAATACGGTAGGCACACGATCAGCAGTGGCGGGGAAGATGAATGAATAATCAAACCCTCGTTCATTGGGAGCGGGAGTAATGCGACTGTTCCAGTTCTTCATCACGGCATCACCCAGACCGAGGTGCCATTTGCCAACCATACCTGTTTGATAGCCGGCCTGCTTCATCATGGAAGCCAGGTTGATCTCTTTTTCGGGGATGATCATCGCTGCATCTCCCGGCAGAACGCCCGTGCCTTGTTGCCGCCACGGATACCTGCCAGTCATCAACGCATATCTTGAAGGCGTACAGGTGGCGGATGTGCTGTGTGCGTTGGTGAAGCGGATACCAGTTTTTGCCAGCGCATCCATGTGTGGTGTACTGATTTTTTTCGCGCCATAACAACTCAGATCTCCATAACCCAGATCATCTGCATAAATGATGATCACGTTGGGATGATCACTCACTTGAGCAACTGCATCAACCCTGATCAGGTTCAATAAAATAAATATGAACAGATAGAGTTTAGATTGTTGCATATAAGTATAGTGATCAATGTTGATCAAATATACTCATCCTCTTCAGATAAGAGATGTCGATTTTTTCAATGAAAATATTCCTTCACGAGTCGCTTCTCCATTTTTTTCCAAAAGGAGAAAAAAGACCCCTCAGCTGTTGAAGGTTCATGCAAGAGCCACTCTCGTTCATCTGCTATACCGGTATAATGCCTGTTCAGCGGATGTTCTCGAAAAATGATGGGAGACGAGCCTGTCAGCACTTTCAATGCAGAAAAGCTTCCAGTAAAGATTTGCATGTTTGGGGTCTGTATAGATAATGCCAATGCAAAATCAATGCATTTGTCAGATACCGGATACTGTTCAAATACCGCTGGCTCCAGCAACAATATCCTGTTGGCCGATTCATGGCTTCGCCAGGTGGGAGAAAGATTATAATAATTATAAACGAGTGTAGGTAGATTGGGATCGATCAATGGCAAAGAAGTAGAAGGTAAGTTTGTTTTCAATTCAGGATGAGAGGACACAAGCAATTCGTCAGGCGTTGACAATACTGAGATCGTGTCGTAATCATGGTCAAGATAAGTACCGCTTTGTGTTGACCTTGTATAGTGATTGATGTTCTCCTGATTGGCAATGTATTTTTTATGGGAGAAGGTGCCCGCCACCCATTGCCAGGAAAGCGCGTTGGATGCCCAATCGCCATCCAGCAGATGATAGTACATCCACTGTGCAGGATCATGCCAATGAAAGCCAGCAAGGTTGGCCGATAGAAAGGCAACATACATGCGCATGTGGTTATGCATATGCCCGCCATCTTTGAGTGCGTTAATGCCCTTATCAATTGCATCAATACCTGAAGAGGCTTGTTCAATCATTAGCGGCATGCCTTGTGAAACCCGCGCCTGCTGATCATTTTTCAAATCGATGTTGATTGCCGCTCCTTTCGACTGCCACACGCGCTGAAAATATTCACGCCAAGCCATCTGCTGTATGATTTTTTCAAGCTGATAATATTTAAAACCGCGACGGACGAGATGTTCCAGAATACTTTTGGTACTGATGAAGCCTCGCGACACATAAGGAGAAAGATCTGTGACAGCACCATTGGTAAAATTTCTTGTCTTACCATATGTAATTGGATCGAAACGGTCCAGTTGCTGCAGGATCGTTTCGAGGGTCATGATCGTTTGCTGATTTTGTTGGAGGAGATCTGTCTCTGCCGGTCGCATTTGAACCGAGTGATGTCTGGATTTCTTTTTTTCAGGTGTTTCTGACTCACACCGCTGTTGACTCGCTTGCGCCAAAGCTCGAAACTCTTGCGTTTGAGATTGATGCGCATGAGTTCGATAACCTTCGCTTCCGGAATCCCGAACTGTATCTCGATCGCTTCGAATGGGGTTCTATCCTCCCAGGCCATTTCAATGATCCTGTCTATCTCTGTATCCGTTATTGCATTCATGAGTAGAAACCTTGTACTACCCTCTAACAATAATAAATTTGAAAGGTTTACAAATGGTGACCGGCATCATCTCAGCGCCGACAATAATCTCGACACAAAACCATCCATGGCGCTGTTCTCGATCCACCTCACCACCGCCACCAGATCATGTTCTCTGTCCACATAGATCATGTTGGTGCCATTGCCAATATGCACAAAAACCTGCTCTGGCGCAGAAGGTAAGAGCTTCTTACCCGTATTCAGGAAATAATTCATGAAACCATATTCTTTATTTGCCGCTGTGGGTGTTGTAGCAAGATCGAACCATGATGATGAGATCAGTTGCTTTCCATTCCAATTCCCTTTGTGTAGGGTCAGCAACCCAAAGCGTGCCATGTCCATTGCCGAAATGAACATGCCGCCGCCAAAATGTCCGCCACCACTAACAGACTGAACAAGCTTACCATCCATTACGATCCATGAATTGCGGTAACCGGTCCAGTGCCAGCTATTGCTGGCGCCAATGGGTTGCATGATCTCTTCCCTCAACACTTCAGGAAGTGGTTTGTGCCAGACAAGGGTTGCTGCCAATGCCAGTGCATTCACCCGTGTATCGTTGTACTTCCATGAACTTCCGGGCTCATTCCTTTTTCTGGTAAGCCACTCCTGTGGTTTATCCCCGGGCCTGTCGGCCCAATCAGGCTTACCCCATAAGCTCACTTCCATATCGCTGCTTTGTCGCAACAAATGATCCCACGTGATCTTCCTGTTGTGTTCAGTTTCAAATGGCTGAATGAACTGAGGTTTGCCGATATCATCAGCACTGCGATAAACCTGGTTGTCGTATACTTCAACAGGTGGTAAATAACGGTATACCTTATCTGAAATATTTTTTATGAGGCCGCGATCAACAGCAAGCCCAACAACGGTCGACAAAAAACTTTTGGTAACGCTATGGGTTTGATCTACCCTGTCCACATCACCCCATGAAGCAACAACATATCCTTTGTGAATGATGATACCTGAAGCATCGCCCCTGACTGAAAAAGGTCCCACTCCATCACTGAAAGGTTCTTTGCCAAAACTCATGGCTTGCGACAATTCCTGATCCCATGGGTTTTTGCTTTCGTTTGCAACAGCAAAACGGATTGCTTCGTTGATCCTGGCACTATCGAAACCCAAAAAAGCAGCTGATCGTTGTTCCCATTTACCTTCAGAAGGAAAATAGGGGTTGCCTTTTTGCTGAGCGCTTGACAGAAAAAAACAGAGATTGATGAGTATTAATAATGTATATTTCATCAGCATAGATTTTCAGTGTGATACGTGCGTTAGGTAAAGTTCAGCAAAGAGAAGGTATTGCCCTGAAAAATCACCCAATAATCTCCAACGATTCCAAACCAACTGCCATGAAATATATTATCCTGTCCGGAGGACTTCTGCTTTTGCTTGCAAATGCCAGTTTCTCACAAACCATCGCGAAATTCAAAGTTTCATTGGACAGGCCTGTTAACGGACTTTCCATCCCCACGAGCATTGATCTCGACCAGCTGAGTTTCTCAGCCGATTCAAGTCTGACACTCCTCCAGGTTGATGGCAATACAAAAACTTCCATCCCCTATCAGATCAAACAGGAAGAACACAGAACACTTCACTGGAACATCGCGCCTACAGAAAAAAAAGAACTCTCTTACGAACTGGTCAGTGCCGCACCTCAATCCTTTCCTGCTGTTCGTTCCCTTAAAAACGACAGCTCCATCACGATTCAGCAAAACGGAAAGAACCTGCTGAGGTACTATCATGCCAAAGTGGATCCGCCCAAAGGACAACATCCTTATTATGCCAGAAGCGGATTCATTCATCCGTTGTGGACACCACGCGGACAGGAACTGACGCGCATTCAGGCGCCGGATCATTATCATCACTATGGTATCTGGAATGCATGGACACATGTACTCTTTGAAAAAGATACAGTCGACTTCTGGAACATCAGAGGACATCAGGGAACAGTACGCTTCGCCAAACTGGTCTCCAAAACCGAAGGCAGCGTCTTCTCTGAATTTGAGGCCCTGCAAGAACATGTAGTCTTCAA
This sequence comes from Chitinophagia bacterium, assembly GCA_046309555.1. Classification (GTDB taxonomy): domain Bacteria; phylum Bacteroidota; class Bacteroidia; order Chitinophagales; family Chitinophagaceae; genus Pollutibacter. The sequence goes on from JBKCOY010000009.1 coordinate 4,148, forward strand.
AAAAGACGGCACAGAAAAAGTAGCCCTCAACGAATTGCTTACCGTCAGGGTTTACCCGCAGGTGAATGATGATTATTATATTGTTGACATCACTTCGAAAATGAATTGCGCAACCGATAGTCCCTTTCGCATCCTTGAATACCGCTATGCCGGTTTCGGATGGAGAACAACAGCTTACTGGGATAACAAAAATTGTGAAGTGCTGACATCCGAAGGAAAAACAAGAAAGGATACTGACAACTCCAGAGCAAAATGGTGCATCGTGCAGGGCGAACTTCCCGGCAACGAATACGGCGGTGCTGCCTTTCTGTCTTACCCGGCCAACTTCAATTTCCCTGAACCCATGCGTATCTGGACGCTCAACACCAATGGCAGGGGCGACATGTTCTTCAGCTTTGCACCAACAAAGGACCGTGACTGGCTGCTGGAACCCGGAAAAACTTATGTGATCAAATACAGACTCGTTGTCTTTAACGGAAAATTTGATGCAGCAAAAGCGGAGAGCGCATGGCAGTATTACCAAAAAGGTCCGGCCATCAGGATATCCAAATGAATTGAACCTTCATATGATAAAAAAGGATAAATTTATACACCATACTTAAAATGATTAAACTGCACATGATGAAAAAAGAAACCAAAGCTGTCAGCCGCCGGAAATTTCTGGACACTTCCGCAAAAGCTTCAGCAGCCACGATGCTGATCAGCGGCATGCCTACCATCGTTCCGGCATCCGTATTCGGAAAGAATTCTCCCAGCAATACCATCAATGTGGCTTCGATCGGATGCGGAAGGATCGGCATCACACATGACATGCCGGAGATTGCCAAATACAATGGTGCCAGGATCATGGCGGTATGTGATCTCGACAAGAACCGCGCCAACATGGCTCCGGATATTGTGCGAAACATCTACTCTAGAAATGCGCAAAATAATGGCGGAGTGAAAGCCGACTGGGAGATCAAAACCTATTATGATTACAAGGAGATGCTCCTCAACAAGGATATTGATGCGGTTCACATCAGCTTGCCCGATCATCATCACGCCATTGTGGGTGTGCATGCAGTGAATGCCGGAAAAGATGTTTATCTGCAAAAACCTGTATCCCTCACCATTGAAGAAGGAAGGATTTTGTCTAACGCCGTAAAGAAAACAGGAAGGATCCTGCAGATCGGTTCACAACAAAGAGGCAATAACCCCTGGCCACAGTTTAAAAAGGCCTGCGAGCTGGTGCGGAATGGAAGGATCGGGAAACTGATCACCATAGAAGTGGGCCTGCCCGGCGATCCTGGTGGTGGCAACAAAACGGAAATGGCTGTGCCAGCCAATCTGGATTACGATGCCTGGTTGGGTGCAACACCGGAAGTATATTATACCGAAGACAGGGTTCACTCAAACGAAGCAACCATGAGGGGACTGAACAGCAGACCGGGATGGTTGCGTTGTGAACAGTTCGGTGCCGGTATGATCACCGGATGGGGTGCACACCATATCGATATCGGTCATTGGGCCATGGGCATGGAATACAGCGGTCCCATTGAAGTTTGGGGCAAAGCTTCCTTCCCGACTGATGAACCCAACTATTCCGGATTGTGGAATGTACATGGCATCTTCAGAACAGAAGCAATCTATTCCAACGGCGTAAACATGATCGTATCGAATGAGCTGCCAAACGGCGTCAAATTCATTGGCAGTGAAGGATGGATCTGGGCAACCAGAGGAAATTATCGCGTAACGGATACTGATCCGGTAGCAGACCGCAGTGGTGTCAAACCCATCGATGCCAGCAATCCTAAGATCCTGCAATCTGTGATTGGCGCCAACGAAATAAAACTGACCGACAGTCCAGAACAACATACCGACTGGCTGAATTCAGTGAAGAGCAGAAAAGAGCCCAGCACTCCGGTAGAAGTAGGGCACCGCTCCTGCTCTGCCTGTCTTCTCCATCAAATCGCCATGAAACTGAACAGAAAAATCTACTGGGATCCGGCGAAGGAAAAATTCAAAGGGAATGATAAGGAAGCAACGGCGATGCTTTCAAGACCAAGAAGAAAGAAATACGATTTTTAATAGCCCTTAAATACCCAAGTAAAGATCCCTGTTTCAACAGGGATTTTTTTTGTCCATAATTCACTCATGAAAATAAAGATGAATGAAATGAACTTCAAAAGAATTTCCTGCAAAAATCACTCGCTGACATTGCAAAGAGCTCCACTCCAGGAAGTTTGAAAGATACGGCAGGATTGGGATCTACTACCATGACCTTCTTTTTTTGTTGGAGAGCGATCCTCAGGATGCCATCCGTGATGCCAACGGAATTGGATGTGCCCATGAACAGAATGGTATCGGCTTCAGAAACCCAATCCATCGCCTTTTCGATCTGATAGAGGTCGGTATAATATTCATCAAAAAGCAGCACATGTGGCCGATAGGATCTATCTTCATCTATATAACCTGCTTCACCAATTTGAAAAAGATGAAAGAGTGAGGGAACAAAATCTTTTTCATTCACGCTGTTCCATTCTGCAGGAACGATCTCTTCCCTAGCAACTGCACTGACCACTCTTTTTTCGTTGAGGCAACCGTGGATCTCTATCATCAGCTCGGGGTCATGTCCGGCCTTACGATGCAATCCATCAATGTTCTGTGTGATCACTCTTATTTTATTAGCGGCAAGGATATCATGCGTAACGTTGGGTGCTGCATCCAAACAAGAAATGAATCTTTTGTAATACCAGGAGAGAAAGGATGCAGGCTCTGACATATACTTACGGAAAGTAGCCATCTCCATAGGATTCTCTTCCCATATCCCATCTTTGCCACGAAAAGGCTGAATACCGGACTCAACGGAAATGCCTGCTCCGGTTACCACCAGTACATGCTGCGCATCTGTTATTTTTGCTGACTCCATTCTATTGCAACAATAACTTCATTTTTTCTACCCACCAATTGATAAGGTGGATTGTATCCCAGGTATCTGAAGTTTCCAAGAGGTTTGATGCCTTTTTCTTCCAGTGATCTTTTGAGTTGTTCAGCATACTTACTGATGGTAGCGTCATTTGCATAACCACCAAATTCTATGGCAGCAGCATATTCAGCAGGAGAAGTATGCAACTCCACCTGTGCATCGTTGGGCTTGGGGAGATCCCTGATATCATATTGAGAAGGCATTACGAAACTCATGGAGGATCCCTTATCGCTGATGTCCATGTGCACTGGAGAGGTCATTGCAATTTTAGCGGATGATTCATTGTTGCCGAATATGTATCCTGCAATTTTTCTGAAGCCGTTGCCGGAAAGTTCACGATAAGATCTTGCTGCAGAGCGAATGGTGGCCATGGTAGCAGCTGGATAATAGCGGATTTCAAACTCCTTCTCTTTTTTTACGACCTGATATGCCTGCTTTTCAATATTTGAAGTAGAAAAAGCCATGAACGATTGGAAAATAATGAAGAGGAGTAATAGAACCAGAACAGTAGTTGCCATCTTTTTCATATCAAGTTATTACATCTATAACATGAAAAAATAGACACATGTTCAAATTCTCATACATAAGATGAAAAAAATCACATTTTTAACTGTCCTTTGAAATAGTCCTGTATTTTTTTATACAGCGATGATGATATCTTTTTGTAACGTTCGTCCCTCACGAGATTTTCTTTCTCCAATGGATCTTTCTGATAATCATACAACTCAGTTGCATATACTTTTTTTTCATCAAAGGGCTTATCGGAAGTATAGTTGTGCATCCAGATGGTAAATCGATGCGTATCTGTTCTGATGCTATACCCCATCACCTTACCACTCTTATATCCCAACTTGTTCATTTCTTCTTTAGTCAGTGATCGTGGATACTGACTCACTGCATATTCTTTAACCCATGTTTTTTTGTTTTCCATCACAGGCTTTAGACTCTTGCCCTGAAGATGACCAGGAACAGGCAAGCCTGCAAGATCACAGATGGTAGGAAAAATATCAAGGTGCTCTGAAATCGTATTCGCTTTGCCTGGCTTCATCCCCGGTGCAGCAATAATCAGCGGTGCACGGGTGGCCTGTTCAAAAGTGGAATGTTTGTTCCACATGTCGTGATCACCAAGGTGCCATCCATGATCACCCCACAACACGATGATGGTATTGTTGAGTGTTCCCAGCGAATCAAGGGTATTGAGCAGAATGCCGATCTGTGCATCGGTATAAGAAATGGATGCATAATATCCATGCAACAATTCACGCTGTTTTTCTTCAGCCAGACGGATATGATTTCCTTCACCCTGGAAGGCAACAAAAGGCGGGATGTCTGGATAATTCCTCAACTCACCTGAACGGTGATAAGCAATATCAGGACTATTTACAGCATGCTCTTGAAACGAAGCCAAGACCATATCTTCCCGTTTGTAGAGATCCCAGTACTTCTTAGGAGCGATAAAGGGAAGATGGGGCTTGTGAAAACCAATGGCCATGAAAAAGGGTTTGTCGGCTTTCGACATTTCGATGATCTGCTGCTTCGTCTTTACGGCCAATACACCATCTTCATAGGCATTGTCTGGAACATCCATCGATTCAACAGAGGGACCAGTCTTGGCAGTGCTGCCCTCATCATCCTGAGGATTGTTCTTTTTTGCAG
>JBKCOY010000010.1:0-13956 GCA_046309555.1 Chitinophagia bacterium
CATTGAGCGGATTTTGTCCAACTCCATAAAAGCCGGCATAGGGATGGGTTGGGCCCCAGACCGATACCACAGGAACTCCCGCCAGTGAAGCCAGGTGCATGTTGGCTGAATCCATGGAGACCATCACGTTCAGTTTCCCAATGATCGCTATTTCCTTTCCCAATCCCATGCCTTCCTTCATGGCAACCGAATGTTTGAACTCTTTGTTCCACTGCCTGATCAGCAACCGCTCAGCCGGTGTTCCCCCAAAAAAATACAACTTGTACGGTTCTTTATCGAAATGCTTCACCACTTCCTTGAACCGGTCGAGATTGTACATCTTGGTATTGTGTTTGGCAAAGGGAGCGAATCCGATGGAGATGGGAACTGGGAGTTGGGAACTGGGAGATGGAAACTGGGAGAAGGAAGTTGGGAGTTGGGAATTGGGAATTTGAGCGATAGCATTCAATACATCCCAATAACGCTCTGTGCTATGCTTGAGGGGTCTGAAGATCTTGAAATCTTTGCGCGTGAGGGCAAATTTCTCCATCCTCCCCTTGTCGATCACCGCTGTCTTTTTCTTGTTTAACCGAAACAAAAAACGCAACACATGTGTCCGTAAAACACCGTGCAGATCGGCGACTGCTGTGAATTCAGCAAATGCTTTCGCCATCTTGTAGATGCGCCAGATTCCGGCAAGTCCCTTGTGACTGCCCTTCATATCCACGCCCAGAAATTTCAATCGATCTATCCCCTGAAACAATCCCTCAAACTGCTGATTGCTCAGCATCGTGATCTCAATTTCCGGATGATCCGCCAAAAATGTTTTGAGCACAGGTACCGTCATGGCCACATCGCCCAATGCGGAAAAGCGCATCACGAGTATTTTTTGAGGTGCTCCACTCATGCCTTCTGGTTGTATAGCACTGGATTGAGTGCAGGATCATTGTACATCTTCATCTGACGATATACTTTCATTATTTTTTTTCCTGTGGCAATATCACTGAGTAATTCATCAATGGATCTTGAAAGATCCTTTTGCTGCTCAAGCAGGATCATCAGTTTATCCGAGCATTTTTTCTTGTGCTCATCACTCGCATCATCCCTTTGCACCTCTTCCCGCATGTGCCAGATCTTGAGCACCAGAATCGACAGGCGATCGATGGCCCAGGCGGGACTTTCGGTATTGATAACGGCATTATCATCAACCATCACGTCCTTGTACTGCAACAGAAAATGATCATCGATCTGCTCCACAAGATCAGTACGCTCCTGATTGGATCGATCAATCCGCCTCTTCAGTTCTAGTCCGGATACAGGATCAATATTCGGATTTCTTACGATATCCTCCAGATGCCACTGAACGGTATCAATGAAATTCTTGCGGTAAAAAAGATGCTGAATGGTGCCGTTTTCAAAAGGGTTCACCAAGGGTGTATCCACATTGTTGTGTTCATGATACTCTTTCACACACTGGTGAAAAACTTCATTGCATATGCTACTGATCATGCAGCAAAAATATGGCTAATTCCTGGCACCTTTCTTGATCAAAATGGTCAGACTCAAAGCAAGTATGATGCAAACACCTGCTGCTGCAGTCAAAGATACATTTCGGGAGGCCACATGCTGACCGGCATAAATACCATAAAAGGCCCAAGAAAGCACAAATCCATAAGCGGGTTCTTTTTGCTTACCCACCATGAACAAGCCCAATAGGATGGCGATGATGATCATGATAATGCTCCAGACGGGACCGGAAAGGGGACTCCCATCCCAGCCAATCCCAACAAACAAGGCAGTAGTATTGGCAATGGTTGCCACAGAGATCCATCCCAGATATACCAAAAAAGCATGATGGATCCAGATCCGATGAAAGAAGGGCATTGCTAATTTATATGGCTTGATGCGGAGATATAAAAAAATTAGCAAGACCAGAAATGCAAGCATCATCATCAGTGAGGCAACGAGAAAAAGATAATGCCAGACCACAATCCATCCTGCATTGAGCAGACAGGTGATCTGAAAGTATGGGCTCAACGCATCGATGGCTTTTTTACCGGCTTCATCAAATCGACCGAAGGCAGCAAAAAAAGAGCAAAACACAAATCCAATCAGCAAAAAATAAATGATCCCCCAGATCGCAAATGTGAAACCAGCCGGCACAAAATAATTAGGATAGAAGCCCGAGATCTGCCCTGTATTATACCCATTGATGGGTAAAATATTGGCCAGTGCATTCAGCGTAAGTACGATCAACAATCCTAAAAGATTCAGGAATGCATTGACTTTTGAGGATCTCATGGCAGTTGTTTTAAAGATTTCCTTTCTTCATCTCGCCCATGGCGTAGTCAGCAGCACGTGCCGTTAGCGCCATATAGGTAAGTGATGGATTTTGGGTGGATGTGGAAGTCATGCACGAACCATCGGTCACAAAAACATTCTTGCAATGATGCAATTGATTCCATTTGTTGAGCAAAGAAGTCTTGGGATCATGCCCCATTCTCACCCCTCCCATCTCATGAATATCGAGTCCGGGTGGCTGCTTTGAATCGGTTGTCTGAATATCATAAAACCCAGCCTTGGTAAACATCTCCGTCAATTGTTCCTGATAATCCTTCACCATCTTATCGTCATTTTCATCGTAGTCGACGCTGATGTTGAGCAATGGCATTCCCCACTCATCTTTCTGGTTGGGCGACAGTGACACATAATTGGATTCTTTGGGGATGGTCTCACCCATCATGTGCGAACCCACATTCCAGGGCCCGAGTTCTTTCTTCTCCAGGTTGGCTTTTAATTCTTCACCAAAGCCATCGGTATTGCGTTTGATGCCGCGGTTGGCAGAGAACCCTGCTGCATAACCACGAAGAAAATCCGTCTCCTGCTTGAATACATTTCTGAAGCGCGGAATATAGGCGCTGGTATGCGAACGTCCATCTGTTTTTTTGTCGAGGTACCCATCATACTTACCCGATACCCTTGCGCGATAATTATGGAAGGCTACATATTTACCAAGTAATCCGCTGTCATTACCCAATCCATTCGGGAAACGGGATGATGTTGAATTCAACAAAACAAGATTGGAGTTAAGCGCGGCTGCATTCACAAAAATGATGCGGGCAAAATATTCGGTGGCCTTGTGTGTTTTGCTATCGATCACCCTAACCCCTGTTGCCTTTCCGGCTTTTTCATCATAGATGATGGAGTGCACAATCGAATCAGAGATCATGGTGAGGTTGCCGGTCTTTTCTGCCCATGGGAGGGTCACCGAATTGGAGCTGAAGTAACCGCCAAAGGGACAACCACGCTGACATAGATTGCGTTTCTGGCATTGTGCCCTTCCCTGTTCCAGATGAATTTTTTGTGGTTGGGTGAGGTGTGCGCACCTGCCGTAAATGATATGACGATCGGTATAATTCTTCTTGACAAAATCACTGAAATAATTCTCTACGCAGGATAGTTCCAGTGCAGGTAAGAATTCACCATCAGGAAGTGAAGGAAGGTTATCACGGTTTCCGGAGATGCCTGCAAATTTCTCTACATAACTATACCAGGGTGCCAGATCCTTATAGCGTATCGGCCAATCCACAGCATATCCATCGCGTGCCGGCCCCTCAAAATCAAACGCACTCCAGCGTTGGGTTTGACGAGCCCACATGAGCGACTTCCCGCCGGTCTGATAGCCCCGGATCCAATCGAATGGTTTTTCCTGCACATAAGGATGCTCATTGTCCTTCACAAAAAAATGCATGGCATCCTCGCGGAAGGCGTAGCATTTGCTGATCACAGGATTGGCATCCTTGATATCCTGTGGCACTTCGTTGCGGTGTGGGAATTCCCAGGGCATCATGTTGGTGGTAGGATAATCCTTGAGGTGTTTGACCTCTCTACCTCTTTCCACTACAAGGGTTTTCAATCCTTTCTCGGTAAACTCCTTGGCTGCCCAGCCACCGCTGAGTCCGGATCCAATGACAATGACGTCGTATGTATTTGTTGGCATAGTTATTAATTTAAAGGGACGAGGGACAAGGGAAAAGGGACAGGGGACGAGGTAATTGTTAAGCAGGAACACAGCCGTGGTAGCGGCTGGGCACCAATTCATAGACCTGAACTTTGGTCAGGAAAAATTCAGAAGAAGTATAGGCCTGGATGGTCAATCCCTTTGTCATTTTGAAAAATGCATTGAGTTCATTTTCTTCATCAATCTTTCCTAGGATTGCATCCATCAATGTTTTTCTTTCTGCTGGAGTCGCTTTCACAAAATCCTTGTCAATCGTCTGTTGCGATAATTTTTTGAAAGCTTCCAATCCCTTGATAAACTTATCCTGATCCTCTTTTTTGCGACAATCATCTACCATCATTAGTACATAAAGATGTACTGAAAGATCCTTGGCACCAGGTGTACTGGTTTTGGGGAGGATGGTTTCACAAAATTCAGCCATGAGGGCTTCATCTTCCGGACTGATTTTGATTTTTTTGAGCAGCAAGGAAGATTTGCTTCTGTCGCTCATGCAGGAAGGCACCAAGGCCATTCCTGCTGAAACAAAGACGATATTTTTCAATAGTCGTCTGCGGGTTATATTTTGCATTTGGCAAATTTGAATGTACAATTTAACAAAAAAGCCACACTTACGTGTGGCCTGGCAGGATCAAGCTACTAACCATGAACCCTGAACCGATATTGAAATGATTTCGTCATCCAAATAAAAATAAATGATATGTTTTTATCATTATGACAATTTACTATCTTTTTGACAATTAAAATAATTGTCTATTGCGAGATGAAACCCAAAAAGACACATTTGGGACAAAAAATCAAGCGACTAAGGGCCTTCCGAGGTATGACACAGGAAGACCTGGCACATGCGTTGGGCAAAACGCGCTCCCTTATTTCATTTCTGGAGCGAACAGGAAACATCAATAAATATACCCTTCAAGAGGTTTGCTCCATTTTGAAAACAACACCGGAGGAACTCGAAGCAGAATCAATCTTCGATGGAGGTAAATCGCCCTCAAATGATGCAACTGTTAAAAATCCCGAACTCCTGGAACAACTGAAAGAAGAGAATAAATTCCTCAAGGAAACCATCAGCAATCAGTGGCAACTGCTGAAAGAATTATCAAAAAATAAATAGCTGTTTTCTCTTACTATTTAAAGTAGTACTTAGGCAATATCCCCAAGCTGGTGTACGTAGTTATACTGAAACTTCAGAGAATTAACCATCATTTGGTTTTTCGGCATACACACTGCTATATTTTCAAAGAACATTCTAAGTAAATGTTCGCCAACCAAACCATAAATCTCGACCTATTAAGGGAAAAAGCCTTTAACCTTCGCTGGGCAACCGTGCCTCAGGATGTCATTCCCCTTACGGCTGCAGATCCAGATTTTCCGGTGGCAGAACCGATCCGAGAAGCCTTGATCAGCTATGTAAAAGATGGTTATTTCTCCTATGGTCCTAATGAGGGACTGATGAGCTTCAGGGAAAGTCTTTCCAGACGCTATCAGGAAAAAAGAGGGGTAGACTTTGATCCCTCCTATATTCTTGCAGTGGACAGTGCTGCCAGCGGTATTCGGCTGGTTTGCAAAGCTTTTCTCAACAAAGGTGACGAAGCCATCATTTTTGATCCGGTAGATTTTCTTTTCAAATATTCAATTGAATCCGTTCAGGCCATTGCTATTCCTTTTTCAACACCAGCCTCAATTGAGCAGATTGATTTCAGCGGGCTTGAACAACTGATCACACCAAAGACAAAAATGATCTGTCTTTGCAATCCGCTTAATCCTACTGGCAAAGTATTCACCAAAAAAGAATTGCGTCAGCTGGCATTGATCGCTGAAAAGCATGATCTCATCATTCTTTCAGATGAGATATGGAGCGACATAGTTTTCAAACCGTTTGAATTCAATTCAATTGCCAACCTCGATGTAGCAATCAAAAACAGAACCATAACTGTTACCGGTTTCAGCAAGTCGTACGGACTGGCCTCACTAAGAGTAGGAGCAGTGATAGCACCCAACGCTGAATTGTATAAAAAAATATTCAACGCTTCCCTGCACGGCTCAACCATCACTGGATGCAATGTACCCGGACAAATTGCTGCTACTGCGGCAATGGATTCTTGTGATCATTGGCTGAATTCATTTATTGGTCATTTGCAGGATATGCGTGACAATTGTGTTCAGCAATTGAATGCAATTCCAGGTGTGAGCTGCATTGCACCTCAGGGATGTTATGTTGCCTGGGCAGACATTCGCAATACAGGCTATACAAGTTCTGAGATACAGGCTCTTTTACTCGACAAAGCAAGAGTATCCGTGGTACCCGGACTTAACAAATGGTTTGGTGCGGGTGCTGAAGGCTATATCAGAATCAGTTTTGCCACTTCATCAGAGATTTTAAACAACGCTTTAAATCGTATTCATTCAACCCTAGTAAGTATATGAAAACAGTAATCATCGGCGGCGGTATAGCAGGACTGGCTATGTCCATTTACCTCAGAAAAAATGGCATGGAAGTGTCTGTAAATGAACGCAGTTCAGAGCAAAGCAACAGAGGAAATGCTTTTTTGATGCACTCCGAAGGCGTAAGTATTCTAAAAGAGTTGTCGCAATGCAACGATCTGTCACACATCCCAGGTAAATTCATCGATCGATTCAGCCTCAAAAGTGAGTCTGACTATGAGATCAAATACCAGAAACTGGATCCCTGGCAATGCATGAAGCGTTCTGATATCATCAAGGCACTGAACGAACTTCTTCCTTCAAATTTTATAAACTATAACAGAGAATTTTCTCATTTTATATACAGGGAAGGCAAGCCGGTTGCTGCTGTGTTCAAAAACGGAGACATTGAAACCGGAGATATTTTCATCGGAGCAGACGGTGGTAACTCAAAAGTAAGAGAAGCGCTTTTTGGAGAAACTGCTTTTTCCAAAACTGAAGTCAAAGAGGTATTGGGACTTCTCAAGAACAAAGAGCTTTGCGAAAGACTGGGAACCAAATTCACCAAATTTCAACACGAGACAAAAAGCATAAACTTCGGAATCATCCCTTCATCAGATGAGGAACTGGTGTGGTACATCCAATATAATCCTCAGCTGCTTGATATTGAAACAGAATCAAAAGAAAATATTGAAACCCTGTGTAAGGAATTATTAAAAGATTTTCCTGAGCTTGTTCAGGAAGTAATGCTGCTTGAAAATTTTGACAACACCTATATCTGGCATACCAAAGACTTTGATCTGCTTCCTGCATTTCATAGAAACAATGTGGTATTGATCGGAGATGCAGCGCATTTGGCCCTTCCTTTCACCAGTGCAGGTACTACAAACGCCATGGTTGATGCGCATACCCTCTGCACCTTACTGGTATCGTATCAGGAAGATCCTAAGAAAGCCTTTGAAAGATATTATGAATTGAGGGCCGAACATGTAGGCAAGCAAATTCAGATGGGAAGAAATATCAAACGAGACTTCCTCAATCCCCAGTTGCGTGATGATGACGAAACCGTGATCCCCCTGATCACCAAACAGGAAAGGGCGATCAAAAAACCAGTCAAAAGAAAACAAATCAACATCATTTATTTCACCGATCCCATCTGCTCTACCTGCTGGATCATACAACCCCAACTGAGGAAATTGCAAATGGAATTCGGTGATGATGTGAACATCGAATACAAGATGGGCGGCTTGCTACCTTCCTGGGAAAATTATAACCGCTATGGCATCACACAGCCATCTGAAGTTGCAGCACACTGGGAAGCAGTTTGCTCCTTTTATGAAATGCCCGTGAACAAGCAGATATGGCTGGAGGATCCTCTTCCTTCTTCTTATCCGCCTTCAATCGCCTTCAAAGCAGCACAGCTTCAGGATACAGGTAAGGCAGTCCTTTTCCTGAGAAGAATCCGCGAAATGGTATTCCTGGAAAAAAAGAACATCATCAAGAAAGATCATCTTTATACAGCTGCTTATGATGTGGGGCTGGATGCTGCCAGGCTGATCAGGGATCTTGAAGGAAGGGCACAGAACCTATTCAGACTTGATTTGATGAAAGCCGAAGAACTTCAGGTTAAAGTTTTGCCGACGCTTTTCTTCTCCAACAAACAAGGTGTTGAACTGGCACTGAATGGATACCAACCTTATGAAAGTTTCGTGGAAATTCTTAAACAACTGAAACCAGATATCGAAAAATCCGTGTACGAAAAATCACCCGAAGCATTGTTTGATGAGTTTCAAACATTAACCACGAGAGAGTTTTCTTTGTTAAGGGAAGAAAGTGAATTTGAATCGTTGTATATCCTCAATGAATTGCTGATCCTTAACCAGATCAAACAATATCAAAGTCCAACCGGCGACATGTGGATCAGCAACTTCAATCAGACAGAAGAACTGATATACGCCTGATCACCAGTTCATTGCTGAGTTTTTACTTGGCTTTTTCTGAAAATTGCGGTTAAGGCCCCAGTAGGATTTCTCGTCTTTAAAATGGACCAGTAGATCCCTCGCTGTTGACATATTTTTTCTTTTAAGGGTAATGGTCTCACCCGCTTGGGTCTCAAAGCTGATCGTAAGTTTGTTTTGCGTTCTTCTGCTTTTGGGAATCACAATCCCCCTCTTATCAGACAAAAGATCAAATTCATTTTCAGACCACAGTTCAAGTAAACAAGGATTGCCTTTCAAACTTTTTACTTTCACCTGTTGCAGACTTCCCTTGTATTTTACAGCATCCAGTAAAAATGCTCCCTCCGCTGCCAGCTGATGAAAACTCAATTCCTGCCATTCAGCAGGTATAGCCGGAAAAATTCTGATACTTTTTTCATCACTCTGGATGAGCATTTCCAGTAAGCTGGTAGCAAAAGCCATGGGTGTTTCGAAGCAAGGTCCGGCCTCTCTGTATAGGCCACCTGGCTCAGCATGCCTGTCGAGATATGCATTAAGAAATTTGATCGACTTATCGCCTTCACCCAGCAAAGAATACATCCCTGAAGCACCTGTATAAGAATAACCGGCCAGTGCCGAAGGCATGGAATGCCAATGATCAATAGATTGCTGTGTGATCTTTCGGTGCGCAGGATCATCCATATTGAGCAAACGGTATGGATAAATGGCCATAAGATGAGAGTAATGACGATGGGAGGAAGTCAACTCAACATTACTGCCGATCATGAACCCTTTTTCATTGGCATGAAGGGGTACAAGATGTTGTAAAACCTCCCGCCATTTCTGTGGTTCTGCATCACGAAATTTAAATTTTTCATTCAGGTTGATCATAGTCTGCAATCCCCAGATCAATCCTGCTAAAGTATAATGAGCATCTTCTGCATCGGCAAATTCAGGTGAATGTGATTTTGGCAAGTGATAAACCCCTTGTGCATCTTTCTGTAACAAGTGCACCAGGTAGTTAACTGCTCTTTTCAGCAGAGGATAGATCTTGTTTCTAAGTTCATTTTCATCTCCTGTATATTGATAATAACGATAATAGTATAACATCACCCAAACCAGATTTCCCGGCTCAAACTGTCCTTTACGCAGATCATTCTGATTCAGGGGAGCATGAAGATCAAAGCCTGACATCCTACCAATGGCAGCAGCATCATTTCTCCATGGTGCTGGCACATTCTGAATCAGATGCTGAAGATTATTATTCAACTGACCAAACAGAGGCTTTGTGAGTTCCAGATGATTGGAAGTGAACATCGGAGAATAGGTGAGTTGTGTATTGAGGTTCCACCAAATTGCAGGCCATGGAGTATTGCCGGTAAACCAGGGGCCCATCAGGTCAATCATAGGCTTGTCCTGTCTTGTTGCAGACGCGAGTTTGTACAACTGGATCCAGTAATAGGTTTCTAATCTTTTATCAGGTATGGAGATGAAGCTTTTCTGGTAGTATGCATTCCACCATTTTTTGTGTTGTTCATAGACCCTCTCAAAAGGTTTGGATTGAAAAGATTTGATGGACAGAAAACCTTCAGGAATTGCTTTCCCTTTTTCTGTTTCACTATATCCCACTGCAACATCAATAATATGTTTTTCCTTTTCCAGCCGATGTGTCCAAACCGTAGCATATTCTCCATTAAACAAAAGAGGCTGATAGCAAATACCATGGCCAGCAGAATCTTTCAACTGAAAATCAGGATTTCTTTTGTACTGATATTCTTTCTCCGTAACCCTTCCAAAACTGATCCGTGGAGTCATGGATTTTTCTCCCGTCCATTCACAGATAATCTTTTCATTTCCACTTTCACTAAGTTCTATGTGCACCACATCTTCGCCGGAGGGAACAAAGAAAAATATATTGATGCCTCCGTTACGTGTCATGATTCTTCCTCTTGCCTCTGCATTGTAGATATCCAGATGGATATCTGCTCCGGTTATTTCAGACTCTGAACGGATCACCATTTTACCAATAGGCAATCGCGGCCTTGAAACCAATTGCTGTGTGAACATGCTGTCCGGATAGTGCGGACGCTGATCTGTTACATCAGATCTTCCAATGTCAAATCGAATGGCGCGGGGATTTTCCCTGTACATATTGACCCCCAGTCTTCCATTACCGGCAATGATACCATCATAGTAATCAGTACCCAGGCTATCCCAGTACAGACGGGTAAATTTCATATAATTCTTCCATTCCGTACTATCTATGGGTTGTGCGCATGCTTGAGAAGAAAAGACAAGCAGTATAAATATTTTTCTGAGATTCATTTCAATGTTTAGTTAAACAATTTAAATAATATTTACTTCTCCCGCCGACTAAAGTCGGCGGCAAGTGAAAAATGCAATCTTTAACGGCTGTTTTCAATTGCCGCTGACTTCAGTCAGCGGATAAATAAAAGCTGTGATTTGAATAAAATTAGCATCTTATCCTCTCCCGCCGACTAAAGTCGGCGGTAAGTGAAAAATACAATCTTTAACGGCTGTTCTCAATTGCCGCTGACTTCAGTCAGCGGATAAGTGAAGATAATATTTCAAGCTCTTTGGTTAAGTCAGTCTTTGAGTGATGCAATTCCTGATTTGCAATATAATTTCTGACTCTGGGTAGGTGGGTTGGACTAACACTTGAAGCCCAATAATCATCTTGCCATCTGAATGTCTCATTTATTAATCCAGATTTATTGAGCCAAAAAGAGCTTTCTCCTTTGATAATTTTCATTATCTCAGCTATGGTTCTTTGTTTATCAAGTGAAAATAAAATATGACAATGGTCGGTATACCCATTGATAAAGGCAGAATGAATATTATGAACTTTTGAAACTTCTTTCATATGATCAAAAAGTTTTATTCTTACACCTTGATTCAAGTAGGGGCATCTATTTTTTGTCGCAAATACAGCATGTACCCATATTTCACTCCAACTCATGATCAAAGCTAATCATACACCTTAATAACAAAGAGTTGAATTAACCGTCAATTAATGTGAAAAAAATGAAAAATGAGATGTAAAAAACATTTTAGAGTCGGTAGAAAAATTGTATCACTTATCCTTCTCAAACTCGATGATATACTCTGAAACATACTCCGCTTTGGGACCTTCCATATCCTTTACAAAAAGCCTGGCCTTTTTGCCAAGTCTCAAACAGGTATTCTTCGCTTTGATGTCTTCTTCTGTATTCATCGGCTGTAAAGAAGGATACCAGAGGATATGTCCGGGTTTTTGCAGAACGAGCTGTGGCTTTGTCCATTGTTGAGCATTGTCACCATCACCAAGATCCTTATTCTTGTTGAATGAAATATAGATCTTATCACCCACCCATTTTTGTCCTTCTACCCTTCCCATCATCATCACCCAGCAATTCAAATAGGTATTCCAGCTGACGGATGGCCCCCAGTGAAAATTACCTCCGGCCCTGGAAGCAGCTCCCCCTTTGTCTTCCTTTGCAATTTGCAAGGATGCGATCGGTTTACCAATCCCATTGTATGGCGCGGCAAAAGCCTTGCCGTTCCAGCGTTGGGCCTTCCCCTGCGGATCATCAAGATCTGATATTTTAATACGCGCAATGCTGATGCATTGTCCACTTGCTTCAAAAACACTGTCATATTGAGCAGCATCATAGACACCGGGATAACCATACTCACCATAAAAAAGATAGAGATACTCTCCGCTGGCTACAGCAGAAGGATCCCCTACACCACCGGCAAAAGTAAGTGAATTGTTGTGTGGCTTGGGGATCATGCGCGGTTGCAGATCTTCGATGAAAAGACCCTTGTTCTCCCATGAGTGTCCGCCGTTGACAGATTTCATGATACCGATTCTACAAACTGCTGCAACAGATTGCGGACCGGTAAGTCCCTCTGGCCACAAAGAATCGATATACCCTTCACCGCTCTTAGGATCATAAGGAAGGGTTTCAGGATAGTTCTCATTATGGTAAACAGCATAGAGTGTTTTGCCACTGGGATCCTGTGTCGACTGATAAACGGTTTCAAACCAAACGGCACCATGCAAACCTTTTTGTCCGGGGGGGACATTCGGCGGCATCTCTGGATCTGTAAACTGATCATGTGGTGTCAGAAATACCTCGTCAGGATTTTTTCCACTGGCAAACTCCAATTCGTTAGAATACCCCCAGACAGGATCCTCTCCATACTTACCAGGAAAGATGCGAAATGTATCGCCGATCCAGGCTTCAGCCATATTGCAATCAACGAACGATTTGAAAAGAAATTTTTCGGAGGGCATGAGTTTGAAGTTCGGTTCGAAAACCTCCTTCTTGTTCATTTTACATCCAAAGAAAACAAGCGCGCAAATCGGGATCAAAAACTTATACATAATTATTTTTTTACTACAGGCTGGAATCCGCTTTTGGCAAGATCATCAAACAGTTTCTGCACTTTGGGAATTCCCCTGGCATCATTCATATCGTAATAATGATAGATCTCCATATCAGTTCTATGAATGCCATTCTCCTGAATTGCACCCTGAGATTTGTATTCAGAAATAACCCAGTCGGCCACAATCTTATAACTAAGCTTATCATTCTCTGCAAAACGATAAGCCCTGTTCAGCGTAAATTTGGGAGCATCTGCTTTGATCCTGGTTTCAGGAAATCCTTCCAGCATGCTGAATTCAGTGGGTTTCATGCCTTCGCGCATGGGACTACCTGCGATGATGATGGGTTTGTTGGGGCCCTTGTAACGTTGCACCGCTCTCAGTGCCATCATTGCGGCAGTTTTATGGTGACCATGCTGACCAGGATGGGGTAACATGGTGATGACAAAATCATACCCGCGTTCTGCCAAGAGGCGGTCCATTCTGCTTTCCACATAAGGAATGTTCCAATTCTTTCCTGAAATATAGGGTGTGATATCGGTAGTATACCAATCATCAGGCTGCTCCATGAAATAAATATTACGAACGCCCATGATCTTACCAGCATTGATGATCTCCTGTTTTCTGATCATGGGAAGATGGGTCCTTGCAACAATGGAGTCGGTCAGGTTCAATCCAAAATAGATCGCCCCCAATTGAGAATCTGCAAATCCACCACCACCATCGGTCATCACGGCCATATCCACCGTTCCTTTCAATTCCTTGGTAATCTTGAACATGGTGACAGAAAATCCGGTCTCGTCATCGGGATGTGCGGTCACAACCAGTACTTTGGGACCCTGGGCAAAAATATTGGTGCCCATCATGAGCATAGTGATAATGGCAAGCAGTCGTTTCATGATTTGTTTTTTTGGTATCATGAATATAACAAAAAAGTCACGAGTCGATCTGACCCGTGACTTTTTTAATGCCCAAATTAGAAAGTGACTATTCCTTTACGGCAGTCGTCACTGCAGGAGCCTTTGACTCCCACTCCGTTTTGTCGAGTTTCTTCTTGGCTGGGGCAATCTCATCTCCGTTGCTGCCATTGTATAACCTGCCATTCTTCATCACATATTTGATGGTATTGGTGTTGCGGATATTTTCCAATGGATTTTTATCCATGATGATCAGATCAGCCAGTTTACCTGCTTCCACAGAACCCA
>JBKCOY010000011.1:0-33199 GCA_046309555.1 Chitinophagia bacterium
GGTATGAGAACAGCCAATCGTAAAAGGGCCCTCATCCCGTGTGGAATGAAAGCGCAAATGTAGTTTTTGCGCCGCTTTCTGCCATTCCCTACTTTTCCACATACTGATGCTGCCATCAGTGATCCAGGTCGTTTTTTCAGCTTTAATTTTCGAGATCTTGGGTGCTTGACTTGCATTAACCTTATGAAACAATGTAAAATGGTTGTTGTCACTGATCAGTAACGGAATTTCCGGCACCTTTATCCATTTTATGGATTGCACACCATTTTTTTTGCAGATCCCAGAAATCCGACTGGTAATTATCGGATCAAGAATCAAGTTCTCAGATATCCATATTGCACCTGCACTGCCATGCTGATGCAGAAGTACAGATCCACGAGCAATATTCAGGATCTGTATTTTATTTAATTGTCTGAGTTTGATTTTTTCCTTCATAATGATAATTCCCACAGCAAGATTTAGCGATATAACCGTTCTCCAGATCCACTTTGAAGGGTGGAGTAAAAGTTGCCAGATGCAAAGCATCATAAGACTAATCGTGAGTATCATTGCCAGCGAGCCA
Source organism: Chitinophagia bacterium (assembly GCA_046309555.1). GTDB lineage: Bacteria > Bacteroidota > Bacteroidia > Chitinophagales > Chitinophagaceae > Pollutibacter. The sequence goes on from JBKCOY010000011.1 coordinate 563, forward strand.
TGAATATCATTGATCATGCCAAACTGCACTTTTGCCATCATGCTGATGTATCCGTTCATCGCATGCATGCATAATTTGATCAGTGCTACAATGGGTTCAGATATACTTGTTATGGGAAATAAAATACAAAGTGAAATTTCCAGCAAAAGCAGAATGCTGGAAAGTGGCACTGCCACGATATTTGTGAACAGAAAAAGGGTAGGAAACCGATGGAAATGATAGATGACGAGGGGAGTGGTCAACACCTGTGCAGCAATAGTAATGGCAACCAGATTCCAAACCAACTTTCCTAAAGGATGGCGAAAATAGAGCCAGGATAAAATTCTTTTATTGAAAAGCATAATCGATAAAACAGCGGCAAAACTCAACTGAAATCCAAGATCGAGCCAGTAATCTGGGTCATACAAAAGCAGTATGATTCCGGCGCCAGCCAATCCATTGATTGCTTGATTTCTTCTGTTGATAACAGCACCCATTATCATAAAGCCAAACATGATGGCACTCCGTAAAACAGAAGCAGACCCACCAGTGAGCAATGCAAAAATCCATAGTAATGGAAGACTGATGAAGGCTGCAGCCCATTTTGATCTTTTCTTATCAGTGATCAGTTTGATCAACAGATCAATCAATCCGAAAATGAGTCCAAGATGCATACCTGAAATAGCAATTACATGAATTACACCTGTATCCAGATAATGCTGGATTAACTCATGATCAAGATCTTTTCTATAACCTAATAAGATAGCCTCGGCGAGTCCTGCTTCATTTTTCCTATCGAAATGTTTACGGATTATGCTGAGTATCGCATTCCTCAGATTCTGTAAGAATTTCCTTTTTTCTTTTTCGGGTATTTGTATTGTAATAAAGTCAGCATTATTTCTGATTGCCAAAATGTGACGAACATCGTTAAGGGCAGCATATCTGGAAAAGTCAAATTCACCGGGATTGGCTGACGATTTTATCCTTGTGAGGGTATTCAAGGTCAGTAAAAGCGTTTCTTCTTGTAGCTTTATAGACGTATCCACATAAACATATGACTGTAATTTCTTCCGCCATTTTTTATTTTCCCAGCTGTAGATAGTTGACAGAAAAGTTATTCGATCTGCTCGGCTGCCGAGTTCTGAGTCAATTTTTACCAATAAAATTTCACCTGTAGGATTGTTGGTCTTTTTTCTCAAAGAAGAATGTAGCCCATTAGAAATGATACCTGTGATGTATATGAGCAGAAAAATGATAAATATTTTTGCAACAGTATGATTCCTGCTATATGTCTTTGCTCGAAGATGGAGTGTGAGGTAGATGCACCAGATAGCGGCAAGTATGATCACTGCCGTCATCGGGCTGATGGCATAAACTGTATCAGTGACAATGCCGATCAGTAGAGCAATTCCAAAATAGAGCAGTGGTATCCGCTTCAATAGTTCATATTATGCATAAAACTATTGACGGATGCCTTGAATCGCTCTTTGTTGTTGGGTGTATTTTACCCTCTAAAAGACTGGTTTTTTCTCTTTAAATCCTGTACGAACAAACATGATTTGTGTTAAAAGTCAAGTCCCAATGAAAAGTACCAGGCAGGTTTGCCCTTAAAGAAATCACCCATGGGCCAGCCTGCATCTACTCTCAGGAAATAGCCCAGAAGGGTACTTCTGGCACCGAAGCCATATCCACCAACAAAGGGACCCACACCACCGGTTTTGATGTTCACCTGAATAGGGGGTACACCATAAACAGCTACAGGTCTTTGAACTTTATCGAACTTGCCGTTCCATGCTGTTCCCAGATCAATGAATTGAATCAATTGAAGGTTCCTGAGAAATGCGTTGTTGATTGGTCTGTTGAGGAATGTACTGAGGAGGGGTAGTCTGAATTCTGAATTCAATACGATGTTATTATTACCGTTTGCTACATTTTGTTTGTGCCCTCTCAGGTTAAGTGCCAATGTTTGAAAAGCATAATCCTGATCTGGTGCAGGTTGAATGCCGTTGTTGAATTTTGGGGAAAGCCATCCTTCCACTCCACCAAGGTAATAGATCAGTTTTTGACTGCCAAACGAGAAATCTGCAGCACCTCTGCCTGCCCAGATAAAGTTTCGGTAGATAGGATAATAGTATCGGATATCGGTTCCAATATTGAACATGAATTTGCCGCTGTTGTTGGCATTCACCAGTCTTGAATTCACATCTGTATAAATTTTATAACGGAAACCATTCCAGATGTTGAGGGTTGGATTAATGGTATTGTCGTGTACATATTCAAGTTTGAATAGTGCATATTTTAAAACGGTATCTGGCAGATTAATGGTTGGGAAATAGTTTGCATCTGTTTTGATGACTACTCTGTCACTTCTGTAGCCCACCATTGCCCTGATGCTTTTCACTTCATCGAAAGGATAACTGACATTGAACTGATAGAGATTAGAAGCGAGTTTATTTGTCAGCAGTGACTTAATATCATTGGGATCAAAAATGGGGTAATTATCCTGGTTGCTTCTGTAATAGGTTACTCCCCAATCAAATCTTTTTCTAAAGTTTTGAAATGAGGCCAGATAATCATTGTCACGTAGATTCGTTCCAAGTCTGAATCCTCCGATGAATTTCTTGTCTTCCATCAGGTCAGAAGCGCCCATGCGAAGGATACCATTCAGGTTACTGGTATTCGAGAGGTAAATTGGCCCAGCACCTCCACCATAAGGTTGATAGCGGTTCACAAGCACTGAGTTATTAAAGCCAGACACAATATAATCTGATGAAAACTTAAGCTTGTAATCAAATACTTTGGCTTTCTTTAGTGCGCTCTCTACTTTTACAGGCATCAATTCTTCTGCTACCAGAGGCTTTGAAGAATCTTTTGCTTCATTCTCAAACTCTGTCTGGAAGAGTACCGCTTTCTTTTCGCCAACTGCCGGTTTAATTTCTTCCTGTTCGTATACGGTAGCGGCCGTTTTTCTCTTCCTGTCTTCTGCCATCAACTGCTTGATATAGTCTGTTGGACGTGCATTCACATTCCTTTTCATCAATACTGCGTCATTGATCTTCAGTTTGTATAAAAACTTTAGATCTCCTTCTTGCCTCACCTCACTGACCTGGTTGTTGTCGCCAGCACCCCTTGTTTCTTGCAAACCACTTTGATAGTTGGTAATGGGAAAAACATAGGTGCTGTCGTTGGTGATGGAAATGTATCCGACAGAATCAGGTTCTTTTTTCTCCCATGCTTTCAGCGTTGAATCAAGTTCTTTTCTTTCCGGATTGCGGAGTACATCATCACCTATTCTATATACAGTATCAAGTCCGGCTCTTTGCGTAGTGAAGAATCCGGCGTAGCGATTGGCAATACCATTTGCATCACTCACAAACGTAAAGTGATTCACATTGTATTGTAATGGAAATCTCGCTTGTCCGAATGGCTGATTGGTTAGCTGGGTGATTTGTCTGAACTCACTATTGGTCCAGTTGTCTACCATGAAAATATTGTAATTATTTCTGGAGGGGATTGATGTATCGGCTTTCGACGCATTCGGGGAAGGTCTGTTGGATGCAAAAAGTATACCCGTTTTGTTTGGGAAAGCGACAAACGAGCCGTCTAGGTCATCATACACATCATTGGTAATCTGCTGTGCTGAATTTTCTTTGACTTTGTATACAAACAGATCAGATTGCCCGTTTTTCACTGCACTGAGAATAAGTGTGTTCTGGTCCAACATGAATTTTGCATCCTGTATGGATTGAAATCCTTCCAGGTCCTGTTTGAATGTTTTGTATCTGGCTACTGCATCATAAATGAACATCTTGATTTTTCCTTCAGCACTATAGATGACCAGGAGTCTTGATCCTTTTGGATCCCAAGCCATCAAGGGATAGTTGGGGTTTAGTTCATCCTGATAATTCAGGACCCCTGCCTTCAGCAGGATTTTGCGTTTCTCAGAAAGATCTTCCAATACTACCCGATAAATACCTTTCTTGTATTCAATCATTGAATAAGTATTGTTGCGGGCTATGGGGTTAGCCTGAAAGCGATAGTAATCTCTTCCATTTTTCTTTTCTTCTACTGTAACTACGTTGCCTTTGGGAAGGTTTCGTCTGCCCCTCAGGTCATCTTGATATTTTTGCGATTCATTTTCCATGAATTCTGCAAGCACATCCTTGAATTTCTTTTTGGTCACTTTGATACTGGCGGCATTCAAACTCTTGTATATCCTCGCGAGATAAAGGAAATAGGTGATATTGTCTTTTTTGTAACGGTCGCCCAGGTATTTCCAGAATGCATGACCTGCTAATATGGGTTCAGAAAAAGCGAATTGATAGAAAGTCCTGTAATTACCGGAGAGCAGCGCAGATTTGGTTTTATCATCCAATGCCGGGCTCCAGTTTTCACCAACATAGGAAATATAACCATCGATCAGCCATTTGGGTAGATCCAGCAAAGTGGCATTACTGGCAAATTCGCCAAGATCATCCCCGAAGAGCAGATTTTCAACAAGAACCCTGGCCAAACCCTGACGCAGCCTGATCCTGAAATCATTCAGGTTGCCATCATAATATAGAATGATCTTGTTGTTGACCAGTTTGGTAACTCCACCGGTATTTTGCCAGTCGATACCCAGACCAATATTTGATTGACGATAGTCGGTGAAACTATTGTAGATGACCACATTTGCTCTTCTTTGCAAACCATATTCAATAAACTCTTCAATTCCGCCCAATTCTTCTTCGGCCACTTGGGCAACAAACTTGGCAAGTGATAATCCGCCCTCACTATAATATGTATTGAAATTTCTGGTCTGGTAATACTTCCAATTGAATTTCTTGTACTGAACCCTGTTTTTCCCAAATTCTACCGTGCTTACCTGTGAAAATAACGGCAAGCAAAAGAATGCACCAATCAGCAGGGATAAGAGTTTTGTACGCATGTGGTATTATTCAAATGATGGGTACCTTTGCAGCTGATACAGCAACCTCGTACCAGCACTAAAATTAACGCATTTAACCAAGATTCAGCCGTTATGATAAACGTTAAAATTTTCACTTTTAACCCCCTGCAGGAAAATACATACATACTATTCAACGAAGCCCTTGAATGCATGATTGTTGATCCCGGATGCTATTTTGATAACGAGAGGGAAGAAATCATCAATTTTATTGAAAAAAAAGGGTTAAAACCGGTTCTTTTGGTGAATACCCATTGTCATTTGGACCATGTTTTTGGCAACAAGTTTGTTCACGAGCGATTCGGCCTTGAACTTCATATCCATGAAGGGGAGAAAAAAGTATTGGAAATGGCACCTTCAAGTGGACTCATGTGGAACATGCCATTTGATAATTATGCAGGCCCTCTCCATTTCATTGATCCCAAAAATAAAATAATGCTCGGAAGCGAGGAATTTGAGGTTCTCTTTACCCCTGGTCATTCTCCTGCCAGTATCAGCCTTTATTCTGCATCCAATGCGGTTTTGATTGCCGGGGATGTATTGTTTCGTGAAAGTGTGGGAAGAACAGATCTGCCAGGGGGTGATCCTGATGTTTTGGTGAACAGTATTCTCACCCAGTTATATGTTTTGCCGGAAGATACCATTGTTTATTCAGGGCATGGATCGTCAACCACTATTGGTCATGAGAAAAAATTCAACCCTTTTGTCAAAGTCTGATCACAGGAAACGGTAGACCTCTTTCAGGTAAGGAACATTCATCAATTCTTTCCTTTCAAGCTTTAAAACGATGGTTGTAAAAACCAGTAACAGAAGGGTTGCTGCTCCATGCAGGAAAAGGATGCTTACTCCTGTGAAGCGAAATAAATAATGTACCCCAAAAAGCATTATCGCCAACAAGATATACCCAAAGTTCTTTTTCCACTGGTAGGGAATCGGATAATATTTGTTTCCAAAGTAATAGCTCGTGCACATCATGGTTGCATAACAGGCTGTAGTGGCAATGGCGCATGCCCAGTATCCGAAATAAGGGATCAATAGGAAATTCAGCACAATGGTGGTCAATGCGCCAGCGATCGTAATGTACGCACCTATCTTGTTGCGGTCAGTCAATTTGTACCAGATTGAGAGGTTATAATAGATGCCCAGAAAAATTTTTGCCAGCATGAGGATGGGTACAATGAAAAGACCCTCGATGTATTCCGGATGTTTGTGAACTCCCATGAAATACTTCCAGATATCGAGATAAAGCGAAACACCGAGAAAACAAAAGCAGCAGGCGATCACAAAGAGATTCATGATGCGCACATAATTCTCTTTGGCATTCTCAGCTTTGGCATTCTTGAAGAAAAAGGGTTCTGCCCCCATCCGAAAGGTCTGAATGAAGATCACGATCAATGCTGCCAATTTGTAATTCGCACTGTAAATGCCATTCGCAGATCTCGCTTGATCAACCGTTCCATTGAAAAGCTGGATGATCATGAAGCGATCAATCGTTTCATTGACCATGCCGCCAAATCCGACAATGATCAGGGGTGTTGAATAAATAAAAATTTCTTTCAGCAATTTGGTATCGAGCTCAGGCCTGTAGGATTTTAGTTCAGATGACAAAAGTAGCAACGTGATTCCGCTGGCGATAAGCTGCGAGATGAATACATATCCGATGCCGATCTTTTCAGAATAGATATGGTCCATCCAGTCGCCGGCACCTGATTCATGATGGTTCTTGCAGAAATAGAGGAAGAAAACGACAAGGGAAACATTGATCAGAATATTGCTCACTTTGATGAAAGCAAATTTTTGAGGTCTGCTTTTTTGTCGTAATCGGGAGAAGGGGATTACCGCCAGTGTATCCAAACAAACAATGAGAACAACGTAGATCACATAATCTGATCGGTTGCCCAGCTCCATGAATGAAGCAAGCTGTTGACTGGGTAAAATGAGAAGCGATGTAAAAACAATTGTTGTGACCAGCAGAATGGTCATGGTGCTGTTGAATACTTTTTCTTCACCCGCTTTTTGGTTGAAACGGAAATATGATGTTTCCATTCCATAGGTAAACATGATGTTCAGAAAAGCTGCCAGGGCAAACAAAATGGATATGTCTCCGAATGCTGCTGAGGCATAGATGGTGGTCAGGATGGGATTCAACAAATAATTGATGAATCTTCCGATGATGCTGCTCAATCCGTACCATGCTGTCTGGCTTGCGAGTTGCCTGATTCCTGCCACGTAGGTTGTTTATGTAAAATTAAGGCCTCATTCCATATCTTGCGGTACAACTTCAAAATAATGAAAGCGGTCATTCAAAGGGTCAGCAGGGCTTCCGTGACAGTAGAGGGCAACATAACGGGTAAAATTGAAGCCGGTTTACTTATACTTCTGGGAATTGAAGATGCAGATGGTCAGGAAGACATCGAATGGCTGAGCGGAAAAATTGTCAATCTCCGGATCTTCAATGATGTTGAAGGCGTAATGAACAGGTCGGTTATAGACACAAGTGGTGATATTCTTTTGGTGAGTCAATTTACCCTTCATGCTGCAACCAAGAAAGGAAACAGGCCTTCTTATATCAAGGCATCCAAACCTGACATTGCCATTCCTCTTTATGAAGCCATGATAAAGCAGCTGACAGGCGACCTGGGTAAGTCTATCCATACCGGTATTTTTGGTGCAGATATGAAGGTTGAACTGCTCAACGACGGACCGGTAACCATCATCATTGACACAAAAAACAAAGAATAATGCAGATCAGTGAAGCCCAACAACAAGTGGATCAATGGATCAAAACCATTGGCGTTCGTTATTTCAGTGAGCTAACGAACATGGCCATTCTTACGGAAGAGGTTGGAGAGCTGGCCAGGATTATGGCAAGAAAGTATGGCGATCAGTCCTTCAAAAAGAATGAAACACAGGATACACTTGCTGATGAAATGGCGGACGTACTTTGGGTTTTGATCTGTTTGGCCAACCAAACAGGAGTGGATCTTACTGATGCCTTTCGCCGGAACATTGACAAAAAAACAAAACGCGACGCCGACAGGCATAAAGAGAATGAAAAGTTGAGATAATAATTACCTTTGCACCCTATGGTAGTCAACGATCAGAATAAGTTTCAGGCGATTATATCGCATGCCAAGGAGTATGGCTTTGTATTCCAGTCGAGTGAAATATATGACGGACTAAGTGCTGTATATGATTACGGGCCCTGGGGCAGTGAATTGAAAAAGAATATCCGTGAATCCTGGTGGAATGAAATGACCCGGATGCACGACAATATTGTGGGTATTGATGCAGCTATTTTCATGCATCCTACCACTTGGAAGGCGTCCGGACATGTTGATAATTTCAGTGATCCTATGATCGATAACAAAGATTCAAAAAAGCGTTATCGTGTAGATCATCTCATCGAGGCTGCTGCAGATGCCCTGGCGAAGGATGGCGACGAAGCCGGAGCAGAAAAGCTGCTCGCTGAAATGGATTTATTGCTAGCCAACAATGATTTTGCTGGACTAAAACAATTGATCGAAGCCAGAAACATGAAATGTGCAGTGAGTGGGACTTGTAACTGGACCGATGTACGTCAGTTCAATTTAATGTTCTCTACACAATTGGGTTCTGTTGCTGAAGATGCAAGTGAGATCTACCTTAGACCAGAAACCGCCCAGGGAATTTTTGTTAATTTTCTCAATGTGCAAAAGACAGCCCGTATGAAAATACCATTTGGTATTGCACAGGTGGGTAAGGCTTTTCGCAATGAAATAGTAGCCAGACAGTTCATTTTCCGCATGCGTGAATTCGAGCAGATGGAAATGCAGTTCTTCATTAGGCCTGGCACGCAAAAGGAATGGTATGCATACTGGAAAGAGGAGAGGATGAAGTGGCATACTTCTTTGGGGATATCATCAGAAAATTATCGCTACCATGATCACGTAAAGCTTGCTCACTATGCTGATGCTGCTGTTGACATCGAGTATGCTTTCCCTATTGGTTGGAAAGAGGTAGAGGGAATTCACAGCCGCACTGATTTTGATCTCAAGAGTCACCAGCAATACAGCGGAAAAAAATTGCAGTATTTTGATCCGGAGATCAACCAGAATTACATACCCTATGTAATTGAAACATCTATCGGCCTTGATCGTATGTTCTTGCTTACCCTTTGTCATGCTTATCAGGAAGAGAAATGGACCAAAGATGATGGTAGTGAAGACAGCAGGGTGGTATTGAAGATCCCACCAAAACTGGCTCCGATCAAACTGGCTGTTCTCCCTCTGTTAAAAAAGGAAGGTTTGCCTGAGATTGCAAGAGAGATCATGGCTACCTGCAGGAATGAGTTCTATTGCTTTTATGAGGAAAAAGATACAATTGGAAAAAGATACCGCAGAATGGATGCACTTGGCACGCCCTTCTGTATTACAATTGATCATCAAACCAAAGAAGACCGAACAGTAACCATTCGTTACAGGGATACCATGACACAGGAAAGAATACCTATTGATGGCTTGCTGAGTTTTATCAAAGGGAAGCTTTGATGAAGATGTATAATCTCCCCATCAATTCTTTGATCAATCCGCCCCAGCCTGCCATTACTCCTGCATCTGGAATCAGATCCTGAAAATCAGGTCTGATGGAAGAGGGGAGAATTGAAAATGCACAAGGATAAGGTCTGACCGGTATGCCTACCGATTCGAAAGTTTCCACAGCTCTTGGGATATGGAAGGATGACGTAATCAAAACTGCTTTACCTTTTAGCAGTTGTGTTGAATCTAAAATCTTTTTCGCAAAAGCTGCATTTTCAGCAGTTGTTTTGGATTGGTCCTCTTGGATAATGTCTGAAGCCGGGATTCCCAAGGCAATCAGATTATCTGCTACAAATCCGGCTTCAGTAAAATGTCTGTATTTGATCAGACCATTTTGTCCGCCACATACCAGGATTTTTTTAATATGTCCTTTTTTGTACAGGAGAGCTGTCTGAATGAATCTGTCAGATGACATATTGAAATAGCCTTTCCTGCTAATCGGATCATATCTTGCCATACCGCCCAACACAATCCCCAATTCATACTGTTCATTGTTAGCCATTGGCATTGGTGGGGCATGAAATGGATATTGCGCAAGATTAAAGATCAGTGAATTGGAGAATAGGAGGCTGATCAAGAGGGCAATACCCAATATCTTTTTTCTTTTTTTCTCCAACTTGGTTCTGAAAGCAACAATGAGCAAAATAAATAACCATAGAAAGGGGCTGAAGAAAATCGAAATGATTTTGCTGATGATGAACATGGCATGTTAAAAAAAGGCCGGTCAATGACCGGCCTGATACGATGAATATTAGTTTTTAATGATCTTTCTGACAGTCTGATATTTTCTGTCATTACTGGTGATGGTCACAATATAGGTTCCTGCTGCAAGGTTGCCGAGGTCAATGTTTCCGTTAAGATAACCTGTTTCTTTTTTGTAGACGATTGCCCCCGAAAGACTTGAAACCTGAACACTTAGGCGTTTGATTGAATACATATTTCCTACCTGATAGTTTATCACGTTATTGGTAATGGTTGGATATATATTTCTGACAAAATCATTATTGTTTCTTATCGGATTTGTTATGGCTGTGGCAATGGTTATGGGATTACCCAAGCTTGTCATGAACATACCGTTTCCGTGTGTGCCTATGACCATGGTATTGTCAACCCAGCGATGAGCAATTGAATTCACTATAGCATTGTTGATCATAGCAGCGGGAGTTCCTGCTGCTCCTGTTTCCCTTGACCAAACTGTGCTGGATGCATTGATGGCGGTAGTACTATATAAGCCAATGGATGTTCCCACATAATATTCAATTCCTGTTGATTTTGCTATGATTTCACAAGATCTGACGGAGGGAATTGTCAGATTGCCCTCAATAATCTGCCAGGTTGGTTGTGCAGCAGTTGCATTTCCTGTCCAGAAAATACTGTTTACATTATAGTTTGACACAACTGCAATAATTGTATCCTGGTTTCTTGGGTTTACTGCAATGTCTCTTACAACTGAACTTGATGTCATGCCGGATGGAGTAATATCCACAGGCAGGTTTCCGGCGGCTCCCCATTGAGGATCTTTCAGTCTGTAAATTTTGCCTGCAGTTGATCCGATGAAAAGATTGTTGTTGGCAGAGTAGGGACCACGGGTTGTTTCCAATGCGAAAATGCTTCCGCTGACTGCCGTTGCTACACCATCCATCAGTGTCCAGTTTGAACTTGTGACATTTCCAGCATCTCCCGTTCTGTATAGACTATCTTTTGTTACATAATACAGAAAATCAGTGTTGTCTGGATCTAGATGGAAATAGGTGACGAATTCGCCCTCACCGGTACCATTAGGCTTTATCTTGGTATAGAGTGTATTGTCAAATGGAGGGAAAAGTTTCATTCTGTAAACCTGACCACTTTGTGCAGCACAAATAAGGTATTGTTTTCCGTCTGCGGTTTTCTTGGTCATGCCAACCTGACAACCATCACCCCCCAGAACAATGTAATGGTCGTTGCTGTCGAGAACAGCTGGACCCAGTATTCCACTTCTATCCCTGAATGTGGTGGAATTATCCTGAGCTCCACCAATGAGATTTCTACTACCCGGAGTGGGATCGATTCCTACGTGATAATATTGTAAGGTTTGATACTGACTGCTCCCAAGGTTCCATTCCACTGTAGGAAGAGATACGTCTTTGATGATGGCAATTCCGCCATCAGATCCTATCAATACTCTGTTTGGATTGGTTGGATCAAAACTATAGGAATGTTGATCTGCATGGCTTGCAAAATCATTGTCGGTATAACTTGTAGAAGAGACTCCGCCTACAAAGGTCACATTATCTTTGGTCTCAAATCCATCGAGCGATCTGAAAAGGTTGACGCCCCCAGCCAGTACAATATCCGGATTGGTTGGATGAACCGCAATGAGCATGTTATAGGCTCCCTGAAGCTCTATAAACTTATCAGTTGTAGCACTGCTTGTTATTCTTTTTGCCACCAGATTATCGCCTACATTTTTCCAGGTGAAGGGGGTGGTGGACATGTTGCATTTGTACAAGTCGGCTTCCGGTTTACTGGCAGATGCATTATTTGCATTCTCAACCAAAACATACAAAAGGTTTTGGTTAGAGGGAGCAAGTGCCATCACCATTCTTCCCCAACCACCGGTATAATCTCCTCCTGCGATGGTATTATCAAATGCTCTCCAATTGGCTACTGAGTCAGCCGCATCCTTGATGCCTCCTGCTATACGGGTAAAAGAACCGCTGTTTCCGGTTGATGATGTGAATATTCCTGCAAGATTGCGGTCGGCATTTCTTCCGCTCATGGCAACAAAGATCCTGGATCCTGTTTTGTTGATCAGCAGATCCGCAATTCCTCCTGTGGAGGTTGCAGCAACTGTGCTACCAAATATCTCAGTCCAAGTTCCACCACCATCAGAAGACCTGACCACCCTTCTGTGAACTGCTGCATAAACGTCACCGGTGGTGGGGTGTACAGCTATTTTGTGCACAAAACTCCATTGCGAAGAGAATGTAGTGATGTCTGTTACGTTGGTTGAACTTAGTTTTGTCCAAGTGGCTCCATTATTGGTTGATTTGAACAGCCCTTCACCATAAATAAATCCTGATGGATAACTTGCCGAAGCGCCAATAGGCTCTCCAGTTCCGGCATACCAGGTATCCTGAAAACCGGGCCTTGGATCCTGGGCCAGACAGGACACGCTGCGCAATTCATTTGTTGGGTGTACAAAACTCCAGGATACACCACCATCTGTACTTCTGAACAACCCGCCGGAAATACCACCGGCGATGATTACCCGATTGGTGGTTCCGTTGAACCTGATATCATGTTGAACAGCTCGGGTGCGGCCTCCATTTTGAGTGGGACCAACCGCTGTGTAGTTGTTGTTTACAGTTGGGGCATTGAAAATGCTATTTTGACGAACAGGGAGCGATCGCATTTGTGCCAATTCCCTGGCGCGAATTCCTTCGGGTATCTGCCCGGTTTTTGGATCTCTGGCGAGCAGCCATTCGTATTCAGCCCTTTTTATGGCATTTTCGGTTTCCATGTTTACCCCCTCTTCTTCATCATCTTCTTCATTCAGGATGGTAAGATTTTTACCGGTAAAGATTTTATGCTTTTCATCTTTCTTCGTTACAAGAAAGGTTAGTCCAGCCAGCAGCACAATCGGAATGATCAGTAGTTTTTTATTCATATCTGATGAGTAAATGCGTGTACGGCAATTTAACCAATTTTTCGGCTTAGGGTTCATTTTTGCTGTCATATTCCTTTGACTGTTTTCTCACGTTGGGTTTAATCTTACCTTTGTTTTCCAGTGTTGGCATGAATCTGCAGTTTCTTCTTGAAAAGTATCAGCAATCCCCCCGCTTTTTGTCAATAGCGGCAAGATTCCTATTGCCCCAACCCTCCAGAATAAGCACGTCGGGTATTTCCGGTTCCTTTTCCTCTTTTCTTTTCTCTGCCCTCTACCAGATGGAGGAGCTGCAAAATTTCAACCATGTCATCATCCTGGAAGACGCTGAAGAAGCTGCATATATGCATAACGACCTTGAGCAGCTGATCAACCCGATTGATCTTTTCTATTTTCCCTCCTCATTCAAGACCAATAAAAATTTTAAGCTCCAGAGCAGCAGTCATACCATGCTCAGGACTGAAGCACTTACCAGAATTGCAGGTCCCGGTAACCGCAAAATACTGGTTACCTATCCTGAAGCACTGATGGAGAAAGTGCCCGAAATGAAAACCCTGTCAGCCAACATGATCTCCGTTAAGGTCAATGATCGGCTCTCCACAGATGAACTCATGCAAAAATTGGTGGGTTATGGGTTTGAGCGGACTGATTTTGTCTTTGAACCGGGTCAGTTTGCGATGAGAGGAGGAATTTTTGATATCTATTCTTATGGAAATGAAAAACCATACCGGATAGAACTTTTCGGTGATGAGGTAGATTCCATCCGCATTTTTGATCCGGAAACCCAGCTGAGTGAGCGAAAACTGCTTCAGGTCAATATCATACCCAATGCGGATGCCCACCATTCAGGTGATTTGACAATAAATCTGCTGGAGCTATTGCCATCCAATACTATTTTTTATTTCTCCCATTGGCAGTTGATCATGGATCGGTATCAGGATCATGAAGACAACCTCAAACTCTTTTTGGATAATACATCTGTTGATGCAACGCCACAGGAGCAGGATGAAAAAACATGGGAACCACAGGCGCATGATTTCACTTCATTCGAAGAATGGAGAACATCATTGGAGAGGTTCAGTGTACTGGAATGGTCAAATAAACCAACCCTTCCTGACCCAGATCTCAATATTCAATTCGATATTCAAGTTCAACCTGCCTTCAACAGAAAATTCGACCTGCTGATAAAAGATCTTAAAGATCATGAGCAAAAGAAGCATGTCATTTTCTTATTTGCTGAAAATCCCAGACAACTGGAAAGGTTGTATTCTATATTTTCCGACCTGAAGGCAGAGATAAATTTTGTCCCCATCGCTTCAGCTATCCATCAGGGATTTGTAGACAATGAAAATGGATATGTGGTGTATACTGATCATCAGATCTTTCAGCGATATCACAAATACAAAATCAAACAGGCCTACAACAAAAGCAAGGCCATCACATTGCGTGCATTGAAAGAGCTGATGCCGGGTGACTATGTGGTGCATATTGATCATGGCGTTGGCGTTTTCAGCGGATTGCAGAAGGTTCAGGTGGGTGGACAAACACAGGAGGCGGTCAGGATTATTTATCGCGACAATGATATTCTCTATGTCAACATCAACTCACTGCACAAGATCTCCAAATACACCGGAAAGGAAGGGCATATTCCCAAAGTGAATAAACTGGGCAGTGATGCCTGGGTGAAACTTAAAGAGAAGACCAAGGGGAAAGTAAAAGAGATCGCTTTTGATCTGATCAAACTTTATGCTGAAAGGAAGTCGCAACAGGGCTTTGCCCATACTCCGGATAATTATTTGCAAACAGAACTGGAGGCGTCATTCATGTATGAGGATACTCCCGATCAAGGCAAGGCCATTGCAGATGTCAAAAAAGACATGGAAAGCAACAGCCCCATGGATCGATTGGTATGCGGTGATGTAGGTTTTGGCAAAACAGAAGTAGCCATCCGAGCGGCTTTCAAGACCTGTGTAGATGGTCGCCAGGCTGCAATATTGGTGCCTACAACTATCTTGGCCTATCAACATTACAAGACATTCAGTGAAAGATTGAAGGATCTGCCAGTTACCATTGATTTTATCAACCGCTTTAAGTCCACCAAAGAAAAAAAGGAAACTTTTCAGAAAGTTGAAGAAGGTAAAGTAGATATCATTGTGGGAACTCATGCACTGCTCTCCAAGGATATCAAGTTCAAGGATCTGGGTTTACTGGTGATCGATGAAGAGCAGAAATTTGGTGTTGCCCATAAGGAAAAGATCAAGACACTGAAAACCAATGTGGATTGCTTAACCCTCACGGCTACACCGATTCCAAGAACCTTGCAGTTCAGTTTGATGGGAGCGAGAGACCTGAGCATCATCAATACCCCTCCCCCCAATCGCCAGCCTATTCAAACCGAAGTGATGGTCTTTTCAGAAGACTTCATCAGGGATGCGATCTATTTTGAGATCGAAAGGGGTGGTCAGGTTTTCTTCATCCACAACAGGGTGAACGGACTACCTGAAATGGCAGCATTGATCAAAAGTCTTTGCCCGGACCTGAGTATTGGTTATGCGCATGGGCAGCTGGAAGGACATGAATTAGAGGAAAGAATTTTTGACTTCATCCATAAAAAATATGATGTACTGGTTTGCACGAATATCGTGGAAAGCGGTGTGGACATCCCCAATGTCAATACCATCATCGTCAACAATGCCCATCAGTTTGGGTTGAGTGATCTCCATCAGCTCAGAGGAAGGGTGGGGAGAAGCAACCGAAAAGCTTTCTGCTATTTGCTGGCTCCTCCTGTGAGCACCTTGCCGGCAGATTCTAGAAAGCGGTTGCAAACACTTGAGCAACACTCAGAATTGGGCAGTGGATTTCAGATTGCTATGCGGGATCTCGATATCAGAGGTGCCGGCAATATGCTGGGAGGTGAACAAAGCGGTTTCATGATTGAAATAGGCTTTGAAATGTACCAGAAGATTCTGGATGAGGCCATCCGTGAATTGAAGCGGACTTCTTTCCGTGACGTATTCAAAGAGGAGATCAGTCAGCAGGATGATTTCGTTCATGATTGCACCATCGATACGGATCTCGAAATCTTGATACCCGATAGCTATGTGGATCAAATTGCTGAAAGGCTTCTCCTGTACACTCGTTTGGATAATTGCAGGGATGAAGAGGAATTGCAAAAATTTCATGAAGAGATGCGCGATCGTTTCGGACCGATACCGGATTGCGTGGAAGATCTCTTTACAACAGTTCGTTGCCGGAGACTGGCAGTGGAGCTCGGTTTTGAACGCATGAGCCTGAAGCAAAAAACACTCAGGTGTTATTTTGTTAACAATCCAGATTCACCCTATTTCACTTCCATTACATTCAATGCACTCCTTGCTCATCTTCAATTGCGAACAAACAAAAGTCATCTCAAACAGGTGGGCAAAAATTTCATGTTGGTTACCGAAACGGTAACAGGCATGAGCCATTTGCTTTCTATCCTGGAAGAGATGACGAAAACAGTTGTTGAAGTGAAAACCAAGGGAGAGATTACAACTCCCTAACCCAGATATTTCTGAAGCTTACCAAATCACCATGGTCTTGGAGAATAAGAGGTTCCTTCATACTGTGAGGCTTGTACTCCGCAATACCAATGAATTCCGTGCCGCCCCAAATTGCTGCATTGTTTTGAACAAGGACGCCATTGTGTATTACAGTAATCCTTGCTTGCGACTGGAGTCTTCCATCTGGAGCAAAACGGGGGGCGATGAAAATAACATCGTATGTCTGCCACTCACCGGGGCCCCTGCTTGCATTTGCCAGAGGAATCAGTTGCTTGTAGATGCTCGCTGCCTGTCCGTTTGAATAGGTTGAATTGTTGTAACTGTCCAATACCTGAAGTTCATACTTCCCCATCAGAAAGATCCCGCTGTTCCCTCTTCCCTGACCTTCACCTTTGACCACCGAAGGTGTTCTCCATTCTATATGTAACTGACAGTCCCCAAACCCTTGTTTTGTTGAGATTGTGCCGCTTCTTGGTTTCACTGTCATGGCGCCATCGGCAATGGTCCAGCTCACCTCTTTCCCACCTTGTCCTGTCCATGCAGAAAAATCTTTTCCATTGAATAGAACAACTGCATCCGAAGGAGCATCCTGTGCAGTGGGGCCAGGCTTCACGATGGCAGGTACTGGGTTCCAGATCTCAGTGAGCTTTGGATCGCCGGTGCGTCCCTGAGAAAAAACGGTATTTGCGATAACGATTAAAAATGCGAGGCTTGCAATACTTTTCATATGACTTTATTTGTTGTTGAAGGAATTCCCATCAAATTACAAAAATTATGCAACGGAACTTTTGGAATGAGATAATTTTTATATTTGGACAAAGCAGACCCGATGGTTTCCAAGGTGACTGATGGGATAAAGATCTCTGTAGAGCAATTTTATCAGCCGGATTATTCCAATCCGGTGCAAGGCGAATATATGTTTGCTTACAGGATTTCTATTGAAAACAACAATCCATTCCCGGTTCAGTTATTGAGAAGACACTGGCATATACAAGACAGCAACACAGAAAAAAGAGAAGTGGAGGGAGAGGGAGTTATCGGTGTTCAGCCCATCATTGAATCTGGAGGGCAGTATCAGTATATATCCGGATGCAATTTGAAATCCGAGTTCGGACAAATGTTTGGGACTTACCTCATGGAAAACGTGCAGACCAAACAGCAATTTCATGTTAAGATTCCGGTCTTTCAAATGGAAGCTCCTTTCAAAAGAAATTGAATTCCTATGCAGGGATGCACTACCTTTGTCAATCATTTCGTTAAGAAATTTATATGGGATACAAAGTAACGTTCAACAACAGAAATAAGGTATTTTTCAATGCGTTGAGAGAAGAGGTGGATGCCTATTTTGATCGCAATGGATTAAAAAAGACAGGCAACTGGAGATTATACGGCAAGACCATGATCTTGATTCCGGCAGCCATCATTACTTATCTCATCCTCATGATGGTTGACATGCATTGGGCATTGTCTTCATTGCTTTGGTTTGTATTCGGACTCAACATGGCAGCCATAGGTTTCAATGTGATGCACGATGCATGTCATGGTAGTTTCTCAACCCGTAACTGGGTCAATGAATTGTTCGGGCTAACCAACAACATCCTTGGTGGTAATGCATTCCTTTGGAAGTTGAAACACAATATCATTCACCATACCTATACCAATGTTGATGGCGTGGATGATGACATCAACAACATGCCTTTCATGCGCCAATGTTCTTCGCAGCCCTGGAAACCCATGCATAAATTTCAAAGTGCTTATATGTTCATCTTATACGGATTTACATCCCTGTTCATGTTCTTCATGGACTACATCAAATATTTTTCAAAAAAGGTATATACCACGCCTTTGAAGAAAATGGATGCAAAAGAGCATGTCATCTTCTGGTTCGGAAAGATCTTTTTCATCGTTGTATATATTATTATTCCGATCATGATGTTGGGTTGGAAGGCATGGCTGGTAGGATTTCTGATCAGTCAGTGCACCCTCGGCATGACGTTGGCCGTTGTATTCCAGCTGGCCCATGTGGTTGAACATGCTGAATTTGAAGCAGCAGGAGTAGATCCTGTAAAAATCGAAAATGAATGGGCTATTCATCAGGTGAAGACCACAGCAAACTTTGCTTTTTCCAACAGGATCGTTACCTGGTTTGTTGGTGGACTGAACTATCAGATTGAACATCATTTGTTCCCCAGGATAAGCCATATTCATTACCCTGCCATCAGCAAAATTGTAAGGGATACCTGCGAGAAATTTGAGTTGAATTATATTTATTTCCCTACCACAAGAGCAGCAATTGCCTCACACGTTCGCTTTATGCATCAAATGGGGCGAAATCCAGGCTATCTGGGTTTATAGGAAGAACCAGCCAATATTTTTTTGGCATCAATCGATAAAAGATCCTGAACAGTTGTTTCAGGATTTTTTTTCAAGTATGCTTCAATGATTTGTCTTCCGACAAAAAGAGAAGTAAAACCGGGAGATCCCAGTCCAAATTCTGCAGTGGAGGGACCGTCCGTTACAAATGATCTTATCTTGAGCATATCAGTTTCATAAAGAAAATTATTCTCGGTAAAGTAATTCCAAACAAAACCCTCATTCTCCTTCATGGCTTCTAATTGCACAGGAGTGTAACCATATTTTATTTCTTCTTTTTCGTCAGGCATAAAGAGATCCAGCAGATACATTCTTTTTCCATGATCGATCATAATATCCAGTAAAGTTCCTCCGGGCTTGATTGGCGGATAAATATCATCAATGATCACCCTCATGGCATTGGAAGGAATTTCTTCCAAATTGAATTTTCTGGAAATGTATTCAGGATAGAGCTGGAGACCAGCTTCGCTTTGATATATCATTGATTTAGCCCCTAGGTGTAATTGTAGGCCCGCACCTATGCCATGACGGGTCAATATTTCTCCGGATCCTCCTGTTTCGCTGTAGGCAAAGGCATCAATTGGTCCAACATAAGTGATGAACTGTTCGGGCAGTTTGTATTTGGGGAAATAATATTTCACATAGCGCAGCGATTCCTCGAGCTTTTGATTGGATTCATCAATTTTTGCATCAAATTGTTTTGTTGAATCAAAGATGGGTTTGTAATCAGCATAAAATCGCTTGATCACCATTGCCCATTTTGAGGTGTCGGTACCTTCCAGACCCAATATCTTTCCGATGAATTCATTATAGAAGTCGTGGTGCTTTGCCCGCAGTATCTCCATCCCCTCATCAAACTTATTGGTATCCAGCAGAAAAAAATCCTTTTCAAAACGAACAGTTTCGAGCTTTACCTTGATATTGCTGATAGCTGGTTTTTGTTTGTTCTCGCTACAGGAGAGCAGGAGAGTAGAGAAAACGATGATGATCAATACTGAAACAGAATACTTTGATGAATGCATAAACGCGATTTTCCTTCTCAAATTTATGGTAAACTCAGGTGCCTGAGATCTCTTCTTTCTGTTTTTAGCATTAATTCACGTTTATTCCTCAATTTTGCGCCATGAAGGTGGCCATAGCACAGCAGAACTACCATGTTGGGAATTTTGATCTGAACCGGGATAAGATTATTCGTGCCGTAGAAAAAGCAAAAAATGATGGAGCAGAATTGATCATCTTCTCAGAACTTTCTGTTTGTGGTTATCCTCCCCGTGATTTTTTGGAATTTGAAGATTTTATCAAGAAGGCAGAAAAGGCAATCGAAGCGATAGCAGTGCACTCTAAAGATATTGGGATCATCATTGGATCACCCACTCGAAATCCCCAACGTGAGGGTAAAGATCTCTTCAATTCAGCTCTATTACTCTACGAAGGGAGGATTGCCGGTATGGCCCACAAAACCCTGCTTCCCAATTATGATGTTTTTGATGAATACCGGTATTTTGAACCGGCCTATTACTGGAATGTAATCCATTTCAAGGGAAGGCGTATTGCGCTGACCATTTGTGAAGATATCTGGAATCTTGGTGACAATCCACTTTACAGGGTTTGTCCCATGGATGAATTGATGAAGCAATCACCAGACCTCATGATCAATATTTCGGCATCTCCATTTGATTATGATCATGATGAGGACCGAAAAGAAGTGGTCAGGCTGAATGTTAAGAAATACCGACTGCCCATGATCTACTGCAATACAGTGGGTTCACAAACTGAAATTGTTTTCGACGGGGGTAGTCTTATCTATCGAAAGAATGGCTCACTCTTGCATGAAATGAACTATTTCAAAGAGGATTTTTATATTTCTGATCTTGGAGCATTAGAGGAAGAGATTTCGCACATTGAAAACCTCAATGAATTGCACATGGGAGCAGATATGCGTGTGGCCAAAGCAGAAGATCCTGATGCCATTCTTCACCAACTTACCAATGAGCACAACATTGCACAAATCAAAGAAGCATTGGTGCTGGGTATACGCGACTATTTTCACAAGATGGGATTCACCAAGGCTATCCTGGGCAGCAGTGGTGGTATTGATTCTGCAGTGGTACTTACACTTGCCTGTGAAGCCCTTGGGAAGGAAAACGTTACAGCTATTCTGATGCCATCCGAATTTTCAAGTGAACATAGTGTAGCTGATGCCGTGCAATTGAGCAGGAACTTGGATAATCCCTACCATGTCATCCCCATTCAGGAAGTTTATGCATCTTTTCTCCATACACTTGATCCATTGTTCAACGGCACTCCATTTGGAATAGCAGAGGAGAATATCCAAAGTCGGTCAAGAGGAAATCTTCTGATGTCCATTGCCAATAAATTCGGGTATGTGTTGCTCAATACTTCCAATAAAAGTGAGTTGGCCACGGGGTATGGAACCTTGTATGGTGATATGGCAGGTGGTCTGAGTGTATTGGGTGATCTCTACAAAACACAAGTATTTGCACTGGCACATTATCTTAACCACAACGAAGAAGTAATACCGCATCATATTTTGGTAAAAGCACCATCGGCAGAATTGCGTCCGAATCAAAAGGATAGTGATTCCCTTCCGGAATATGATCTACTCGACCGTATCCTCTATTTCTACATTGAAAGGAGAAAGGGACCTGCTGAAATTCTGGCCATGGGCTTCGAAGAGGCATTGGTGTCGAAGACTCTTCGACTGGTCAATGCCAACGAATACAAGCGTAACCAGTTCTGTCCGATCATACGTGTCAGCACCAAGGCCTTTGGTGTTGGTCGACGTTTGCCCATTGTGGCCAAATACCTATCATGACAGGGGTTGTATACAAATCCACCGGCAGCTGGTATGTGGTGAAATCCGCATCAGGGGAGTCATACAATGCAAGGCTCAAAGGCAAATTCAAAATTGAAGGCATCACTTCTACCAACCCTATTGCTGTGGGAGATGAAGTGGATTTTGAGATGGAAGATGAAGCCGAAAACAGGGTAATCATCACTGCCCTGCATCCCCGTAAAAATTACGTAAACCGGGTTTCACCTGCCAATAAAAGGTTGCACCATATTGTGGCCTGCAACCTCGATCAATCGCTGTTGGTAGCCACCATAAAAGATCCGAAAACTTCTATCGGTTTTATCGATCGATTCTTGGTCACTTGCGAAGCTTTTCACATCCCAGCCATTATTCTCTTCAACAAAGCTGATATATATGGTGAAAAAGAAATGGCCATTTATGAGGAACGAAGATCGATGTATGAAGCTGTTGGTTACAAAGTATTGCTAACCTCAGTTAAGAAAGACCTGGGAATAGATTTACTGAAAGAAACATTGAAGGATAAAATAACCTTGCTCAGCGGGCACTCTGGTGTAGGAAAATCAAGCCTCATCAATCAGGTGCTGGAGGGTATCAATATTCGTACAAACGAAGTGAGTGGCTGGAGTGGGAAGGGTATGCATACCACCACTTTTGCAGAAATGTATGATCTGTCAGGAGGAGGAAAACTAATCGATACCCCAGGCATGCGTGAGTTTGCAATAGCCGATATCTCCAAAGATGAGTTGTCTCATTATTATCCCGAAATGCGTGATCTGCTCAACAATTGTCAGTTCAACAATTGTATACACATGAATGAACCGGGTTGTGCAATCAAACAAGCAGTGATGGAAGGGAAAATCCATGAAGACCGATACATCAGCTATTGCACCATATTGGACAGCATTGAGGAAAAAACTGATTGGTGATCAGCTCCTGAATTTTTTTGCCTTTGGTACTTTTTCTCCTGAAAGCAATCTCTCTGCCCCTACATTTTTACCATTGCTGGGGCATCCGGATTTTCTTGAACAAGCGCAAAGTAAAATTGTAAAAATGAGCATCAGTGATGCAACAGTCAGATTTTGTTTTTTCATCATCATGTTTTGAACCAGCTGCTGTAGAGTTCATAATTATTGGCGATCCTTTCAATTTCGCCCTTTGATTTTTCAGGGGAAATATCTTTTACTTTTTTGGCAGGAACTCCTGCATAGATTGAACCTGGCTCAACTACAGTTCCTTCAAGCACAACTGCGCCGGCTGCAATGATCGAATTGCTGCCGATGATGCATCGGTCCATTACGATGGACCCCATGCCAATCAAGACATTGTCATGCACTGTACAGCCATGAACAATGGCATTATGGCCAATGCTGACATTGTTGCCGATTTCGGTAGCATTCTTCTCATAGGTGCAGTGTATGGTAGCATTGTCCTGAATGTTGACTTTATTTCCAATCCTGATGGCATTCACATCTCCTCTGACCACAGCATTGAACCAGATGCTGCAACCCTCTCCGGTTACTACATCCCCCACAACGGTTGCATTCGGAGCAAGGTAATTGTCTTTGCCGAATTGAGGGGATATTCCTTTTACAGGTAAAATGAGGGCCATTTTTTTCTGAAAGTTAGTTCATATTGAGTGAACTTTGTACGGATGAACCAGCGTGAACTTTTTCTCAGGCATGTTGCCCAAACATCTCCAGCTCCCCTTGCCATTGAGATGGTAAAGGCAAGTGGATGCAGGATGTGGGATGCACAGGGGAAGGAATATATCGACCTCATCGGGGGGATCAGTGTATGCAATATCGGCCATTGTCACCCCAGGGTAGTAGAAGCGGTTACATCACAATCTGCCAAATACATGCACCTCATGGTATATGGAGAGTTGGTAGAATCACCACAGGTTTGGTTTGCTCAACAACTGGCCTCACATTTACCGAAGCAACTTGATTCGGTGTATTTTACTTCTTCGGGTACAGAAGCAACGGAAGGCGCCATGAAGCTTGCCAAACGCATTACCGGAAGACCAAACATTGCCGCTTTCCATGAATCTTACCATGGCTCTACGCAAGGAGCCTTGAGTGTAATGGGTAGTGAATATTGGCGAAATGCCTTCAGGCCCTTGTTGCCTGGTATACGTCATCTTGAGCATAACAATATCCAAGACCTGAAATGGATTGATGAAACCGTTGCCTGCGTGATCGCAGAACCCATTCAGGCAGAGAGGGGAGTACTTGTGCCAGAAAGGTCATGGATGAAAGCCCTCAGGGAGCGTTGTGATGAAACCGGTACCCTCCTGATTCTTGATGAGATACAAACAGGGTTTGGAAGAACAGGATCGCTATTTGCATTTGAACAGTTTGGTATCATACCGGATATACTCCTTTTGGGAAAAGCACTGGGTGGCGGTATGCCACTGGGGGCCTTTGTTTCCAGCCTTGCAAATATGAATGCCTTTACAACCGACCCGGTACTCGGACATATTACCACCTTTGGCGGACATCCTGTTTGTTGTGCAGCAGGAAGTGCAGCTTTTGATGTTTTACTGGATGAGAATCTTGTTGCGAACATCAATGTCAAGGAAGAATTGTTCAGGCAGCTGTTGGTTCATCCCATGATAAAATCTTTCAGATCTGCCGGCCTCCTGATGGCACTTGAATTTGAATCATGGGAAATAAACAAGGCAATCATTGATGCCTGCATCAGCATGGGGGTTTTTACCGATTGGTTTCTGTTTGCTTCCCATTGTATGCGCCTTGCACCTCCATTGACCATCAGTGTAGAAGAAATTAAAAATGCAACAGGAATTATTTTGAAAGCCTGTGAGAGCATCAGGCATCAACCCTAAGATCAGAAAGAAAAACGGAAACTTCCAAAAACGCCAAATCTTTTATACCCTTCCATTGGCAAAGGTTTTGGTGCCAGTCTCCAGACCAGGTCAACCCTGAAAAAGCGGAAAATATTGTCTATGCCTGTCCCCAATTCCATATAGGTCTTTCCATTCAGACTGGTAAAGGGAAATCCCTGCCGGATGTTCAGGAGCTGGTTTTGTTCACTGATACTGCCCCACATCATTTTGGCATTCCAGAATTGTCTGAGTTTAAAGATCTTGTTTTGGGGAAGCAATCTGAATATACCGCTACCAATATTGTGTTCAATATTCAGACCAGTGTATCGGTCAAATATGTATTCAAATCTGTTCATCAGGTTGAAGGCATATTTATTGTAATAGTAGATCTCATTTCCAGGAGCGATATTCAGTAACATGTAAGGCAGTCTGCCATTTACTTTTCCTGCATAGAGGTTATAATATACATTTCCCAATGGGGGTATCTTGAGATAATCGCTGATACTGAAAGTCATTTTTGTGTAACTATACCCACTGTTCAGCAATCCTTTGATGCCTTTTGAAAAGTAAAATTCAGTTACCGGATAATCACTCCCCAGGCTGGTTCTGAAAAAATCATCCTGTAGAAATCGTTCCAGATAGGCAAATCTGATCTTGGCATTGAACTGAAAATCATTGAAATTACCGGCATTCTCTGCGGCAGTAAAATCTTTGATGAATGGAAGATTCTGAATGGGGGTATAGATTTTTCTTTGAATGTTTGCGGTCAGCGATAGACCTGTTCTCCACTCTTTGAAATATTCAACTTTTTGTTGTTCAATCTTTATAAGTTTGATTGGAACAGCTGTTTTCCTGGATGTCAGGGCAAATAGATTGTCGTAACCTATCTCGTCATAATAGGTCTGACCATAATCCATATCATTTTTATACATCAACCTGATGCTGCTTCTGGGATCTTTTCCGAGCATGAACAAAGCCTCCAGTTTGCCTTTAATTTTTTTATCCTTTGTACCGTAGGCGAGGTATGAGGAGAGGTAAATGTTTTTATTAAAACGATAGTTGGTGCCCAGATCAAATCTTAGCCTGAGGCCTTCATAGATGTTTCCACTGATCCAGTTCATCCAGGGTCCGATCTCATAATTACCTACCAGCCGATAACCGGTACCAATAAATTTCAGCCATTCTGAATATTGCTCAAACGCAGGCATCTTGATAAGCGTGTCTGCCATTTTGTAGAAATTGTTTTCATTTTTGTTGAGGGATTCATGCCGGTTTTTTATCCAATATGATTCAGGCTGGTCCATTGCACCATCGCTGACACGGATCACTTCCACTCTCTTGTCGGTAACAAATTCCCTTTTCATGCTTGGTGGTGGACCATCGTCATTGATTTGTATGTTTGTATAGGTGGTGGTTTTTCTGCCAATGAAGCTGAGGGTATTCGGACCAGTAAGTCTGATGTTGGCAACAAATTTATCTTTAGACAAGAACCAGATGCTGTCTTTAACCAGTTGGTATTCCTGCACAAGGCTTAGCTTATCAATGAAATTCAGGTTTGAGCCTTCACCAATCTGCAGATTCATTTTCTGAACGGCAAAAATGGAGTCAACAATCCATGCATCTCCATAAAATGTGTTGGTGCCCTTTCGTTTGGGTTGAAAGACAAGATGGAAGACCCTTTTGCCTGAAACATATTGGGTGTCCGGTACCCTGTAGTTGTAGAAAAGATCTCCATCATCACTGATAGGGCTTACAAAATCCTTATCGAATACTGGAATGAAATTCTTGTAAACATTTATATTCTGATAAGTGCCACCGAGGAATTTGGTTACACTTTCGTTTTTAAGCCCTATAGACTTACTTGCTTTAACGATCTCCCTGGTCTTGTGTGGGTTTTGCTCCACGTAGTAATCAGACAAAGTCTCAATCAGGTAGATGGGCAGGATAGGTTTTTCTTCTGAAGCAGTATCAATATTGTTCAGAATGAATTTGAAAGGTTTAGGGGGAAGGATACCCTTTTGCATCTTTTCAGCATTCACATTGTTGAGGTCGACCTCCATCTTGTTGTATAACTCATAGCCGAATCTGTCAAATGACCTACGATCATTTCGTGGTTTGTTCCTGACAATTTTTCTCCAGAGCAAAACACCACGACCCAGTTTGCTTTTTACCAGTACGCCTTCTATTTTTCGTTCTCTCTGAAGCCTGATCTGTATTTCAATGTTCTGTTTTGTGGTATCGATGAAAATTCTGGTTTCTTCAAAACCTGCATAAGTGACCAACAGTGTATCGGAAGGCCATTTACTGAATCGAAACACAAATCTGCCAGCAGAATCACTGAGCCTTCCTATCTGACTTCCGGTGAAGCCAATGCTGGCAAAAGGAATGGGTTCATCTGAATGATCATCTTTCACATAACCGCGCAATTCTTTGAATTGTCCTTGACCGGTATTTGAAAAGAAAATGAATAACAAAGTCAGTCCTATCCACGAACGGATATCTCTCATCCTTGGAGTTTATTTACTCAGGTGCATACTCCTTTCCTTGTAGAGTGTCCTGAAATAAGGATCTCTCAGGTCTTTAACAAAGCGAATAGCCTCACCCGTTGATTTCATCTCAGGTCCTAACTCCTTGTTCACCCCAGGGAATTTATCAAAACTGAAAACAGGTTCTTTGATGGCAAATCCTTCCAGTTTTTTCTCAAAAGTGAAATCGGTAATCTTGTGCGTCCCCATCATCACTTTGGTAGCAATGTTCAGGTAAGGTATCTGATATGCCTTGGCAATGAAAGGAGTGGTTCGGGATGCTCTTGGATTGGCTTCGATCACAAATACCTGTCCATTCTTAATCGCAAACTGGATATTGATCAGTCCACGTATGTCCAACGCCCTCGCAATTTTTTCAGCAAAGAATTCCATGGTGGTTACCTCCATCGGGGTCAGGTTGAAGGCAGGAAGAACAGCATTGCTGTCGCCGCTATGAATACCTGCAGGCTCAATGTGCTCCATAACACCCATCACATGGAAATTCTCACCGTCAAAGATGCCATCGATCTCAGCTTCCTGACACCTGTCGAGGAAATGATCGATCAGGATCTTATTATCGGGTAAATGCTTGAGCAAACTTACAACTGCTGATTCCAGTTCTTCATCATTGATCACGATCCTCATACGCTGACCTCCCAAAACATAGGAAGGTCTCACCAGAACAGGATAGCCCACATGCTTAGCTACCTCAACGGCATCGTCAACTGTGAAAGCGGTTCCATATTGCGGATAAGGAATCTCCAGTTGTTTCAGCATATCGCTGAATCTACCGCGGTCTTCTGCTATATCCATGTTATCAAAAGAAGTACCGATGATTCTGATGCCTTTCTTGTGCAGTTTTTCTGCAAGCTTGAGCGCGGTTTGTCCGCCCAGCTGAACAATGACACCTTCTGGTTTTTCATGTTCAATGATCTCCCAAAGATGTTCCCAGAAAACGGGTTCAAAGTAAAGTTTATCTGCCACATCAAAATCTGTGGAAACAGTTTCAGGATTACAGTTGACCATAATCGCTTCATAGCCGCATTCCTTGATGGCCAGTAAACCATGAACACAGCAATAGTCAAATTCAATACCCTGGCCAATCCTGTTGGGTCCGGAGCCGAGCACCACAATTTTTTTTCTGTCGCTTACTTTACTTTCATTGGTTCCATTGTTCTCAAAGCTGCTGTAGAAATAGGGCGTCTTGGCTTCGAATTCAGCCGAGCAAGTATCCACCATCTTGTATACCCTGCTGATACCAGCTGCCTTTCTTTTTTCATAGAGAGCATCTTCATTTCCATCTTGCATGATGCGGCAGATCTGCTCGTCACTGAAGCCATGGTGTTTGGCTTTTTTGATCAGCTCGATGGGAAGGGTATCAAATCTGTATTTGGAGATTTCTTTTTCAATATCAACAATCTTCTGAATCTCATAGATGAACCATCTGTCGATAAGGGTAGCCTGACAAATGGTTTTTACACTGATGCCCATCATGAGGGCATCCTTGATGCGGAAAATTCTGTCCCATTTGGGTGTCTTGAGATATTCCACGATCTCATCAGCATGCATGAGGCTCTTGCCGTAATATCCCAGACCGACAGCATTGTTTTCAAGACTCTGACAGGCTTTCTGAATAGCTTCGGTGAAACTTCTGCCGATCGACATGACTTCGCCGACCGATTTCATTTGAAGACCAAGGGTATCATTGGCTCCTTTGAATTTGTCGAAATTCCAACGGGGCACTTTTACAATAACATAATCCAGTGCAGGTTCGAAGTATGCAGAAGTGGTTTTGGTAATCTGATTCTTGAGTTCGTCGAGAGAGAAGCCGAGTGCCAGTTTGGCTGCGATCTTGGCAATCGGATAACCGGTAGCTTTTGATGCAAGTGCAGAAGAACGGCTTACACGTGGATTGATTTCGATGGCGATGATCTCTTCCGTTACCGGATTGAGGGCAAACTGAACATTACAGCCTCCCGCAAAATTACCCAGGTCGCGCATCATGCGGATGGCAGTGTTGCGCATCAATTGAAAGGCAGTATCACTCAGGGTCATCGCGGGCGCTACAGTAATGGAGTCGCCGGTATGCACACCCATCGGGTCAAAATTCTCTACCGTACAAATGATGGCTACATTATCTTTCATGTCACGGAGTAGCTCCAGCTCAAATTCCTTCCATCCCAAAACGGCTTTTTCAACCAGCACTTCATGAATGGGGGATGCAGAAAGTCCGCGATTCAAGGCCTCGTCCAGGAATTCTTTGCTGTGTACAAATCCGCCACCAGTTCCTCCCAATGTAAAGGAAGGTCTGATTACCAATGGGAAGCCGATTTCCTGTGCAAATTCTTTTCCTTCCAAAAATGAATTGGCCGTTTTGGCTGGGGCCACCTGAATGCCCATCTGGATCATCCATTGCCTGAACTTTTCCCTGTCTTCTGCCTTGTCTATTGCTTTGATGTCTACGCCAATGAGCCTGACATTGTATTTTTCCCAGATACCCAATTCTTCCGCTTCTTTGGCCAGGTTCAGTGCTGTTTGACCACCCATGGTTGGCAGCACAGCATCTATCTCATTTTCCTGTAGGATCTGTTCTATGCTTTCGGCAGTCAGCGGAAGCAGATAAACCCTATCTGCCATCATCGGATCCGTCATAATGGTAGCCGGATTAGAATTGATCAGAATCACCTTGACACCTTCTTCCCGAAGGCTTCGCGCGGCCTGTGAGCCGGAGTAATCAAACTCGCAGGCCTGGCCAATGATGATGGGTCCTGAACCGATGATGAGCACTGAGCGAATCGACTTGTCTTGTGGCATGATCTATTCCTGGGTTTATTGGGTTATGGGCATAAAAAAACCGGGATGTACCCGGGTTGCAAAGGTAATGGTTGACCTCAACTTTCCGAAGGAAATGTTGGTCAATTGGGTAGGGGCAGTAAAATCTGTTGATACTTGGTGAACAAATCAGGCCTGATTGTGGTAGGCAGCCATTTCATAGTCCTCTACGACATTTTTTTCACTCAGATCAGGGAACCGAATGGCATCGTTGAATGACTCTTTTTCTTCCTTTTTCTGGAAACCGATAAGGGCTGCTATGGATGCCCAAACAATAACAATTTTTTGTAATATCTTTTTCATTTGAGTGCGTCTGACATAATAGACAACAAAAGATCTGATTATGTTGTATGATAAACCTGATTTTTTAAAAAATATTGTACAAAAAGTATCAAGGTGGATTTTTTTACGTGCGAATAGGTATTTTCTCTTCTAGCTTTGCCGTATGAAATGGAAATTTTCGAGTTTGCTGATTTTCTTGTCGATGATGGTTCAATCCCTTTTTGCACAGGTTCCCGGAGGAGTTGACTATTTCAGGTATCCACTAAATCTCACCCCTCGACTCAACGCCAACTTTGGAGAAATGAGACCGAATCATTTTCACATGGGGCTGGATCTTTCAACCGAGGGCAAAGAAAACATGCCCGTTTTTGCTCCGGCAGACGGGTATGTCGCCAGAATGAAAATTGAAACTGGTGGGTTTGGCAGAGCGATCTACCTCAACCATCCCAACGGCACAACAACGCTGTATGCCCATATGAACCGATTTATTCCTTTGGCCGAAAGCTTTTTGAAAGAAAAGCAATATGCCCTGCAAAGCTGGAAGATCGACATCAATGTACCCGATAACCTTATTCCTGTGAAAAAAGGACAACTCATTGGATACAGCGGAAATACAGGCGCTTCTCAAGGTCCGCATGTTCATTTTGAGATCCGGGACACAAAGACGGAAAATTGTTTAAATCCATTGCTGTTCAATCTTTCACTACATGATCAGACTCCACCGGATGTATACCGACTTGCCTTTTACGACAGGGACAAAAGTGTGTATGAACAAACTCCAATCTTGATCCCGCTTCTCAAAAAAGAAGGTGCCTTTAAACCTGCATCCTTGATTCAGCTTCCCTTCAAGAATGCTTTCATGGCCATACAGGCAACAGACAGGATGACGGGAATCCCCAATCCCAATGGTATCTACACAGCAACCCTGTTCAGGAAGGGAGAGTCGCTCACCAGTTTCAAAATGGACAATATTGGTTACGACAAAACGAGGTATCTCAATGGGCATATCGACTATCTCTATCGTTCAAAGGGCGGGCCCTATCTACAGATGTTATTCCCTCCTAAGAGTTATGGATTAGATCATTATGATGTCCAGACTCCGAAAGATCATTTTGACGTGCCTCTGCAAGCAGAGGCTTTTGATCTGGAAGTAAGCGATCCGCATGGAAATGTATCGAAAGTGGTTTTTGAAATACAACAGAAGCCTTCTCCAATAATGCCAGCTCAAATACATTCGCCTTCCAGGGTCATCCCTAACCAATACAATATCATCGAAGAACAAGATATCCAGTTTGTTTTCAATGACTCAACATTTTATGATGCATTCAATTTTGATCTGAAATCTTTTTATGCTACTGGAACTGCAGAACTCAGTTCTGTATTTCAAACACTGCCTGAAAATATCCCGGCAAACAACCCATTCAGCATCCGTTTACATCCCAACAGAAGTATGTCTCTCATCAATCCAGACAGGGTGCTGATCAAACGCAGCTTCAGGAGCAAAACTGAATTTAAAAAAGCAACAATGGAGAAAGGTTGGTTCGTAGCAAAATTCCGCGATCTAGGTTTTTTCCAGCTGATAGAAGATCTTCAACCTCCCACTATCCGAACAACTTTTTCTGATGGGTATAGTGTAAAAATGGGAAGCAGAATAATTGTTGAAGTAGCAGATAACAACAATGTTGTAAGTGGATTTGTTGGAAAGGCAGGAGACAAATGGCTCATGTTTCAGCCATTGGGAAACCGATATGTTTATACTGTTGATGAACATTTACCAGTTGGTGAACATAAACTCTCGGTAGTTGTTTATGATGAGGCCGGCAACAGCACGAGCCGGGATTGGATAATCAAAAGATCATAAAATGGAACTGACAGCAGGAAAAAAAGCCCCGGCATTTTCAGGGGTTGACCAGAACGGACAAAAAATATCACTGGCTGATTTCAAGGGTAAAAAATTGGCTCTCTATTTTTATCCCAAAGACGATACGAGTACCTGTACCGTTCAGGCTTGTAATCTCCGTGATGGTTTCAAAATGCTGGCAAAAAAAGGAGTTGAGGTTGTTGGTGTGAGTCCTGATGATGAGTCATCCCACCTCAAATTCATTGGTAAACACAAATTACCTTTTCGCATCATCGCAGACACAGATAAAAAAGTCATCGAGAAATACGGACTTTGGGCAGAGAAGTCGATGTACGGCAGAAAGTACATGGGGGTCTTGCGCACCACATTTTTGATTGATGAAAATGGT
>JBKCOY010000012.1:0-40596 GCA_046309555.1 Chitinophagia bacterium
ACCAGTTCTGCCGCATAGCGGAATTGTGAAGAGGATCGTTGCTGACTGCCGATCTGCAAAATGCGACCGGTACGGTGAACGGCATTGCTCAGCGCACGACCTTCAGCAATGGTCAGGGAAGCAGGTTTTTGGAGATAAACATCCTTGCCTGCCTCTACTGCATGAATACCCAGGTAAGCATGGGAGTGATCCGGAGTGCTGATCAGAACTGCATCGATATCTTTATTCAGCAGCAGTTCCTCATGAGCATCATACATGGTTACACCGTCATAGGATTGACCTGTTTTTTTGGAATAATACTCATTCACATATTTTTTTCCCTCTTGCAGTCTTTTGCTGTCAACGTCACAAACCGCCATGATCCTGGCATGATCATATTTGAGGGTTTCGGCCATGTCGTGATCACGGGAGATTCTACCTACACCAATGGCGCCAATATTGATCTTGTTGCTGGGGGCATCTTTGCCCAGTACTTTCGCAGGAACAATGGTAGGAAAGCCAAGCGATGCCAGTCCTGTCAGCGCACCAGCCTGTGCACTGCTCTTCATGAAAGCTCTTCTGCTGAATGGTTTTTTCTCTGCCATCTCTTACCTTTTTAAGTCATCATCGCGATGGGCAGCATAGGCATTGGCAAAGTCAACTTTTTTAACCTTCGATGCTACAAAACGAAGTCCCTGTAACAGATGATTCACATACACAGGATCTGAATAGGTTTGCTTGCTGTGACCGATCGTTGAGATCCATGCGTGTCCGCCCTGGAAATTATTGTACCAAACTGCTGGGTAGTATTCATTATACGTTCCTGCATTTTTACTGATCTGGTCTTTCTGGCTTTGGTCGAGTGTGGTGAATTGATGCGCCATCATCACATTGGTTACGGGATAGAGTTCTTTGCCAAAATACAATTCATCCTCTCTTTCCCATACAAGCGGAACATCTTTCATGGATGGGTGTGAAGGATCGGTAACCCTGACCTTGAACTTCTGAAACTTTGCATGCCAGGAAAATGTGCAGCCAATCAGCATTTTGAACCATTTCCAGTTGCGTTCAGTGCCGGTGACAGAATGTAGACCCACCATGCCTCCACCTGCCTCAATGTATCTCCTGAAAACAAGTCGTTGCTCGTCACTGGCAAAGACATCATTATTGGTGCTGGGGAATACGATGAATGCATATTTTTTGATCTGATCTTCTGTAAAGATTGAAGGATCATCACTGACGGTGATGTTGAACTGTTCCTGAACAGCAAGTTTTTTGAGTGCTTCAACTGCTGAAGGAATGTTGTCATGTACATAGCCTGTGCCGTTTTTGGTATAAACCAGTACATTGGCATTCTTCAAAACCTTTGATTGTGAATGGATGGAAATGAAGGTTGAAAGACAAAGAGAAAATAGCAGAATAATATGTTTCATGATGGCGGTTTCGTTGATGAAATGAGAATTGTAAATTAAGCAAAAAAAGGGTGTTGCTCCTCACCTCATTTACGAAAACGTTATAGCAAAAATGGGGCTCCCAGATACTGCTTCAATGGAAATTTCCTATCTTGAAAGGAACTTTTAAAACTAACTGTAAAACGATTGACATGGCCCAAAAGACGACAGGTTTCAGGTGGACGGTATGCGCATTGCTTTTTGTTGCAACAACCATCAATTATTTAGACCGCCAGGTACTCAGCCTCCTTTTTCCGATGCTGCAGGAAAAATTCGGTTGGACCAACAGCCAGTATGCCAATATTGCCTCTGCCTTTCAATTCACATATGCAATCTGTTTGCTCTTTGCAGGAAGGGTGATCGATAAGCTGGGTACCAAAAGCGGATATTCCTGGGCCATCATCATCTGGTCTATCGGCGCCATCATTCACGCCGCAGCTTTACCCATCGGTGAATTCATGCTCACCAGCCTGGGTTGGCTGGGGCTGGCAGCAGTTCCCGCATCCGTGTTGGGATTCATTTTTGCAAGGGCCTTCCTGGCGTTGGGCGAAGCAGGTAACTTCCCGGCAGCAATCAAGGTGACAGCAGAATATTTTCCCAAAAAAGAAAGATCATTTGCTACTGGTATTTTCAATTCTGGGGCAAATGTAGGGGCCGTTCTCGCTCCATTGAGTGTACCCTGGATTGCCAAGCAATACGGTTGGGAAATGGCCTTTATCATCATAGGTGCTGTAGGATTTATATGGTTGATATTTTGGATCATTTATTATGCTCCAATTGCCGAGCAAAAGCGTATGTCTGCTGAAGAAAAAACATATGTTCAAACCACTGATGCTGCAGAAGAGATCAAGTCAAGTACCCCTGATGCCAAGGTCAAATGGTCGGCATTGTTCAGATATAACCAGACCTGGGCTTTCTCATTTGGAAAATTTATGACAGATGGCGTCTGGTGGTTTTTTCTTTTCTGGCTTCCAGCCTATCTGAAAGAGAAATATGGAATGACAGGTACCGATACCATGGTGCCACTGGTCGTGTTATACAGTATTGTAATGCTGGGCAGTGTAGCAGGAGGATGGTTCCCTGCCTATTTTATGAACAGGGGGTACAATGCCTATGAAGGAAGAATGCGTGCGATGTTGATCATAGCGCTTTTCCCATTGGTGGTACTGGCTGCTCAACCGTTCGGATACATCAGCTACTGGGTACCCGTTCTGCTTATCGGTGTAGGTGCAGCAGCGCATCAGGCTTGGAGCGCCAACATCTTCACAACGGTATCAGATATGTTTCCCAACAAGGCCATTGCCTCAGTGGTAGGCATTGGTGGAATGGCGGGAGGAATTGGAGGTGTATTGACCACCAAAGTGGGGGGAGCATTGTTTGATCATTACAAAGCACTCGGACACATTGAAACAGGATATACTATCATGTTCACCTTCTGCGCCTTGGCCTATGTCATTGCATGGTTTGTCATGAAAGGCCTGGTGCCCAAATTTAAAAAGATAGAAGACCTATAATTCAACTAAATAGATCAAAATGACTCAACATAATTCCAAGAGAAGATCGTTTGTTAAAACTTCAGCTGCTGCAGCTGCAGGTTTCATGATCGTTCCTCGTTTTGTTTTGGGGAAAGGGTATACTGCTCCCAGTGATATGCTCAACCTCGGTTTCATTGGAACCGGAAAGCAGGCGAGAGGTCTGCTCAATAATTTCAAGGCCAAAACCAATATAGTAGCCGGAGCTGATGTTGATCTCAATAAACTTCATTATTTCCATTCACTACTTGAGAAATATTATTCCCAGGCCAGGAAGGATGGATCAAATGCCAACTTCAAAGGATTTACAGGGTATGATGATTATCGCGAGATCCTGCAACGCAAAGACATAGATGCTGTGGTGATCGCTACACCTGATCACTGGCACGCAGTGCAAGCCATTCAGGCTTCCAATGCAGGTAAGCATGTCTATTGCGAAAAGCCTTTGGCCCACACGGTTGAAGAAGGCAGGGCCATGGTCAATGCTGCAAGAAAAAACAAGATTGTATTCCAGACCGGAAGCATGCAGCGCTCCTGGAGAAATTTCCGTCATGCCTGTGAGTTGGTGAGAAACGGATATTTGGGTAAGATCAGTGAAGTATTGGTTACTGTTGGTCCGCCCCCTGTGGCATGCGACCTTCCTGCTCAACCGCTTCGGGCTGGTGTCAATTGGGATGCATGGGTCGGACCAGCGCCCTATCGTGAATTTCACGCAGAATTGGCACCGCCAGTTGAATTGGATATTTTCCCCAATTGGCGGAATTACAAAGAATATGGTGGAGGCATGGTTTGCGATTGGGGAGCACACATGTTCGACATAGCACAATGGGCGTTGGGCATGGACGAGAGCGGGCCTGTTAAATTGATCCCGCCGGGTGCAAATGCAAAGATTGGGTTACAACTGATCTATGAAAATGGTATTGTGATGAAGCATGAGGATTTTGGCAGAGGAAGTGCTGTTCGTTTTATCGGAGAAAAAGGCAGACTCGATGTGAGCCGTTCAATCCTTGATAGTGATCCTGCCAATATCATTTCTGCAACCATACAATCCGGAGAAGTCAGATTATATGAGTCCAATGATCATTATGCAGATTGGTTGAATTGTATCAAGAACGGGAATCGCCCAATCTGTGATGTAGAGACAGGCCATCGCACCAGCAGTGTTTGTAATATTGCCAACATAGCTTACCAACTGGGCAGAACCCTGGAGTGGGATCCTGCAAAAGAGAAATTTAAAAAAGATGCAGCGGCAGATGCACTGCTGAAACCCATGTTCAGGGAAGGATGGGATCTGAATTCACTCAAATAAAAATACTGCTTGATGAAGGGTATCAATATGATACAGCTGGCCAAGGAGTTGGGGTTGTCAGTTTCCACCGTTTCAAAGGCCTTGGGGGATAGTCATGAGATCAGTGCCAATACCAAAAAAAGGGTATTGGATCTGGCAAGACAATATAAATACAAACCCAATCCCTTTGCCAGTAATCTGAGAAAAAAGAAGGGCAAGCAAATTGCGGTGATCATCCCCGATATCGTCAACAACTTTTTTGCACTTGCCGTGGATGGCATTGAGAGTGTGACGATGTCCAAACACTATGACACCTTCATTTACCTTACACATGAAAATCTCGAAAGAGAGAAGTCCGTTCTTGAACACCTTGAAAATGGGCTGATCTCCGGATTGATCATCTCTGTCTGTACCGGCAGGGAAGGATATGGTCACTTTCAGCAGTTCTATGAAAGCACCAAATTGCCAATGGTCTTTTTTGACAGGGTACCTGATCTCCTTCAATTTCCCAAGGTTATTACCAACAATTATGAAAGCACCTATGAGTCTACTGTTAAACTGATCAAATCGGGATGTAAACGCCCTGTTTTCCTAGAAACTACAGAGCCATTGTATACTTCGATCGAGCGGAGAAGGGGTTTCCAGGATGCCCTGCAGGCACATGGAATTTTGTTTACTGACGATATGGTGGTGCAATGTTCAGATGATATGGACTCAAATTATAATACGTTGAGAAAACTTTTCATGTCTAAAAAAAGACCCGATGGCGTATTTGCTTCCATCGAAAAATATGTGATCACAGTGTACCAGGTATGCAAGGATCTCAAATTGCATATACCCAAAGACATCAAGGTGATTGGTATGACCAATCTCAGAACCGCTGCACTACTGAATCCGGCGCTTTCCACCCTTTCTCAGCCGGCGTTCGATATGGGTAAAGAGGCCGCAACACTCTTGTTAAAGATGATCGAGAAGAAATCCTATGCTGCGGCAAATGATATCATTGTGCTGAACAATGAATTGACGTTGAGGGATTCAGTGTAATTCCCAATCCGAAAACCTTTGCGTAAATAAATCAATCCACTTCTGATCAATTCTCCCTTCATCAACCGAAATTAGTTTGGTAAAAATCACTTATGTCTCAGGATTCCGGAATATTTCTTAAGGAGAACTTCCTCCTTCAAACATCATTGGCCAGCAAGCTATATTTTGAATATGCTGCGCCACAGCCCATTATTGATTATCACTCTCATCTTTCGCCTTTTGAAATTGCAACCGACAGGAAGTTTGAGAACATGACCCGAATATGGCTGAGCGAAGACCATTACAAGTGGAGGGCCATGCGTACAGTAGGAGTAAATGAAAAGTTTATTACCGGTGATGCTTCTGACGAAGAAAAGTTTCAGGCCTGGGCCAAAACTGTTCCGCAAACCATCAGGAATCCTTTGTTTCACTGGACATATCTCGAATTGAAAAATTCATTTGGGGTTACTGAATACCTGAACCCTGATTCTGCCTCCCGTATCTACATGCAGGGAAATGAATTACTTGCTGGTTCCGAACATACTGCGAGGAAATTCCTTGAAAAGTATAATGTAGTTTATCTATGCTCAACAGATGACCCTTGCGATGATCTTCATTATCATCATCAGATCAAAGCTGATCAGGGTTTCAAAACAGGTGTGGCACCTTCTTTCCGTCCGGATAAATCTTTTGCGATCCACGATGCCACTGCTTTCATTGCCTATGTTGAAAAGCTTTCAGCTGTATCCGGAATTGCCATTAAAGATATTGATAGCCTTCTGGAGGCATTGGAAAGCCGAATTGAACATTTTGCAAAAGCAGGTTGCAGGATTTCTGATCATGGTCTTTCACAAGTACCATTGAATAGAACTTTCACCTCAGCTCTTGCTGCTGAATTTGCAACATTTCTTTCTTCTGGCGGGAAAACCCCATACTCGGATCCTGAAGCCTTTGCTTTCCATGTATTACAATCGCTTTGCAAAAGCTATCACAAGCAGGGTTGGATTCAGCAGTTTCATCTGGGTGCCATCAGGAACAACAATGCAAGACTCAAGGCTAAGCTTGG
Source organism: Chitinophagia bacterium (assembly GCA_046309555.1). GTDB lineage: Bacteria > Bacteroidota > Bacteroidia > Chitinophagales > Chitinophagaceae > Pollutibacter. Next base: position 6,340 of record JBKCOY010000012.1, read on the forward strand.
CGCCGATGCCGGCTTTGATTCCATCGGAGATTATGCCCAAGCAGAAAGATTATCTGCCCTGCTCAATAGCCTGGATGCAAGTGACCAGCTCACCAAGACCATCATCTACAATAACAATCCGGCAGATAATGCACTTTTTGCTTCCATGTGCGGAAACTTCAATGATGGCAGCATAAAAGGTAAGGTCCAGTTTGGTCCAGCCTGGTGGTTCCTGGATCAGAAAAATGGTATGGAGGAACACCTGAATGTACTTTCAGATATTGGTATTCTTTCAGCTTTTGTAGGCATGATCACCGATAGCCGAAGCCTTCTCTCTTTTTCCAGACATGAATATTTCAGAAGGATTCTGTGCAACACGCTTGCCAACGACATGCAGGAAGGCACCATCCCCAACGATGAAAAATGGATCGGAGGGATGATTGCCAATATTTGTTATGGCAATGCCAAAGAATACCTGGGACTTTGATCAATTGAAAATACTCAGCAGCACGGCTACGGCAATAATGACCGCAATCAGAAAAACGCCACCCAGGATCAGTGAGGCAATGGCCATGCCACTACCTTTTTCTTTGGTTTTTTTGATCTGGGTCAAGGCAATGATACCACAGACAATACCGCCTACCATGAGATAGGGGCCGAACATACTTAGATAAGGGACTAGTGTAAGTAAAAATCCAGATCCGGATAGGATCAGACTCCATTTGGCTAATTTATTCTTTTTTGGGGGATCATCTTTCCTGATCTTATCATGAAGTTCTGTTTTCCTGATAATTGGTTTGGCCGCATTTAATTCTGTTGCAAATGGCTGCAGAAAAAAAATGGTAAGTAGTAAACTTAATCGCAGTAAAGCTCTCATGATTATTCTTAGTTGTTTCTTAAATGATATGCTTTGGGTTGTGTGAATGCTCTGATACCCACATGGGATAAAGTTGCTCCAAATCCTGAATGTTTTCTGCCGCTCCAGGGTAATGCAGCACTCACCCGGTCGCAGCAATTCCAGTATCCAGTGCCGCTGTTGAGCTTGCTCAGTATCTCTTCAGCTCTCTCTTTACTGCTGCTGTAAACAGCAGCAGTGAGTCCGTATGTGGTATCATTCATTTTTTCTATCGCTTCTTCATCATCCTTCACTTTCATGATGCCGATGATGGGACCAAATGATTCTTCTTGCATCACCAACATATCATGTGTTACGTTTGTCAGTACTGTCGGTTCAAAATAGAAGCCCTTGCCTTCTTTTGTTTTCCCACCATACAATAGTTTTGCGCCTTTCGAAAGTGCTTCGTCAACCTGGCGGGATAAGAATTCCAGTTGTGAGCTTCTGCTCAATGGACCCAGATATGTGCCATTATCTTTTGGGTCTCCCATCTTCCAAGATGAAACTTCTTTCACAAAGGCATCAATGTACTGGTCATAGTTCTTTTCATGAACATAAATCCGTTCCACTGCACAGCAACTTTGTCCATTGTTGTAAAAAGCTCCATCGGCAGTTCCGGCCGCTACAGCAACAATATCCTTCACATCATCTGCAACATACAAAGGATCTTTTCCTCCCAGCTCACACTGACAGGGAACCATTTTGGAAGCTACTTTTTCGTAAATATATTTCCCCGTTTTGTAGGACCCCGTGAAGAAGTATCCATCGAGTGGCAAGCTTAAGAGCAATTCACCAACTGCTGCACCACCAATGGCCACTTGAAAAAGATCTTCGGGAATACCGGATTCTTTCAATAGCCGTTCAATGTGAAGTCCCGTAAGCGTGGCGTATTCAGATGGTTTGTAGAATACTGCATTACCAGCAAGTAATGCTGGAATAAACACGTTGGTCCCAACCAAGTAGGGGTAATTCCAGGCAGAGATATTGCAGATTACTCCTAGCGGTTCGTACCGGATGATTTCGGTGATAGACGCATCTTCATGCATGGTTTCATCCGAAAGATAGTTGACTGCATTTGATGTAAGCCATGCAATCCTGCTTCTGGATCCATTGATCTCATTGCGCGACTGCTGCAGTGGCTTGCCAACTTCTTCGGTCAGCGTGTTCGCGAGAATCTCAAGGTCTCTTTCAAGGAGAGTTGAATATTGCTGAAGAATCTGAATGCGTTTCTCCAATGGTTGTTTTGCCCATTCCGTTTGAGCTTGCTTTAGTTTTATCAGTTTATTGGAAAGACTTGCTTCATCATCTTCGCGGATTTCCATGATGATTTCTTCTGTAGCCGGATTCACAATTTTCATGATCAATGCTTTATAGGGCTTGCTGGTAAAGTTGTCGGAAATCATCCCGACTCACCGGTTTGGGATTATTGGGATGCGCGAAATCTGCGATAGCAAGATCCGACAACGTTTCGAGATGTTCCTGCTTGACACCAATATCCCGCAATCGCTGGGGGATACCGATCTTTTCATTAAGTTCTTTTAAATATTGAACAACCCCTTCACCCGTTTCATTTTTTAATTCCAGTACTCTTGCGATGCGTCTGAATTTCTCTTCACAACCGCTTATGTTAAAAGCCATGCCGTAAGGCAGATTCACTGCGTTTGCCAGTCCGTGATGTGTATCGAGTAAGGAGGAGAGGGGATGGGCAAGCGAGTGTACCACGCCCAGTCCTTTTTGAAATGCCACTGCACCCATCAGTGAAGCAATCAGCATCTGACTTCTCGATTCAAGATCCGAATGATGTACTGCCTTTTCAATGGATTGATGGATCAGCCTTATGCCCTCTAGTGCAATGCCTTCACACAAAGGATGTTCCATCTTTGCGATAAAGGCTTCCATGTTGTGCGTTAGCGCATCCATTCCTGTAGCTGCTGTTATCGGTCCGGGAAGATCCATTGTCAGTTCAGGGTCTGCAAAAATGATCTTTGCCAGCAACTTCGGCGAGAATAAAATTTTCTTCTGATGGGTCTCATCATCCGCAATGATGGCGCTTCTTCCGACTTCACTTCCGGTACCGGCTGTGGTAGGGATCGTGATGAAATAGGGAACATCATTCGTTACGTAAACATCACCTCCAATCAGATCATCATACTTGAACAGATCCTCTCTGTGGTTAACCCTTAGCACGATTGCCCTGGCTACATCCAATGCTGCACCGCCTCCGATACCAATGATAGCATCTCGCTTGGTCTGATCATAAGCATCTGTGCCTTTGTAAACATCCGACTTCACAGGATTCTTATGGATATCATGGAAAACCTCCACAGCTATTCCTCTTCGAGTAAGATCCGCAACGATATTTTTGAAAAAAGGCAGACCTGCAACGGTAGGATCCGTCACAATCAGCGGTGCTTTCAGGTTGTTTTGTTGAATATGATCAGCAAGCTCTTTGACTGATCCTGCCCCGAAACGAATAGTGGTTGGAAAATTATACTGATAGATACGATCGAACATAGTCTTGATTAAATGATTTCAAAATATCTTTTCAGTTCCCAGTCGCTCACCACTTTCAGGTGTTGACGCCACTCCCATTCTCTGCTTTGGATGAAATGCTCAGTGAACGGTTTTCCGAATAGCTCAGTTGCAAGTTCGTTTTCTTTCATCTTCAATGTCGCATCGTTCAGCGTGTAGGGTAAGGTGCCATAGGTTTTTTCTAGATAACCATTCCCTATGGTTGCTGGTTGTTTGAGCTTTAGTTTTTTTCTGATCCCATAAAGTCCGGATGCAAGACTTGCAGCCATTGCCAGATAAGGATTCACATCTGCCCCTACTACTCTTGTTTCAAGTCGACAAGACTGATTAGATCCATTTAGCACACGCAAAGCGGTAGTTCTGTTGTCAACTCCCCAGGTAAGGGTAGTGGGTGCCCAAGCGCCTTCCACCAGACGCTTATAGCTGTTGATTGTGGGTGCAAAGAATGGCAGGATATGAGGAAGGCAATGCAGTTGTCCTGCGATATATTGTCTGGCAGTTTCACTTAGACTTTGTTTGTCATTTGCATCAAAGAAAAGATTTTTCTTTCCGTTCTTATCCCACAGGCTTTGGTGGATATGCCCCCCGCATCCGGGAAGGATCTCATTGATCTTGGCCATAAAAGTGGCCATGACGTTATGTTTATAGGCAATTTCCTTTACAGCTGTTTTGAACAAAATAGCCCTATCGCCTGCCTCAACGATGTCTGCATATTTGATCGCAGCTTCATAGGTGCCTGGCCCCGTTTCGGTATGGAGACCTTCAATCGGTACATTGAATTTGGTTAGCAGCTCAAAAAGATCTGTAAAAAAAGGATTTTTTAATGTTGATCTCAAAATAGAATATCCGAACATACCCGGCGTCAGTGGCGTGAGATTACGAAAACCTTTCTCTTGAACGGAGGAGGGAGTTTCTGAAAAATTGAACCATTCAAATTCCTGTGAAAAAACAGGAGAGAATCCCATGCTCTTTGCTTCTTCACTAATTTTTTTCAGGAGCTGTCTCGGACAAACTTCTGACGGGTTCCCTTTCTTGTTGTGCAACTGACCCAGAAAAAAGGGAAGATCCTGCTCCCATGGAATTTTTCTGAATGTATTGAGGTCGATGCCAGCTTCACTGTCTGGATAACCGGTATGCCATCCTGTAACTGTTGAACGATCATACAGTACATCTGCCATGTCCCAACCCATGATCACATCACAAAAGCTCGTTCCTTTTTCAACGGCGGATAGAAATTTTTCAGTGGAAACGTATTTGCCACGCAATACGCCGTCGATATCGGAAAAAGCGATCTTCACTTTTCCGGCAGGATGTTGTTTTACATATTGAAGGATCTCTTTGGTATTCATCTTGGTGATTTGTCTAAAAATTAATCATTATTTTTTTTATGCTGCCCCCAGAGCAGAAATGGAACATAACTTGCCAGCATCAAAGCCGCGAAAACCAATGCGAGCCATGGGTTGTAGATGATCATGGCTGTCAGGGAAACCAAACCGATCACCAAAGCTGTAATGGGGGTTATCGGATAAAAGGGTACTTTAAAGGGTCTGTCCAATGCTGGTTCCGTCTTGCGCAACCTGATCAGTGAAAACATCGAGATGATGTAAAGGGTAATAGCACCAAATACAGATATGGTGATGATCTCAGCAGTTTTACCGGTAATCAGTGCTGTAATCCCTATACACATGTTCACCATCAAAGCTATGGCAGGAGTCTGAAATCTTTGATGTATGGTTCCCAGTATTTTTGGTGCATAGCCAACCCTGCCGAATTCAAAAGTTGATCTTCCAGCTGCAAGCATCAATCCATGAAAGGATGCCACGAGTCCGAATAACCCTACCGCAATCAAAAGATGATACAGCGAGTGGTCCTCCCCCAAGATTTTTCCCAATGCCAGAGGGAGAGGGGAGTCTGAAGCACTGCCATCGGATTTGTATACGATCGCTTCCCATCCCCCAACACCAACAGATCCGATGAAGGTAAGGGCACATAACAAGATCAGAGTGAGAATAGCAAAACCAAATCCTTTGGTAATCGTTTTTTGAGGATTGATGGTTTCTTCTGCAACATTGGCAACACCTTCGATTCCCAAAAAGAACCAAATGGCAAAGGGAATGGAGGCAAACATACCTCCCCATCCATTCGGTAAAGCGTTTTGAACAAGGTTGTCAAGTGAGGTATTGGGCATCGTTAGTCCGGCAAACAGCAACAATTCTCCAACCGCAAGGATGGTGATGAATAGTTCGAAAAGCGCTGCAGCTTTTACCCCATAGATGTTGAGTGCGGTAAAGATGAAATAAACTGAAATCGCAATAGCCAGAACAGGAATTTGAGGAAAAGATAAATTGAAATAGGCCCCTATTGCATAGGCGATGGCCGGCGGAGCAAAAATGAATTCAATGTTTTGGGCCATTCCTGCAATGAAACCCCAGTGTTTTCCCAAAGCCCGGTTAGCATAATCAAAGCCACCTCCGGCTTTGGGTATGGCAGCAGCGAGTTCACAATAACTGAAAGTGAAACAGACATACATCACTACAACAAATCCAGTAGCAACGGCGAGCCCAAGTGTACCTCCTTTCTCCAACCCCAGATTCCAGCCGAAATACATTCCCGAGATTACATATCCAACACCTAACCCCCATAACATAATGGGGGTTAGCGTGCGCTTAAGGGTATGATTCGTTTGTTGGCCATTATCCATACGCTAATGTACGGAATAGCCTATGTAATCATCATTCTACAACATCTGCTTTTTGAAATTCTTCTACTTCTTCGAGTTCCATGTCTTCCACCCTCACCATCAGGTATTTTTTCATGCCTTCCATTTTAACCATCCAGATATCTCTGCCTTGGGCTTTGATATTGATGCTTCTTATGATTTTATAGTTATCATATACCCTCAAAACCACATCTTTAACTTCTTTGGGTAAATTTTTTTCATATCCATAGCTGATGTCATAGATCATGATACCATTCTTTCTGAAAAGAGCATTGTGGTCCATGTCCTTCTGGATGAATTTCGCGATATAATCCTTGTCGTATTTATACCATTGCAGTTGTTGAGCCCCCGGAAATGCTCTCCGGAAAGAATTGGCAACATCTACATTTACCGTAGCCATAGAAGTAATCCTGATCTCTGGAAGTGTTACCACTGCTTCCTTATCCTGTGCTTTTGCTTTGATAAATAATGAAGTGAGCGATACCAGAATGATGAATATGATCTTGTTCATGGTCATTTGTTTTGTGGTTATAAGCACAAAATAAAGACCAATCAATCGGGCCTTCAATGATTGGCGTCAATCAGTTTGGTGACCCTGGTCATCTTTCCGTCTGCATTGACACCCTCTAGTACTACCAGAAATTTGTTGCTGATGTCGTTATTGAAGAATTGGATCCGAAAGCGCGGACTTTTTTTGTTTGTGATCACGTATGGATTCCAATACAGGGTTGTGCGAATATCTGTTTCGGGATTTTCTGCAGGGTTGTCATATTGGGGGTTATAAAACTCCTTGAAGCGGGTATAGCCAGAGAGCATTGCCGAAAGCATACCCTTTGAGTTCTTGCTGTTATCCGTTCTTGAATCACCTCCTTTTTTCGTATAAATGGCAATAGCACCTCCGCCTCCGCCTCCGAAAGAACCGAAAAATGGAGGACGGAATACTTTAACCATGGCAATGTCTCTTATGCTAAGGGTCATTACCATATCTGGACTGACCTGCATTTGATCCACATATAGATCAGGTACGGCCCCACGCCACTGCATAGAAACTCCAGTAGTTCCGGCGCGGCTGATCTGCAAACCGGGAACCCTTCCCTGCAGATAATTGAGAATATCAAATCCGGCAGATGCGGCGGGGTCATTCAAAATATCAAATACAAAAGCATCACCCCCGGCAAATAATCCGCTGGCATAGCGTTTTTCAATTTCATCTTCCTTGGGTTTGGCTCTGGATTTGACAATCACCTCTTGTAGTGTTTTGTAGGAAGATCTTTTTTTCCAGTCTTCCTGCAAAGCAAGGAACTGTTTCATTCTAGCCCTCGCAATACTATCGTTCCAGTTCACAAGTTTTTCAGCTTCCTGATAAACAATATTTTTTGCAAGTGGTTTCAATAGGCCATTGTCAAACTGAACTTGCGTTACATCACCCAACCGCTGATTCTGATTGAAGTTGTAGAATATTTTAGCGGTATCATAGAAGAATAGTTCTCTGTTCTCAAAATAACCATCTTTGGAAACCGGCTGAAAGAGGAAATTTCTGCTACTGTCTTTATACTGTACAATGAGATTCATCATGATCTCATTGACACTGACATTTTTGAGGCCATAGATCTTTCCCGATACCCGCATTTTTTCAGTATCAAATGGATGAGTGATTACAGGTTCTTTTCCTGCTCTCAGTGAATCCCAATTGAATCTTCTCCATGCGTGGGTGAGCATAACAAGATCCAGATTAGCCATCACTGAATCAGAATCGCTCGACAAATAATAACCGGGGTTATGGATTCTGCCTTTGATCTCACTACTAAGCAAGAGATCTGAATAAATGGTATGAGGTGCATTTTCGGATTCAATGGATGCGTCAGTGATGGATATGGACATGTTGGTTGTTGTTGTGTCAGCAACATATACATCCATCACATTTTTTCCTCTTTTGGTGAGTGTTACCAGCTGCGTTAAAATTTTTGCGCCAAACTCATGATTTCGGTTATTGATATATACAACCCTTTCTGCCAATGGTAACCAGTCAGCACTGAACAATGTGAATTGGAGAACGCCAGTATTCAGTTCGGCTATCGGTATGTTTGCTGCGAGAAGGGTTCGGTCAACAGCATTCAGATCCACTTTGAATAATACAAGCTGATTCATGTGAACCAACAGCGTCATCGTCTTCATGTTTGGAGGAGCCTGCGGTGATCTTTCAATCTTTAGGGAAGCAAATTCATTTGTGGTTTTTATCGAAAGTGTTACACCATCAGCTTTTGCAGGTGGAAGCGGTGTTATGCCGGTATTTCCGTTTTTGTCAGTCCACTTAACCATGTATTTCTCTCCAGTCTTGGGTTGCAGCACGAAGCTGCCCATACCATCGTGCCTGACCCTGAGCGTATCCAGCGTTTTATTTTTATCATTCACGAGATATGCCTTTACCATCATGGGCAAACCCCTGTTATCCCTTGCTTTAAAAGCCACACGACTGCTGAGCCCGTTTACCAGATCACCTCCCTCTGGAAACAATTCCAGCGTGGTTTTCAGCACGCTGATTTTTTTCATGTCAACCTCATCAGTATTGTTGATGAATATATCCCTGGTATAAAGAAATTCAGGATCGTCGTTCAAGATCCATTGTGTATAGGCCTTTACCCGAATAAAATTTCCTTTATAGTCTGCCGGTAATTCAAAGGCGCCTTTGGCAGTGGACTGAAAAAGGGGAGAGGCGGTCTGACCAATCATTTTGCCTGTTGTGTCATACCATTCCACATATACATTTTTACTCAGGCGGGTAAGCCCCTGATCATCGGTGATATATACCTTATACCAGATGGTTTCTTCTTTGTTATAGATTGTTTTGTCAAAGTGTAGGTGGATCTTCTCTTTTGGAAAAAATTCTGCGTACACATTCATCATGGAATCAATCTGCTGACCAAATCCTGAAAAGTTTCCTGCAGAAACAAATAGAACACACAGTAAAAAGAGTCTAAGCCTCATGATACTAATTATGACGCTAAATTAATGGTTATAAACCAAAGGATTAACTAATGGCAGTAATAACAACAGATTCGGAAAAAGAGAAAAAACAAGCTTAATAAGTCATTTTTTTCATAATTTATGGTTCAAATTCAACGATATGCTATTAACTATTGCTTTGCTCTTCAATTCATTTGTTTTCTCTTCAACGCCAGACACATCTTCATTTGATCTGTTGATTGGATCGTATACAAGGGAGAGCAATCCGGGAATTGAAATATTTGGAATCGATGTAAGATCTGGTAAGGCTTTTGCAGAGTATACATTGAACAGTCCCAATGCCTCTTACCTGGCTTTGACGAAGGACAGGAAACAGCTATATGCTGTTCGGGAGGAAGGTGGAGGGTCAGCTTCTGTGGTTAGCTTTCAAAGCGGTTTTGATGGGAAGTTTAATGTATTGAGTTCAGTGCCCAACCCTGGAAACGGACCTTGTTTCATCGCCTACAGGGAAGAGAGCAAAACCATCTACACAGCCAACTATGGTTCCGGCAGTTTGTGTGTTTTTAAAACTGAAAACGGTAAACTCTTGCCGGCCGTGCAACATATAGTTTACAAAGGTACCAGTGTAAATAAGTCAAGACAGCAGGAGTCTCATGCCCATAATGTAGTGATATCTCCTGATCGAAATTATCTTTATGTAACCGATTTGGGTGCCGACAAAATTCATCAGCATAAAATCAATGTGGATGGAACCGTTGACGAGAATTATACTTCCATCGCGGTAAAGCAAGGGAATGGTCCACGACACATGGTGTTCAATACCACAGGAACGCATGCCTATCTGATCAATGAATTATCAGGTACAGTTGATGTCTTCAAAGTAAATGATGCAAAATTCACTCTTCAGCAATCCATAGCAGCGGATACCGCAGCTGCCCCGGTCAAAGGCAGTGCCGATATTCATATTTCCGCCAATGGCAAGTGGTTGCTCACTTCTAATAGGGTTACAAGTAATGAAGTCACAATATTTTCAATTCAGCCCAATGGATCGCTTGAAAAAAAGTCGCATATACCAGTCGGAAAGCATCCTCGTAATTTTTCCTTTGATCCGGAAAGCAAACGGGTATATGTAGGCAGCAGGGACGAAAACAAGGTTCAGGTTTTTTCATTCAATGAGTCTGATGGAAGCATGAAGAATCTGAATATGGATATCCCGGTCAAAATGCCCGCCTGTATTTTATTCCTGCCCAAAAATCAAACTGTTGATCCTGAAGCCAGATTAAAAGAGCTGGGTATACAATTGATCACTCCCTCGGCGCCAATTGCCAATTATGTCAAATGTGTTCAGACCGGCAATATGGTTTATTTGTCAGGTCATGGTCCGGATAAACCAGGTGGTGGACAAATACTGGGCAAGGTAGGCAAAGACCTGACCATCGAAGAAGGCCAGCTGGCTGCAAGGCTTACAGGTATTTCATTGTTGTCAACACTGAAGGCACAAATAGGCGACCTGAACCGGGTGAAGAGAGTGATCAAAGTGCTTGGTTTGGTCAATTGCGAGGGAAGTTTTGGACAACAACCTGCAGTGATGAATGGTTTCTCTAACCTAATGGTGGATGTGTTTGGCGAGAGAGGGAAACATGCAAGGTCTGCATTGGGTGCCGTTGCCCTTCCCAACAATATTGCAGTAGAAATTGAAATGATCGTGGAATTATATCAATGAACTGATCTCAATTGAATAAAAATGTCAAGTTTCAAAAAGATCTTCATTACGTTGTTATTGTCAGTTCTTGGCTATCTGGGCTACATGTTGACATCAGGTTCGGCTTTGCCGATGGGTGACCCCGATAATGGAGGTCTTGTATTGCCGGATGGTTTTGAAGCAGTTGTTGTTGCCGACTCTGTAGGAAGAGGACGCCACCTGGCCGTTCGCAACAATGGAGATGTTTACATGAAGTTGCGAACCCCCAATAAAGAAGGACAGGGTAGTGCGGCCTTGCGTGATACAGATGGAGATGGTAAAGCAGATCTGATTCGATATTTCGGCGACTATGCCGATACCGGTAACTATGGCAATGCCATGCGTATCCATAAAGGCCACCTCTATTTTGCCACTGCAGGAGAAGTATACAGGACAAGCCTCAATCCCTGGACGATGGTGCCTACTGCAAAAACAGAATGTCTATTGGTTGATAATTATCGCCGATCAAAATTCTCCCATATCGCCAAGCCTATCGCTTTTGATGGTAAGGGCAATATGTATGTTCCCTTCGGATCACCGGGCGATGCCTGTCAGATAGACGACCGTCAGCCTGGTTCCCCCGGTCAGAATCCCTGTCCACAACTAGAAGAATATGGTGGTGTCTGGCAGTTCAGCGACACCAAATTAGGCCAGCGCCAAAGCGAAGGCAAGCGATATGCCACAGGTATCAGAAGCATTGTGGGTATGGAATGGAATGCTTCTTCCAATGCCTTGTATGCCTTGCAACATGGAAGAGACGACTTGTTCCGCACATGGCCTCAGTTTTATACTCCCTGGCATAGCGCTTTGTTGCCTTCAGAGGAGTTGTTGAAAGTGGATGAAGGGTCTGACGCTGGATGGCCCTACTATTATTATGATCACATGCAGGGGAAAAAATTATTGAATCCTGAATATGGAGGTGATGGAAAGAAACAGGGAGATGGAGCCAAGTTGAATCAACCCCTGATCGGCTTCCCGGGACATTTTGCCCCAAATGATATTTTGTTTTACACCGGTGATCAGTTTCCAGAGCGGTATCGCAACGGCGCATTCATTGCATTTCATGGTTCAACGATAAGGGCGCCCTATCCTCAAGGTGGCTATTTTGTTGGGTTTGTTCCTTTCAAAAATGGTCGCCCATCCGGTCCTTGGGAGGTTTTTGCTGATGGATTTGCTGGGGTTGAAACCATTGTTTTCACTAGTGATGCCTCTTACAGACCATCCGGACTCGCACAGGGGCCTGATGGTTCTTTGTATGTCACTGAGTCTGAATCCGGAAAGGTGTGGAGGATCATGTTCAAGGGAAACAAAAATCAATTTGGAGATCGTGAGCTGAAGAAAATGGTTGACAGAAAAAACAGTTCGCCAAATGTACGCACACCCGATAGTACAAATGATAACCTTTCTGTCAAACTGATGGGCGAAGGTCAGCAACTCTATACCCAGTATTGCGCAAACTGTCATCAGTTGAACGGGAAAGGGGATGGAACCCGTAATCCGCCATTGGCCGGCTCGGAATGGGTAACGGGGGATAAGAAAAGATTGATGCAAGTCGTCATTCATGGTTTGAATGGCCCCATTACCGTTAAAGGAGCAGGATACAATGAAGTCATGCCTGCACACGATTATTTGACCGACAGGCAACTGGCTACCATTCTGAGTTACATCCGCCAAAGCTGGGGTAACAATGCCGGTTTCATTACCTCAAATGAGATACCCCGGAACCGAAAGATGAAAGACAAGTTGCCCCAGCCATGATGAAATTTGCATTCATATTCTTGTTATTCCCTAGCCTGCAAGACAGTTCTTCAACTTATGTTGCAAAGCAGTTGAAGGGAAAACCCGTGATTGACGCAGTATGGGATAAAACCGTTTGGAAAAAAGCTGCCATTATACCCATTGCGAGACACATGGGGCCCACACCATCATTTGTACCCAAGGTTGAAGCCAAGATGGGATATGATCAATCCAATATCTATGTCATATTTCAAGTGAAGGATAAATTTGTTCAGAGCAGAATACTCGAATACAATGGAAGTGTATCAACCGAGTCCTGCGTGGAATTCTTTTTTGCACCGGATGAGAACCGTCCGCTATCTTATTTCAACCTTGAGATAAATGCTGGGGGCACACCGCTGATATTCTACATCACCAAGCCAATGTCTGAAGTGCAACGGTTGAAAAAAGAAGAAATTGAACTGATTGAAATCGCCCATTCCTTGCCGCGTGTTGTATACCCTGAAATTCAGGAGCCGGTTACATGGACCATTGAGTGCAGAATCCCTATTTCTCTTTTGGAGAAATACACACCGGTTACCAGACCGGAAAAAGGGAAGCAATGGAAAGCAAATTTTTACAAGACAGGCAGCCGCACCTCAAATCCAAATTATATGACATGGGCTTTGGTAGATTTCCCCCGACCTAATTTTCATCTGCCACAATATTTCGGAACCATTCAATTTAAATAAGCATCAAGGATGATTCAGTAATAAATACATCAACCATCATGAACAGACGTAATCTTATTCGCTCACTCGGTGCCATCGGTTTAGGAACCCAATTGTCAAGCGATGGCATCGCATCACCCTCAAGCCAATTGGCATCAGCCAATGCAAATGGAAATATTTTCCGCTCCATTGGTGTGGAGCCCATCATCAATTGCAGAGGAACATTCACCATTATTGGCGGTTCCATTGAATTGCCTGCAGTGCGTGAAGCGATGGAAGCCGCAGCACATAATTTTATTCAGTATGATGAATTAGCAGAAGGAATCGGAAAGCGTCTTGCTGAGCTGACCGGTGCCGAATGGGGAATGGTTTCTGCCGGTTGCGCAGCCGGACTCAAACACATCACTGCTGCATGCGTTACCGGCGGGGATCCTGAAAAACTCATTCGAATTCCAGATCTCAGCGGCTTCGAAAAAACCGAAGTTGTTATTCCAAATCGTTCAAGGAATGCGTATGATCATGCCATACGGAATATTGGCGTGAAGATCATTGATGTTGCTACAGAAAAGGAACTGGAAGATGCGCTTTCTTCCAGAACAGCCATGATCTATATGCTTGCCGATGAACCGGGGGATGCTGAAAAGCCTTTGTCTCTGGAATCCATTGTAAAACTGGCCAAGCCTCGAAACATACCCGTATTGGTGGATTGTGCAGCTGAAGTGCTCACCATTCCAAATATCCATTTAAAAAGAGGAGCAACCCTCGTAGCCTATAGCGGAGGCAAAGCCATCTGTGGACCCCAATGTGCAGGACTTATGTTGGGCGACAAGTCAATCCTCTCCTCTGCATGGCAAGCCAGTTCCCCCCATCATGGTCCGGGTCGTGATAATAAAGTGGGAAGAGAGGAAATGATTGGCATGATGGCAGCCGTAGAGGCATGGACCAAGCGTGATCACGAAAAAGAATGGAAGAGGTGGCTGGGCTTACTGGAGCATATCCGTGCTAAACTTTCTTCAGTGAAAGGTCTTGATATGGCAATTGTTGAACCCACTCAATTGTCCAACAAATCACCTGTTTTATCCATTTCCTGGAAGCAGGATTCCCTTCACGTATCCGGAGAAGAACTGGCAGAGGAATTGGGTCGTACTCCACCGCGGATTGCCATCGGCAGTTTCTACAAAGATGATCTCACCGGCGTTCAAATCACTACCGGACAAATGCAGGATGGTGATGAGCGGGTTGTAGCAGACCGCTTGTATGAATCTCTGAGTCGCAAGCGCTCACCCATCAAAGAGCCTGCATCACCATCAGATGACCTCACCGGTGAGTGGGAAGTTTCGATGGACTTTCTCAGCAGCAAGACCAATCATCGCTTTCAGCTGAAGCAGAGCAGCAACTGGCTCACTGGGAATTACCATGCCACTTTTCAGCGCATGACAGCTGAAGGATATATGGATGGGAATCAATTCAGGTTAAGATGCAGCTGGCGTAAACCTGGCAATCAATTGGTCTATATTTTTATCGGAACACTTGAGCAGGGAAAAATCAGTGGTGATGTTCATCTGGGTGAATACAGAACCGCTAGGTTTACTGCCACACGCTCTCAGCGTCCGTTACCCAATCGCAGATTCATAGTACCTGGCGGACCTCCGCTGGCAACATAGTCAAAAATAATTTTTATGAATAGAATACTTATATTCCTCACCTTTTGGTGTTGCTTTTCAGGAAACTTGTCTGCTCAAACTTATGACCTTCTTCTAAAAGGTGGCCATCTCATAGATCCCGCCAACGGTATCAATGGGAAGTTTGATCTGGCCATCACAAAAGATACTGTAGTGATGGTAGCGAAAGATATTCCGGTGTCAGCGGCATCGAAAGTGATCGATCTCAAAGGGAAATTCGTGAGTCCCGGATTGATCGATATGCATGTTCATGTCTTTCATGGCAACCAACCGGATGCATATATCGCTGATGGATATACAAGTTTGCCCCCTGATGGATTCACCTTTCGCAATGGGGTTACAACAGTGGTAGATGCCGGTTCTTCAGGGTGGAGAAATTTTCCTCTATTCAAAAAACAAACCATCGACCGATCAAAGACCAGGGTGTTGGCATTTTTGAATATCGCCGGCACAGGAATGGTTAGCAGATTTGAAGAACAGAACCTCGATGATATGAATCCGCAACAAACGGCATATATGATCAATCGGTTGTATCCTGATATTCTTGTGGGTATAAAGTCTGCCCATTACTGGGGAGGATTTGAGCAGGTTGACAAAGCAGTGGCAGCAGGGCGATTGGCCAATGTTCCTGTAATCGTTGATTTTGGTGAACATCAGCCCCCCAATTCAATCCGTTCATTGTTTTTTGATCACCTGCGCCCGGGTGACATATTTACGCATACCTTTTCATATGGACCAGCTAACAGAGAGACAGTCGTTGATGAATCATTGAAAGTAAAGCCATTTGTTTTTGAAGCGCAAAAGCGGGGGATTGTTTTTGATGTTGGTCACGGGGGAGGAGCCTTTTCATTCCGTCAGGCCAAGCCTGCCATGGAGCAAGGTTTTTGGCCTGATGTGATCAGTACAGACCTGCATACCGAGAGCATGAATGCTGGAATGAAAGACCTTAACAATGTGATGTCTAAATTCCTGAATATGGGGATGCCGCTCAATGAGGTAGTTGCGAGGGTAACGCTACGACCTGCAAAGGTTATTCACAGACCTCAGTTGGGACAATTGGCAAAGGGTACTGTAGCAGATATTTGTGTGTTTGAAGTTCAGGAGGGTTCATTTGGATTTCTGGATGTTCGTGGGAAGAAGATGGATGGTTCGAAACGCATACAGAACCTGATGACCATTCGCGCTGGGAAGGTAGTATGGGATTTAAACGGACTGTCAGCAGCTGACTGGGAATCAGAAATTCGTTGATATCATGTCCCGACTTCAATACGTATGCAGAATTTTGCTTGTAGCTGTCATGACTGCACAGCAGGTTATGGCAGCAGGTATATCTGTGTCAGTAGACTCAAGTTATGATCTTGTGCTTCATGGGGCTCGTGTTTATGACCCTCGTTCCGGATTAAAAGGAAAGTATGATATTGCCATCAGCGGTAATAAGATCATAAGGATTTCAAAAAGTATAGATCCTGCAAAGGCACGCAAAGTGATCACAGTTCGGAATGGCTGGATCGTGCCTGGACTTATCGATATCCATACACATGTTTTTGCAGGGTCGCAAGCCGGAAAATTTGCGAACGGAACCAGTTCTGTTAATCCCGATCTCTATTGCCCAATGAACGGCATCACCACTGTTGTGGATGCCGGTACATCAGGTTGGAGAAATTACATGGATTTCAAAAAGCAGATCATACAAAATTCACGCACAAGGGTATTGGCATTTCTCAACATCGCAGGTTCAGGTATGTCTGGTAAACCAATGGAAGAGGATACTCTCGACATGCAATGGTCTCCTGTTAGAGCATTGCTGACTTCCGAATCTGAACATATTGTGGGATTCAAAGTTGGACATTTTACCAGTGAAGGGATTTTGCCTTTGCAAATCGCAAGAAAAATGGGAGACAGTGCATCACTTCCAGTATTTGTAGAATGCCATTTACCCAAGATCTCTTTGAAGGAACAACTTTCTTTTTTGAAAGCAGGGGATATCATGACCCATTGTTTTGAACAGGTAGATGAGCGGGAACCTTTTGTGCAGAAGGATGGCAGTATTCAGGAGTCAGTTACAAAAGCTCAGGAGAAGGGCGTTTTGTTTGATCTTGGCCACGGAGGTGCAGGCTTTTGGTTTGATCAATCCATTCCCGCAATTCAAAATGGATTTCTTCCTCATACAATGGGAACAGACCTGCATCGGAACAGCATGTCCTCCAGTATGAAATCATTGCCCAATGTGATGTCTAAATTTATGGCCATGGGTGTTTCTTTTTTTGATGTGGTCAAAAGATGTACATGGAATGCAGCACAGACAGTGCATCGTGAAGAACTCGGACAGGTCAAAGAGGGAGGTATTGCGGATTTAACCTTCTTGCATTTGGATCGTGGTAAATTTGGATTTACAGATGCTGCCGGCAAGAGAATCAATGGGAAACAACGTGTATCAGTTGAACTGACGATACGCGATGGAAAAGTCATCTGGGATCAACAGGGTCGAATGGCAGATACATGGCATGATTGATGATTAAACGGAATTTTAAATAATTCTTTATAAAAATGAAAAAAGCATTTCAATCCCTGATCTATTTAGCTCTTGGGCTCGTGTTGCTATTTCAATCGTGCAAGACCAAAGGGCCATTACCAGACCCCGATAACGGGGGTTTATTCATGCCTGATGGGTTTCATGCACTGGTAGTTGCCGACAGTGTTGGACCAGCCCGTCATTTGGCGGTTAGTGATCAAGGTGATATCTATGTGAAATTGCGCTCCTCTAATAGGGATTCCGGAAATGTTGCCTTACATGATGCCAATGGGGATGGAAAAGCAGATAGCATTGCTCGTTTTGGAGATTATCCTAAAGATGGTAGTCTTGCAACAGAAATGCGCATCCATAATGGATATTTGTACTATAGTTCTGAACTGGCTGTTTATCGGCAAAAACTTCTTCCGGGTGAATGGATGCCATCCTCTCCAGTAGAAACAGTTCTAACAGATGATCATGCGCATGGTACACATTGGCATATTACCAAGCCTGTTGCATTCGATGATAAAGGAAGGATGTATGTGCCTTTCGGCACTCCTTCCAATGCCTGCTCTGATATTTCAGTTACGCCCGGCGGAACACCAGGTTCGCCGGGTATTTATCCTTGCCCGGAGCGTGAAATCCATGGTGGAATTTGGCGGTTTCCAGCCGATAAAATCGGAATGACACAGCGAGATGGCGTTCGTGTAGCGACGGGCATTCGAAGTGTAGTTGGAATAACCTGGAATCCTGCTGATGGAAAACTTTATGCCATGCAGCATGGCCGTGACAACCTGCATATGTTATGGCCTGATCGGTTCACCCCTTGGCAAAATGCAATACTCCCTGCTGAAGAATTACTGGTCATCAAAGAGGGTGATGACTATGGATGGCCTTATACCTATTTTGATCAGGAAAAGGGCGCGAATATGGTTGCCCCCGAGTACGGTGGTGATGGTAATCAAATCTCAACGGATACTGCACTTGACTTGCCGGCAATGGGATTTCCTGGACACTGGGCGCCGAATGATATTCTTTTTTACAAAGGGGATCAGTTTCCTGCGCGATACCGGAATGGTGTCTTTGTAGCTTTTCACGGATCAACCAATCGCTCTCCCTATCCTCAGGCAGGCTATTTTGTTTGTTTTGTTCCTTTCAAAGATGGTAAACCCTTTGGGGCCTGGGAGGTCTTTGCAGATGGCTTTGCCGGTGTGGATACCATCTACAACACGAGCGATGCTTTACACCGTCCTATGGGCCTCGCAGAAGGTCCTGATGGCTCTCTCTATGTATCTGATTCCCGAAAAGGAAAGATATGGAGGATTATTTACAGAGGGAAGGCTGAGTTTTCTGAAAAGCAATTGCATTCCATGGAGCTAAGGAAACAACGTCCCAATCTGAAAAAACCTGATCCCATCAATGATAATCTTTTTAAAGAAAAACCTATTCCAGGGAAAAGGCTTTACAACACCTACTGCGCCTCATGCCATCAGCGTGATGGCAAAGGGGATGGACAACGCTTTCCTCCTTTGTTAGGATCCGAATGGGTGACCGGAGATAAAGAAAGGCTGTTGAAAATAATATTGAAAGGAGCATCAGGTCCGATGAAAGTCAACGGCATCGTCTATAACAACGTTATGCCTGCATTTGGTTTTTTACGCGATCAGGATGTAAACGAGTTGATTGCATTCATTCGGTCTGAATACGGCAATCCAAAGCCAGAGAAATAATATTTTATTTTTTTGATCGGGTAAACAGATGGATGATCAACCAGGTAAAGGAGTAGGCAAATCCACAGATCATAAAGATAAGATTATAGCCTTCTGTGAGGTCGCCTGAAGATTTGTACTTGTCCAGTATCCACCCCACCAGCAAGGGGAAGCCAATGCCTCCTAATGAGCCTGCCATACCGCCAATGCCTACAACAGAGCTCACATTTTTTTTGGGGAAAAGATCGGTTGCCAATGTGAAAATATTGGTGGCCCATGCCTGGTGAACAGCAACAACCATACTGATCAGGGCTACCGCAGACCAAACATCTGTAATGTAACGGGCAAACAGTATGCTTAATTGAATGAAGGCGAATATCAACAAAACCGTTTTTCTGGAGCGCACCGGAGCCCAACCCCGGCTGATCATTTTTGAAGAGAAATGCCCTCCCAGAATGCTGCCCAGTGTTGTGGAGGCATAGATGATCATCAGTTCGGGACTAGGCTTTGAAAGGTCGATGTGAAACGTGGAAGAGAAATAAGAGGGAAGCCAGAATAGGAAAAACCAGAATATGGGATCAATGAAAAGTTTTCCCGCCACATAGGCCCAGGTCTCTTTTTGTTTGAACAAGGAGATCCAAGGATCAGGTTGATCGGATTGCATCTCCGGGTTCAATTCTATTTTCGATTTTATTTCATTTGTAGTTACATGTTCTTTGTTTTTCGTAGATTCTTGTTTTCTATAAAATGCCATCCATCCGATGATCCAGAAGAGGCCTAATATGCCAGTAGCCCAGAATACTCCCTGCCATCCGAAATAGCGCATAACAATGGGTGCAATGAGCAGCGCTGCCACCACTCCTACACTGGTACCCGAATTAAAGAATCCCGTTGCTTGTCCTCTCTCCTTTGCGGGAAACCATTCCGCAATGGCCTTCATTCCAGCAGGAAAATTTCCTGCTTCGCCCAATCCCAACAATATCCTGGCAACAATAAACCCGCCAACAGTGGCAGCCAGCGCATGCCCCATAGAAGCGAATGTCCACGCTATAACGGCTATCAGGTAACCCCATTTGATTCCTATTTTGTCAAGAAACCGTCCAAACAGCAATAGGCCAATCGCATACGCTGCAGTAAAGGCAGTAACGATTCTGGAAAAATCGGTTTCAGACCAACCCATTTCCTGACCAATCACTGGTTTTAGCAATCCAATCAATTGTCTGTCAAAATAATTCAAACAGGTTGCCAGGAAGATCAAGATGGCAAGTTTCCATTTTGGGGTTATTGTAAGCTGATTGGAACCCATTGAAGCATAAAGTTTGGTAGGTTAAATAAACGGAAAAAAACGGTGCTGAAGAAGTCTTATTTATAAATTGATGAAATAGAACCGGTATCAGGCAGGGTTTTTTATTACATTTTTATTGACGATCTTAGAGCAGATAGAAAAGTAGAGTAATATGAGGCAATATATTGTCATTATTTTTTCGCTGCTGTTTGTTGCTTGCAATAACAACAGCGAACAGGGGTTCGAATCACTCAGTTCCGGTTATACAGGTGTTGAGTTCAATAATTATCTCGAAGAGTCTGAAGACCTGAACGTATTGAACTATACCTATTTTTACAATGGTGGTGGAGTAGCGGTTGGCGATCTTAACAATGATGGGCTGCCTGATCTTGTTTTTACCGGTAACATGGTAAGAAATAAAATCTTCCTCAACAAAGGGGAAATGAAGTTTGAAGACATCACCACTACTTCAGGGATAGCCGACAAACAAGGATGGTGCACTGGCGTAACACTGGTTGATATCAACAGCGATGGATGGCTGGATATATACATCTGTCGTTCTGCCGATGTTACCCCCGAGCGAAGATCCAATCTGCTTTTCATCAACAACAAGAACAATACATTCTCTGAGCAGGCCGCTGAATACGGGTTGGCTGATCAGGGATATTCTACGCAATCGGCATTCTTTGATTATGACAGAGATGGAGATCTGGATTGTGTGGTCATCAACCACTCGCTGAAGAAATATACAACAGGGGTATCAGACAATCCACAACTTCGTCAGGAAGAGAACCCTTTTTTTGGCAGTCGCCTCTACAGAAATGACGCTGGTCGTTTTACCGATGTGAGCAAGTCGGCTGGTATTATTTCCAACGTACTGAGCTTTGGGTTAGGAGTGCTCGTGAATGATTTCAATGCCGACGGCTGGCCCGATTTTTTCATCAGCAACGATTTCAATGAACCAGACTATCTGTTCATCAATCAGCAGAACGGAACCTTCAAAGAAGAAGCTTCGCAGCGACTGACACAACACTCTCTTTATTCAATGGGTGCCGATGCCAATGATATTGATCACGATGGATTGCCTGATCTGGTTACATTGGATATGCTTCCAGAAAGCAATTATGATCAGAAGATGCATTCCGGTGCTGAGAATTTTGAGAAATTTCGTTACCTGTTTTCAAAAGGTTTTCATAACCAGTACAGCCGAAACATGCTTCACCTGAACAATGGTTCAGGAATATTTTCTGAGATCGGACAACTATCTGGCATCTCCAATACCGACTGGAGCTGGTCGGCACTCATGAAGGATTTCGATAACGATGGTGAATCGGATCTTTTTGTAACCAATGGATATGTGAGAGATTATACTGATATGGATTTTATCAAATACTCCTTCAGCCGGCAGGTTGAATTACAGGAAGGTGGAGGGTCTGATCAATCCATGATGGAGTATATCAAGGAAATGCCAGGCCATCCGCTGCACAATTACATGTTCCGAAATTCAGGAAGATATCAGTTTCAGGATGTTTCTAAAAGCTGGGGATTTGATCAGGAAGGCATATACTCAGGCGCTTCAGCTGGCGATCTTGATCTGGATGGTGATCTGGATCTTGTGCTGACAGTAACCAATGGCAAGGCATTGTTGATGAGGAACAATGCAGCCAAGGAAAAAAAATCGTTAAGATTCACATTCAAAGGCGAAGGAACCAATCTCATGGGTATAGGAGCTGCTGTTGAGGTATATACAAGTGGAGTACTTCAAAAGCAGGAGCACCATATCAGCAGAGGATTCCAGTCGGCCATGGAACCTGTCATGCACTTTGGCATAGGTACAGCAACAAAAGCAGATTCCGTGAAAGTGATCTGGCCCAGTGGTAAAATTCAGTTGCTGAAAAATGTAGAATCCGGTAAAGTGATCGGGTTGAGTGAGGACAATGCTATTTCAGCAGAGCAAAAAGCATTTGCATCAACACCTTTGTTTGTTTCATCTCCCGAAAATTCTTTTACTGTCCAAGACCGATATCAAACTGATTTTACTGTTCAGCCCTCACTCAACAATTTCATCAGCAACGTTTCGCCGATAGTTGCCCTCGCAGATTTCAATGGAGATGGTAATGAAGAGTTGGTAGTAGGGGCAACCAGAACAGATCCAACCAAGATACTCTCAGGGTCAAAGGTCCAGTCTATATTGTCTGGTGAAACCAAAGCGCCAGTCAGCGCACTTTTAACACATGACATCAACAATGACGGCAAACAGGATCTGATCATAGGAAGAAATGGTTATGGATCAGATCAACGCGCCGGGAACACCCTTCAGATCTATCTCAACATTGATGGCAGAAATTTTACCTACGAGATGGCCGCTTTACCTGAAATTTTGATGAATGTAGGTGCAATGGCAGTCGATAAGCATCAGGCAGATGGCACCACCAGAATCTTCATTGGGTCAAGGGTACGCTCGGAACAATATCCATTGGCGGATCCTTCACGCCTGTTGGTATTTTCTTCTCAAGGGAAATTTTTGCGGGAAGAATCATTGCCCGGAAATGGAGAGATGGGGATGGTTACGGGTGCAGCTTTCTGTGATGTTGATGGCAAAGCAGGAAAAGAACTGATTACCGTTGGCGAGTTCAGGTCAATGCAGGTGATGGGATTTGAAAACAAAAAATGGAATGACAAAACTTCGGAATATTTGCCCAAACAGATCCCTGGTTGGTGGAATACAATTTCTGTTGCTGATCTTGATGGAGATGGCGATGAAGACCTGATTGCCGGTAACTATGGATTGAACACCCAGTTCAAGGTCAGTGATTCACTTCCAATGACGATCCTTTATAAGGATTTTGATGGAAACGGTAAGCTTGATGCTGTTACATCATATTACATCAATGGTTCATCTTATCCATCCCATTCTCTGGATGACCTGCTGGAGCAAATGCCATCACTGAGGAAACGATTCGACAAATATGCAAAATATGCTAAGGTGACAACAGAAGACCTGTTTACTTCATCTCAAAAAGAAAATGCAGTTCAATTAAAAGCAACTGAAATGAGAACCCTGCTTTTTGAAAACAGGGCAGGAAAACCTTTCGTGCTGCATGAGCTGCCAATCCAGGCACAGTTTGCTCCTGTATTTGTGACTGCAACGATAGACATCGACAAAGACGCAAAAATGGATCTACTCTTGTGTGGAAATCAATCCGGCACCCGCATCAAGTACGGAAAATATGATGCCAACAGAGGGTTTGTATTCCGAAACCTGGGTAAGCTTCAATTTTCATTTGTTGATCCTGCAGCAACGGGCATTCATCTTACAGGTGATGTACGATCTGTTGCCACCAGTAAAGATCAACAAAAAATCTATGTTGGCATCAATGGGGGATCGGTCAGCGTTATGAATAGAAACAAATAAGAAATTTATTTGGCATATACCGGTTGGGCGATGCCATTGAGGTCATACACAACTTTTCCAGCGCGTATGGTCATCTCACATTCAAATTTCTCAGTTCCTTTTACCTTATAGCCTGTTTTGTCATAAAATCCGAAATCTCCTTTTCTGATGTTCAGGATGGTGATATCGGCTTCTGCGCCCTGACTAAGATGTCCCAGCTCTTCTCGTTTGATGGCTTTGGCTGATGACCAGGTTGAAGCGCGAATGACTTCCGGAAGCGGCATTCCCATTTGCATGAATTTAGACATCACACTCAATTGATCCTTCATGGAAGTATTCATGCTGCCGGTATGCAGATCGGTGCTGATGGTAGACGGAAAGAATCCTGCTTTCAAGGCTGTTATGGCCTGTGTGTAGTTGAAGCTGGCACCCCCATATCCAACATCAAATATGATCCCTCTTTCCCTTGCTGGCTTCATGAAGGGTTGCAAAATCCCTTTTTCTTCATCTACAATGGTCTCCCGGGTACCATCCAATTTGGTATATGTATGGGTATAAATGTCTCCGGGACGAAGTTTTTTCATGAACAATTCTTCAATGGAAAGGGTAGGGCGCGCACCACCAAAATCAATGATTACCGGCATGTCTGCCTGACGACCAGCTTCCACCACACGATCGGTGGGTGTCCAGTCGTGTCCGGAGAAATGGGCGAGTTTGAATCCAACCACATGGGCTTTGTTGGCTTTGGCCGCATTGGCAGTCAGTTTGGAATCCATATCGGCAACATCCTGCTCCCAGTTACCACCTCTCATGCCATTGCCAACAATATTCATAAAAGATAGAACCCTGGTGGTGGATTTGTCAATCACATTTTTCTTGAAAGTGGCGAAATTTCTCCAGCCTGCACCGCCGCAATCAACGATGGTGGTAACACCTACCCTGAGGGTGAAGCCATCAGGTGGAAGGGCACTGAATCCATCACTCAGATAATGGTCTTCCTGGGTACCGTAAAAAACATGTCCGTGAATATCTATCAATCCGGGTGTTACTACCATCCCCGTGGCGTCAACAATTTGTTTTGCAGTTCCGGAGATCTGTGGAGAAACCTTGGCAATCTTTCCGTCGCTTACGGCAATGTCCATTTTTGCATCGATCCCGTTCTTGGCATCGATGACGCGACCATTGCGGATCAAAATATCATACGATTGTGCATTGGAGCGCTGCAGCATCAGTAAAGTTGTCAGTAGTAGGAATAGTCTGGTCATGGCAATTAATTGTGACTTAAATATATTCAATTCAGTCGATATTTTTATCGACTGAAATCAGTAAATTGTTCTCACCAAACAAGATTCTTTATACCTTAAAATAAACCATCATGCAATCAGAACCCAGAAGATCCGTTTTTAGGAAAATACTGGCCACCGCTTTGGGAATGACAGGTCTCAGTGCCATGGCCACTCCTTCAACAGAAACTTCAGATAAAAAGTGTAACAACATCGTCAAAGATCAGGAGATACCTTTGTTTTCAGGATCCACCACCTTTGGTGATCTTGTTTTCATTGCAGGTAAAGGTGCCCATTTCGAAGGTGACATCAAAGCCCATACGGATCATGTGCTGAAAGAGCTGGAAAAAGAATTGATCAAGGCGGGATCTTCCATGGAGAAGGTTCTCAAGGTGAATGTTTACCTGGCGGATTTGGGTGATTACAAGGCAATGAATGAAGTGTTCAGAGGTCGGTTTGGGCCTAATCCCCCGGTGCGCACAACCGTGGCCACCTATGGCGGTGTTCCTGGTAACTCATTGGTAGAAATGGATTGCATTGCTTACATCAAAAAACCATAACATGAAAAGACGTCAACTCCTTAAATACGCTTCGCTTACTTCTCTTGCAGGAGTAAGTTTGCCCCTTCTTCCAGGAACAGTAAAGGGTGCAGAGATGGCAACTCTTGCCAAACGAGATCTGTTTGCAGAACTGGGTATCCGCACCTTCATCAATGCAGCCGGCACCTATACTTCTATGACGGCATCACTGATGCGCCCTGAAGCTGTGGAAGCCATTCGGCAATCATCTCACAAATTCTGTATGCTGGATGAAGTGCAGGATAAAGTAGGAGAGCGTATTGCGAGTATGACACATGCTGAAGCTGCGGTGGTGACCAGCGGAGCCTTTGCGGCACTTACACTGGGTATGGCAGGAATTCTTACCGGCATGGATCCCCAGAAAGTAAAAAGCCTGCCTAAGCTGGAAGGTACCGGTATGAAAACAGAAGTGATCTGTCAGAAAGGGCATGCCATCGGCTACAACCAGGCTTTCACCAACACCGGTGTAAAGATTATCATGATTGAAACCAGGGAAGAGCTGATCAAGGCCATCAACAGCAATACTGCAGCAATGCATTTTCTGCATATCAATGCAGATCGTGGACAGATCCAGCATGAAGAATGGGTAGAGATTGGGAAGAAATATGGTATTCCCACCACCATCGATATTGCTGCTGATGTACCTCCGGTTTCCAATCTTTGGAGATTCAATGACATGGGTTTTGATTTTGTTGCGATATCCGGAGGGAAGGCCCTGAGAGGTCCGCAGAGTGCCGGCATTCTCATGGGTAAGAAAGCGATAATCGCTGCAGCCCGACTGTCTATGCCGCCACGTGGTGAGACCATAGGCCGAGGTATGAAAGTGAACAAGGAAGAAATTTTGGGTATGTATATGGCCTTGGAGTCTTTCATGGCCATTGACCATGATGAAGAATACAAGATGTTTGAAAAGCGAATCGACAGGATCAAATCAGCTGCTGAACAGGTGTCTGGTATTACAACAGTTGTGAATCACCCCAAACTGGGAAATGTTACCCCAACACTCAACATAACCTGGGATCCGGCAAAGATCAAAAAAGATGGCAATCAACTCAGGGAAGATCTGAGAAAAGGAAGTCCTTCCATTGAAGTGATGGGAGGAAAGGACAACCTGAGCATTACTACCTGGTCTTTACAGGAAGGCGAAGACAAAATAGTGGCACTAAGAATCAAAGAGGTTTTACAGGCTGCTTCTGTTTGATTGATTTCTTTCAATTTCAAGTATGTTGAAAATTTTATTTGCGACGGCATTCGTTTTGCTCAGTATTTCTCTAATGGCGCAATCCATTTCCAAAGAGGAGATGCTTTATTTAACTGCTGCCTGGAAAGGGGAGAGGTTTTCGGATGGGAGGCCCAGGGTGAGTGATCAATTGATAGAACGGGCCAAAAAGATTGGCATTGAAGAAGCCTGGCAGATCCTCCAGAACGAAGGATATAAGAACCAGTTTGAAGGAAACTGGAAAATGGTTCATGATGATGTTCCTGTTGTGGGTAGAGCTGTCACTGCTCGATTCATTCCGTCGAGGCCCGATCTGGAACAGCAGATCAAGGAAAGAGGGAAGTTGGAGGGGCGCAAAGGAAATACCAATGCATGGCCCATAGAACTTCTGCAGAAAGGAGATGTGTATGTTGCAGAGGCTTTTGGCAAAATCGCACAGGGCACTTTGATCGGAGATAATCTCGGTACATCCATTTTCAACAAAACAGGAACCGGCGTCATCTTTGATGGTGCGGCCAGAGATCTCTCTGGACTCGCTAAAATTCAGGGATTCAATGCCTTTGTAAGGGATTTTCATCCTTCGTTTTTGGAGGATGTGGTATTGGGCGGACTCAATACGCCCATCCGGATTGGAGTGGCGATAGTCATGCCCGGAGATCTGGTGATATCCGAGAGGGAAGGGGTTTTGTTCATACCGGCACACATGGCAGAAAAAGTGATTGAAACTGCTGAGTTCATCAGCGTGCGCGACAGGTTCTCAAAAGACATGCTGAAGTCGGGCAAATACAATGCCGGACAGATCGATAATCAGTGGACGGAAGAAATCAAAACCTCTTTTTTGGATTGGATCAAAAAACATCCTGAGGAGCCTCAGATTGACAGGGCAGCGCTGGAAAAGTTTTTGCAGAAAAGGACCTGGTGATAATATCACCTCCATTCAATCTTGGTTCACGATAAAATTGTTGCACGCTCACAAACGTAGGTGGGCACAATGCCGGTAGAACTGATTCTTGGAGCGGCATCGTCGGGAAGTGTATTGCCTGATAATACCAATACGGTATCAAGTCCAAATTTATTTCCACCAATAATGTCTGTGTGTAACGTATCACCAACCATGAGGATCTCATTCTTGCTGATGGATCTTCTTTCCCTGATCTGGTCATAGGCAAACATGAACATCTGAGAGTCGGGTTTTCCGAAGCGAATGAATTTCTTACCCACTATACTTTCTATCATGGTTGCTATGCCTCCTATCGCAATGGATACACTGTTGCTGCCGGAAACAGGGTAGATGCTATCTGTATTCGCTACAATGGCGGGGATGGTGCGTTGACGCAAAATATTCACTGTGCGGTTGATGTCGGCAAACCAATCAAATCCCTCATCATCCAACAATACCAGTGCATTTACCTGATGGATGTTGTGCTCATTGATGGCACTAACGGGTAATGCCTGCAATCCTTCTCTTTCAATATAATGCGCTGAATTTTCTGTTCCCAGATAAGCTACAATGCCATCACTAACTTTAAGGTCAAGGTATTCTTTGGCTAACATACCGGAGGAGATGATGCGTTCATGGTGGATGGCATGCAATCCCATTCTGTGGTAGGTTTCAGCGAGTTGCTTTGGGCTTCTGGATGCATCATTGGTTACGATATAGTATTCCTTATCCGTTGCAGCGAGGTATTCAAAAGTTTCGAGGATGCCCGGAATCAATCCGTTATAGCTTTTCAATACACCGAAGGCGTCAAAGAAAACCACTTTGTATTTTTCAACGACCGACTTGAAGGCATGAATGGAATACATATTGATAGTTTGGGTTAAGGTTTGATGGGTTCTTCTTTGATCTTAAGTGCACTGATGATTTTTTCAGGATCAAAACCATGATCTACTGAAGGGAGATGTATTTCCAAGGCATCAGCCTTCAGCTTTTTGGCATATTGCTCGGTAAAGAAATAGTTTCCATCTTTGATAACGTAATTCAGTATGAAGAAGCGGTAGGCTTCACGCAGGAACCTGATCTCATTGGCCGTGATGGGATTTACTTTATGATATTCTTCCAGAAACATGAGGAATCGATCTTCCATCATGGTCTGGATATTGTAACTAAAAACTGTGCGGTCGCCAACATCGGAACAAATGCGACTAAAAAAGTAAAAGTCCAGCATACGATAGCTCATACGGAACCAATCATAATCCCATCGGGAATACAATTCCATCTTTTCGGTAACTGAAAAATTCCCAATGTTCCAGTCGATAAATACCGGCATGATCTCAAATTTCCCTACGTTCAGCTTAAGCCTGTTTTTGAGGAATTGCTGGCAGTGGTAACGAATCAGGTCTACTTGTTCGGCGTTTCCAAATGATGTTCCGTCTTGGTCGAGTTTTTCCATCAAGGCATGGATATCGGCTCTCAGCGTTTTAGATGATTTGGGGAAGTTGTTCCGTATGCGGGAGCAGGCCTTGTGAAAACGACCGATATGCTTACCGAATTGGCGGATCTGTTTTTCGTCGAGTCGCTTTGGCATTCGTTTGATCACCCGTACAGGGTTGTAAAAAACCACCCAGGCATCTAACTTTCCCTTTCGGAAGCGGTAAGTATAGACCCTGTTGTTTTTCAGCAGGGATTTGCCGACGAGATTTTCAAAAGGGTAGAGGAGGTTGTTGGCCATGGTATGGATCTGGCGGTGATCCTGTTTAAAATGTTCATACTTGCCATAGGATGAAAGTTTGGCAATGACGATATCGCCATCCTCGAAGGTGATACGATAAACATGATTGGTAGATACCATGACACTGATCTCTTCCACCTGCACTATTTTGCGGGAGGCATCGAACCCTTGCCAGGCTTTGTGAATAATTTGCTCGTAGCTTTTCATGATGAAGTTGCCCTTGGTATACGAAAATAACATTTTTGGGATGCAGAAGCCTCAAGAACCAATTCGCGCTCTGAAAAAACGAGTTTAAAACTATATTATAATTGTTTGTTTATCAGAATGAATGTATCTTATTGATGAAATTTAAAAAAAGCATGAAAAAGATATTCATTTTATTGATCATAACACTTTCTTTCGGCTATGTGAATGCACAAAGATTGATGAACAGTTCAAGATCAACCATTGGTTATATTGAGGATGGGCGTGTCATGAATGGATCTAGGTCCACCATTGGTTATATTGAAGATGACAGGGTAATGAATAGCTCTAGAAGCACTATAGGGTATTTTGAGGATGGTAGGGTAATGAATAGTTCTCGTTCTACAATCGGTTATATTGAGAATGAAAGAGTAATGAACAGTTCAAGAAGCACCATAGGATATGTTGAGGATGGTCGGGTAATGAATAGTTCACGTTCAACGATCGGTTATTTTGAAGGAGTCAGAAAGACCCATTCAGCACTGTTTTTCTTTTTCTTTTTTGATTAGGAATCATATTTCAGTAGCATTTAATTCTATCCGCAACTGCAAGTGTCGGATGGCTTATGAGGGATCATTCGAAATCTACATTTTCTTAATGGCATAAAAAAACCACCATAACAGTTGTTACAGTGGTTTTCGTGACCCCGTCAGGATTCAAAACCTTATCATACAGCATTGAAAAACAACGTTTTCCAACTAGCAAATGAACTTTTAAATATTGTTGGATGAAACAGTTTCAGCTTGCTTCGCTATGTTTCATTTTCGATTAAAAGTAATCCTTTTTCTAATTCTAAAAATTCTAGTTTAAACGTTCCGCATAAAAAATAGGATCAATAAACTATGCTGCTATTTTCTCGTTTATCCCAAAGTAGTTTTACAAACTGTATAAACTTAAATAAATCTATATCACCAGCGAAATCATTTCATAAATACCCTTTTGAAATAACACGCAGATTATGGAAGCCAGCCATTGAAATACTTTCCGATAATATACACTATTTGAAAAAAGCATTTTTAAACTAAGGCTAAGTGGAAATTAACCAAAGTTAATTTTTGGCAATCCTATCCGAATGAAATTTACGGCATGAATAAACTGCACCGTATCTGCGGATTGATCCTTGTATGCTTTGTTGGCATCCACCTGTTCAATCATCTCTGCAGTTTATTGGGTGCAGATGCTCATCTGGCTGTCATGCAGCAATTGCGCAAGGTATACAGAAATCCCTTTGTTGAAACGGTGTTACTGATGGCTGTCGTACTACAGATCATTTCCGGGTTAAGCTTTGTATTCAGTAAACAAAAAAACAAATGGAAGAGTTGTGCAAAATGGCAGGTTTGTTCCGGTTTTTACCTGGCAGTCTTTTTGTTCATTCATGTTGGGGCTGTGTTGGCAGGCAGATTTATTTTAGAACTTGATACCAACATTTATTTTGGCGTTGCAGGTCTCAACAGTTTTCCGGCCAACTTATTTTTCATTCCCTATTATACTCTTGCGATTGCAGCTTTCTTTATGCACCTTGCAGCCCTGCATGCACAACGCATGCATAAAAACATTGCAGGTGTATCTGTTGCCCTACAGACAAAGCTGTTGATCATTACAGGTGTGTTGATTGCGTTTGCAGTCCTCTATGGAATGACCAATGGTTTTCGGGGCCTGCCGCTGCCTGCTGCCTACAACATTTTCTAAATAATACGTCTATCTATTTAACCACTATTATAAACTCCTACAAAAAACAGTTATGAAAGTACTAAACAACCTCTATGTTGCTGCCTGTTTTGTGATGCTGTTGGCATCCTGTAAAAAAGACAACAACGACAACAATCAACAAAGCCGGGCAGTCCGTTATGAAATCAGTGGCAATTACACCGGCAAACTGAACATTGTGTATACCGATGAAGCGGGCAATTTCCAAACAGTGACAAACGTATCCTTACCCTGGAACAAATCGTTCACAGCGGGTGCGGCTATACAGTCCGTAACACTTACTGCCAGTACGACCAGTACGAGTACAGTTGGTGTAGCCGGCCAAACTGCAACAGCAAATCTTTATATCGGAACAGTTTTAAAAAAAACCGTTACACAAACAGCTGATGCAACCGGACGAATTCAATTCGGCAATTTCATCCATGTTTTCTGATCACAGGATCTACAAACAAAAAAGCACCGTTCCATTAGAACGGTGCTTTTCGATTTTATTCCGGTCAGTTAAAATTCGGTATGCTTACTCTTCATATTCATCAAGGGAGTTAACAACAAGCTTGGTTAGACTTTTCAAACTGTATTTATTCCTCCCTCTCCACGTGCATACCTGTTAACTTGTTTTTTGCTTTCCATTTTATCTATAGCTAACTACTAAAACCCAGTTTGATTTTATACCGGTAGAAACGTCCATTAATGGACTGTTCAAGTTTTAAAACTTCCTTTGTGCGTTTACTGATCCAGAACACTTCTTTGTTTCCACTGGTTTCATGTGTCAACAACCAGCAATCAATCTGCTGATCATTATATCCGGTCAAGGTTCCTGATCCACTGACGGTATAGGCCACTTCTTTAACCCCTGACGTGGTACCCGGATCATAAAAAGGAATGATAAATGTTGTACCCTTTTTATAAGGAAACAGCGGAAATGTTTCCAGATCAAGATGCCAGTTCAGAAAGTAAGGAGATTGTTTTGCAGATTCAAATCCTTTGCGGATCAGTTGTTCCCGTTGTGCAGTATCCGCAGCACTTAACTGCTTTCCATTGTAAAGCACTTCACCCTTGGTAAAATCCACGATTGTTTCGGTCGTTGTTTTAACCAAAGCTCCTCTTGACGCAGCTGTTTTCCACCATGATTGATGATAAAGCGGTTGCATCGTTGCTGCATCACAGCGTGAAATTACTTTGTGCATGATGCTATCCTGATCTTCCCACTCCTGACTGATTTCAATAACCGGCAAACCGTTGTGATTAGTTCTTTTAATTTTCCTCGTCCAGAATTGTGTCAACATTCGGACACTATCCTTTTTCATTTGTGCATAAACAAGATAACGGTGTGTTCCTTCCCGCAATACGCTTGTTTGCAGGTGTTGCTTTGTAATACGAATCGTGTCACTTTTTTGTGCATGGATATGGTTTGCACAGACCAGAGCTGCAATCAAACCCACAAACACGAAGTTTTTTTTCATATGAAACTGATTTTATAAGTTAGAATTATCAAAAAAAGTTTTTCAGTAAAAGCATATCCTGCCCGATCAGACAGACATTTGAAAAACAAAACAGCTGCTGTTGTCAATAGAAAACTTATCATCGATCAAGCCGAAAGAACAGTTTCAGGATCGGTCAAAAAACCAACCGTAACGATGGTTATCGCAAAACAATCCTGTCTATTTTATTTTCTTTCCTTCGATTTTATCTCCACCCTGAAAAAAAGTAAGACTGTTTACTGCACCTTCAGGACTTTGATTGAATGCAATACGGGCACCGATTTCTTTGATGAAAAAACGATTGTCTGTTTCCGCTAAAAGCTTCACTTCCGGCTGTCCGGCAGCCTTTGCAAGAAGACGATCGTTTTGCAGAGTAATTTCTATTTGAAAACCCGGTTGTAATTCATAAACACCGGTATACCTGCTGAGTATTTTTGGTGCGAGCACGATGGCTTCTTTTTCTGTGAAGGGCTTTTTATCCGTTTCTACACCAATACTTTTACTGATCCGTTCTTCATAGCGTACTTGCCGTTTGCCATTTTTAAACGAAAATGTATAGGTCGCCAGACTGTTTTCAAAACGAAATACATTTGCCGATAAAGGCAGCAATGCTTTGGGGCGTCCTCCTTCACGTGTACTGTAAAGCACTCCCTTTTCCAGTGTCATAAACCGCGCCACATCTTCAAACTGATACGCACCTTCCCATTTCTTCAAATCGTTCTCCTTCATGGAAACAGCAACATCATCCGTTATGGCTTTCCCTAACAGCGCAGCAACCGCTTTTACAGTGACCATTTCTGCACCCACCCCATCATCACGATTGGACAACACAATTGCATACATATCTTTTTGCGGAACATAGATACCTGCTGTTGTAAAACCATTCATGCCTCCCGGATGTTCGATTGTTGAGATGCCTTCAATTTCATTGATATACCAACCGTATCCATAATTGGTATACGTTCCGTTAAGCAAACGGAAATTTGTAAAAGCAAGCTGTTTCGTTTGTGCTGTAATCAGCAGGTTATTGTGCAGCGCCCTGTTCCATCGAAACATATCATCGATGGTGGACAGCAGTGAACCCGCTGCATAAGGTACAGTGGTACTCATGTATTCCGCATTTTCATAATTCCCTTCATATAACTGGTAACCGTTTGCCCTGTTGGGAATGATTTTATACGTATCCGCATAAGCGGAGTTCTTCATACCGAGTTT
>JBKCOY010000013.1:0-7368 GCA_046309555.1 Chitinophagia bacterium
ATCGTTGGCCCACTCAATGTTGTCAACCAGGTATTTGAACTCGTGCTTGGACTCCTTGGGCAGGTTGACTTCCGCACTGAAACTGCCGTCTTTCTTCCTGCTCATGATCACAGCATTTTGCCAATCGCTGTTCAGTCCGAGTATCTCAACAGTTTCAGCCACTTCAGGCTTGAAACTGAATTTCACTTTGCAATAATCTTTGGTCTTGAAATAGGTCTTTTGCAACATAATACATGTATTTTATACACATTAATACCAGTGGTCATCCAAAAGTAACCCATTAGCCCTCAGCTGCTTGGTTGAATGGCGTAAATATTACGAATAAATATGTTTTATTATCAATTCTTTCCCAACCGATTTAACAACCGGATTTAACCGATTGGATTTAACTTTGGGTCAGCCAAACGAATTAAATTTTTCACCCTCAATAACAGATCATGCGCTCTTTTTTGCTATTGATGCTATTCTCCTTCTGTTTTTTCACCAGCCAATCTCAGGATGATCTGTTAAAAGACGTGCTAAATCAACAAGACTCAGCAGTTGAACTGCTCCCTAAGAAAATGCTGGTAACACAACGAATTTTCTGGGGTGAGCATGGATTGATGCGACCCATTTCTCCACTTACCAATGTCAACAGAGAAAAAGAGTTGAAGTTGAGAAGAGGGATGCTAGTGGCACATCAGGTACTAGGGTTTGCGACTTTGGGCGGAATGGTCGGACAAGGGATAGTTGGCTCAAGATTATACAAGGCAACAGGCCAGAATTATAGCAATCTAAAAGACGTACACGAAGGTTTGGCAGCAGCTATCAACATCACCTATTCCACCACAGCCGTTATGTCTTTGTTCACCCCTCCACCTTTGATCAACCGTGATAAAAAACTTTCTTCCATCAGAATACACAAATGGCTGGCTGTGCTACACATGACAGGCATGATTGCCACCAATCTGCTGGCTGAATCAGACAACATAAAACTGCACCGGGCTGTGGCCTTCGGAACATTTGCTGCTTATGGCGCCGCAGTTATCGCTATCAAATTTTAAAACATTTCCTATGCGTATCCTATTCTTTATAATGCTCTTACCAGGTTTTTTATTAGCCCAAACCAAAAAGCCACTAGATAAAACGAAATCTTCCATCACCTATTCCATGAACCATCTGTTGCATGCATGGGATGGTATTTCACGCGATCTTAATGGAGTAGTACAACTTGGTACTGAAAATAAAATAGAAAGAGTAGCCATCGTAAGCAAAGTATCTGCATTTGACTCAGAAAATTCCAACCGTGATGCCCACCTGTTAGAAGTTGTAGAAGCGTTGAAATATCCAAACATCAGTTTCTATTCCACTTCCATCACCGAAACTAAAAAAGGAGAGCTGGACGTGAAAGGGGTATTGCAATTCCATGGCGTAAACAAAGAGATCAGCTTCAAAGCCAATTCAACTCAGGTTAAAAACAATATACAGGTAACCGGTAATTTTATCTTCCTGCTGGAAGACTTCAAGATTGAAAGGCCTTCCTTCATGCTGAAGCAAGTCGACAATGAAGTCAAAGTGAAGTTTGACGTATTGTATTGATGCATCTACAGGCAAAATAATTTGCCTACATTTAATTCATGAACAAACGGACTTTTATAAAAACCTCTGCCCTCACAGGCATTGGCAGCGCCATGGGTATAGATGCCCTGGCCAGTCTTTTTCAGTCTAAGGCAACAATACCATCCGATGTGCTGGCAAGTGATGAAGCATTCTGGAGATCGATTCGAAGCCAATACCTCCTCAAGCCTGACTACATCAATCTCGAAAATGGCTATTATAATTTCATCCCGCAACCCTTACTTGAAAAATTCATTGGACATGTACGTGAGATAAATTATCAGGGATCCTGGTACATGCGAAACAACGCCGTTGAAAACAAGAAACGTGTCATTGAAAAACTTGCTGCCATGGTGGGATGTTCCGCGGATGAACTGACCCTTACCCGAAATGCCACGGAGTCACTCGATATCGTCATCACCGGAAAACACTGGCAGACAGGTGATGAAACCATCATGGCGGAACAAGATTACGGATCGATCATCGAAGCCATGAAGCATGTCGCCAACCGATATGGTGTAATCAACAAAATGATATCCGTTCCCAATCACCCTGCATCAGACGAAGAGATTGTTTCTCTCTATGCCAATGCCATCACTCCAAAAACCAAACTCATATTGGTTTCGCATATCATCAACATAACAGGACAAATCCTGCCCATCAGAAAGATATGCGACATGGCCCATGCCAAGGGTGTGGAAGTATGTGTGGATGGTGCTCATGCTGTTGCACACTTTCAGTTCAAAATATCAGATCTGAATTGCGATTACTATGGCAGCTCTTTGCACAAGTGGCTTAGCACACCACTGGGTGCAGGTTTATTGTATGTGAGAAAAGAAAAAATGCCGGACATATGGCCTTTGATCGTAGGATGGGAAAAAGATCCCTACAAGATGCTGCGCATCAGCCATACCGGAACTCATCCCGCACATACTGATCTCACCATTTCCGATTCGATCGATTATTACAACATGATCGGAGCTGAGCGCAAAGAAGCAAGGCTTCGTTTCCTGCAGGAATACTGGACTTCCCGTGTTAGAAACCATCCGAAGATCATCGTCAACACACCTGCCGATCCAACGCGTGTCTGCGGAATTGCCAATGTGGGTATTGAAGGAATCAAACCCGGAGACCTGGCAAAAAGATTGCTGGAGGAACACAAGATCTTCACTGTAGCCATTGATGGTGCCAACGTATTCGGTTGCAGAATCACTCCGAATGTATTCACATCACTTGAAGAACTGGATCTGTTTGTTGCGGCGCTGAAAAAACTGTCAGCATAGTGGGTAGTGCCAAAGAGATCATCCGCGACCTGAAACAGCTTTCCAGCAAGGAGAAAGCAGCATTCCTTCCCAGGTTTTTCAAAACTGGAAAAGGAGAATATGGGTATGGCGATCGCTTTCATGGCATAGTGGTACCTGATCAGCGAAGGGTTGCCCAGCAACATTTTTCGTCTACCACCAAAGAAACCATTCTTGAATTGCTGGCATCTGTTTATCACGAAGAAAGACTCACTGCCCTTTTCATTCTTTGTCACAAATTCGAGACAGCCAGAAAAACAAGTACTGAAAAGGAGTGGGTCGATTTATACCTTGCCAATGCAGAGAGCGTGAACAACTGGGATTTGGTGGATACCACAGCCCATATCATACTCGGACAATGGCTGGCCGACAAAAACAGAAAGATCTTGTATACACTGGCAAAGGAAAAATCACTCTGGAAAAACAGGATTGCGGTGGTCGCTACCTGGCACTTCATCAGAAAGCAAAATGATGTGACCGAT
This sequence comes from Chitinophagia bacterium, assembly GCA_046309555.1. Lineage (GTDB taxonomy): Bacteria > Bacteroidota > Bacteroidia > Chitinophagales > Chitinophagaceae > Pollutibacter. The sequence continues at coordinate 3,380 of JBKCOY010000013.1, forward strand.
ATCCTTGCTTTGGCAGAGATCATGCTTCCTCATCCACATGACCTCATGCACAAAGCAACCGGCTGGATGCTGCGGGAAGGGTGGAAGAAAAAACCGAAAGAAATAGAATCATTCCTCGATAGACATGTTGCAAAAATGCCCCGTACCATGCTGCGCTACGCCATTGAAAAAATGGACGAGAAAAAAAGAAAAGGCTATCTGAACAGATAGCCTCTCTACCCAAAAGAATCTGTGAGCCTTAGAGCCGCCACGGACGGAGTCGAACCGCCATTGGAGGTTTTGTGGACCTCTGCCTCTCCCTTCAGCCACGTGACAGTGTATTAGTCCACTAAAATTATAGACTTTTAATTTACTAAACAAACTTTTTTTAATTGATGTGATTTAAATGAATGTTTTCAAAACTCCCCTCCTGGCAAGGAGGGGTGGATCCAGACCGATGCGGCAGAGCTGCAGAGCGTCTGGAGACGGGGTGGTAGCATTCCCATTTATCTCTTTAGCAAAGTCTCATAAAGGATCTTCCCCTCATGATCAACCGCCTGAAACAAGGCACCATCTTTATTAATGGAAACAGTATAAAAACCATGAGCAGATCTGGCAAATTTAGATTTTCCATCATCCTTAACCGGAGTTACTTCACTTCCGGCACCGGAAACAAACTGATGAAGTTTGGCTCCAAGTTGAATATGCTGCAAACTGTGTTCATGACCAGCCATATAAACATCTACACCGCCATTTTCAAAATCAGGCAAAAAGCTGGCTGCCACATCTTTTGTAAGTCCATTGCGGGGTCCGGCAGAATGAAGGGGATGATGCCCGAACACAAACTTCCAGGTGGCATCAGATGAAGCAAGCGTTTTTCTCAACCAAATCTTCTGCGCTGTTGTATCCTGCGTTTGAATATTTGTCCTGAATGGCTCTTCCTCATCCTTATAGTACTTTTTTTCAAAAGGGGATGTATCCATGAAAACAAACAGAACTTTTACACCATCATCACTGACCTTTTCAAAACTATGGTAACGTGCCGGCAGATTCCATCTTCGGCTAACCTTGGTATAATCAATCTCTGCCTGTGGATCTCCGGCATAATCATGGTTCCCCAATACAGGATACCAATTGATCATAAGTGCGTGTGCACTGTATATGTCCTCAAAACTCCTTTTCCAAATAGGATCATTGACACTTATGACACCTTTGGGGTAAAAATTATCGCCAGTTGAAACAATCCAATCAGCATCAAGGTCATGAGAAGCCCTACCCAATTGAACAGCAGTTTCCTTTTGAAAATACTCACCTGAACGTCCCCAATCACCAACAACAAGAAAATTAATGGCCTTTCGGGGAGTTTTGAGTTTTATGATATGCTGACCACGATATCCTCCATCAAACTCTTGTGCTTGAATTTGTATACTGGCAGTGCATAAAAGCACTGCTAAAGCAATAGAATGAAATTTCATTCTACCAATTTAAAACAAATCCATCTTCAAGCCAACAATACCCCTAAGTCTATAATACTCCAATTGCATGGTCCTTGATTTCTCTCCCTGGAAATAACGCAAGGGTTGATTGGTGATGTTATTGATCTCAGTGAAGAGTCGAATCTTAGGCGTGAAAGCATAAGAAGCATTAAAGTCGAGGAAAAACTGCTTGTCGTAATAACGATCAAAAAAGGAACTGGAACCAATCTCGTCGATATAAGAAGCACTATAGTTGGCAGAAATTCTCGCAGTCACCTTTTTTGTCTCGTAACTTAGTGATGCATTGAACATGTGTGGTGCAGTTCCTGGCAATGATAATCCTTCTCTTTTTACACCATCTATGTTATATATACCATCAGCAGTACTGAAGGTATAGGTATAGTTGACAAAGATCCCAAAATTCTTGAGGAAACCTGGTAGGAAATCAAGTTGACGCTGAAACGCCAATTCAAATCCATAAACATCAACTGAATTGCCATTCAAACTTGTACGGTAGGTGAAATTACTTCCTGCAGGAATTGGATTTCCTCCTGTCGCAGGATTATATTGTCGCTGAAAATCTAGACTGTCATAGGTTGGATCAACAGAAACATAGATAAAATTCTTCAACTTTTTGAAAAATACACCCCCTGATAGAATTCCCACGCTCTTGAAATACTTTTCAACCATAACATCGACATTAACGCTCTCAGTAGCTTTCAAATTCGGATTACCCACCGTGATTTCATTATCAGCACTCAACACATTCCTATAAGGTACAAGTTCATAATAACCAGGTCTTGCAATACCAGTGGTGACACCAAATCGGTATACAAGATCATCCTTTGGCTCATAACGGAGGTTGAAGCTGGGTAGGATGTTCAGGTAATTACTTTTGAGGCTGGTTGTTCCTTGCAATGTGGTTTCATTCAAAACATTATTCCCAGTATAATCTACACTGGTTCCTTCAAAGCGTATACCTGCAATAACTGAAACTACTTTAGAAAGTTCCTGATCGTAACGGATGAAAGCAGCTGATATTTTTTCCTTTGCACGATAATTCAGCGCCAGAAATTCCTCATTACGTTGCGCCTTTGTAAAACCAGCATTCCCATCAAGCTGTGTATTTCCAAGATAATCAGGAGTAGCAAATGGACCGGGAAGATATTTGCTACCTGCCTGGAAATTGTAAACATTTTGACTGGCATAAGTTACCTGACTCATGGTCTTCATCTGTGCAAGGGTTGCGGCAGTTGGCGTATACCGATAAAAGTCATTTACCCTCTCCTTACTCCTGTCACTGAATCTTCCTCCGATTTTTAAAGATCCGTTAAGTCCATTACCCAAGACAAACGGCAGCTTCAAGTTCATTTTAGTTGTCCAGTCATTTTCATAAACATCACCGAACTGTTCTGTAAGGCGCCTGAAATTCAAATCGGCAGCTCCAAGAGGAGAGAATGTGGTCACATAAGGCCTGGAAGGATCAACGAGATCCATTTTAAGAAACTGATTGGTTCTGTTGTACTCCAGATACCGTTCATTTGGTCTGTACTCACTTGCTCTTGAAACTGAACTGCTCCATTCCAGAATAGCCTTCCCTAAAATATGTTCTCCCTTTGCACTCGCTGTTTTCACGATCTGTTCTTCCAATCGGCGTGCTTTTATCCTGTCATTATCCAACCCACCCTTGGTCTGGGCTCTTACTTCACCCCTGTAACCAGTGAACAGACCACTGCTGAATTGGGGCGATATACCTGTAACGCGCAAACGGTAACGATTTTCCCAATCATCTCTCCAATTGTACATTCCTGAGAGGGTCACAGTATTTTTCTTGTTGAAACGATAATCTATTGTTGTGTTGAAACTTCTTCTCGTACGCTTGACATCATATTTCCTGATATCATGCTCTGACAAATAAACCCAGCCGGGAGCACCTTGAGCCCATACCGCCTCAACATTATCACTTCCATAATTATTATCATTCATGGTAAGAGCTCCCACGATACCAAGCTTATTGTTGAACAGTCGACCTCCAGCCAGCATTGAGAGATTAAAAATATTACCATCCCTGATCTGATTTTTTCCGCCTGATATCGTAGTTGAAAAACGAAACTTGTTTGGCGCAGGTCTTGTGATAAGATTTACGCTTCCTCCAATTGCATCCGCATCCATGTCAGGTGTCAGGGTTTTACTCACTTCAACCGTCTGTATCATATCAGAAGGAATAAGGTCCATCTGCACCCTTCGGTTGTCACCTTCCGCCGACGGAATTCTTGTGCCATTCAATGTCACAGCGTTCAACTGGGGTGCCAAACCCCTGATAATGATATCCCTTGCCTCGCCCTGATCATTTTGCATGGTGATACCGGGTACACGCTTTAACGCATCACCAATATTTTGATCGGGGAAACGACCAATTTGATCTGCACTGATAATATTTCCAATATTACCATTGTTTTTTTGCTGATTCAATGCCTTTGCCTGCCCCTTCAGTCGATCGCCCAAGATCAAAATAGACCTCATGTTGTCCGAAGC
>JBKCOY010000014.1:0-7796 GCA_046309555.1 Chitinophagia bacterium
GGTTGAATATCCCAATATTCCTAAAAAAGATCCTACGGCTGCATAGGTTCGGGATTTGGTATCATGAAGTAAATTTCCATTCCGCAGATATTTGATGGCATGTATGACAGAGGTGGTGAAGAGTATCATCATGGCAAACCACATGCACACATGGTAATAAAGATTACGAATGGTTTCTCCCAACAATGGTTTTTCGGGAACGGGAAGCAATAAGCCTCCTGCAACAGCATATACCAGCAATACTATGGCCGCAATTTTCCACCAGGTCATCCGCATGGCAAGGATTTTAAGTGCTTCAAAGTGCGAAATTAGTCCCTTCGATTAATCTTTCCATAAAAAGGGATATAAAATCAGTGATAATAGCACAATCATGATGTCGAGTGCTACCAATAGCAGGATCAGTTGAAGGGGAACCCCATTTCTGAATACTTCTGAAAAAGCCGTTTTGGAGAGTCTGATCAGCAAAAGCAACTGAGGCAGGATGATAGGGAAGCCCAAAATGGCCATCAAAGAAGCCTGCTGCATGGCCTTAGAGGCAATGGCAGCAAGCATGGTGAAGACCAAACTCAATCCCATCGCTCCCAACAGGCTGATGAGCATGAAAAGTCCGTATGAAAAAGTAGGATCTCCCATGAGGGCAGTGTACAGCAATAGATTGATCAGGTTCATGACAAGCATGAGGATAACATTATAACTCAACTTGGCCAGCATGAACTGAACTGGAGAAGCGATGGTGTAATAATAGAGCATCCTCCCCCTGGATTCCTGCAAAAAACTTTTAGCAACAGCATTGATACAAATGAAAAGCTGGGTGATCCAAAACAAGGTATTCCAGGTTTCGGCATCTGGATCTTCCATGGTCAGATAAATTACAAATACAGTTGAGGCGATGTATAACATTACGCCATAGAAACTATGTTGCTGTCTGGATTCTAGCAGAAATTCTTTCCGGAGCAGTGTGATGAATTGTCTGGATGCTTGCAACTTGATCAATTAAAGATTGAAACAATTCCGGCAACGGGCTTCGTAATGATCTTTTTCTCCCAGCACCACCTGATCGGTATTCATGGATATACGATACGAATAGCTGGCAATCCCTCCGCACTTCACACAGATCGCATGCAGTTTGGTTACGTAATTGGCGATGGAAAGCAGTTCAGGCATCGGACCAAAAGGCTTTCCGGTATAGTCCATATCCAACCCCGCTACAATCACACGTTTGCCATTCATCGCCATTTGCTCGCATACTTCAATCAACTCCTTGCCAAAAAACTGAGCTTCATCCACACCGATGACATCGAAGGCCTCATAAGTATTTAACATTGCAAGAGCATGTTTAACGGGAAGGGCAGCGATGGTATTTTCATCATGCGATACAATGCTTGCCGCGTCATATCTCACATCCATTTCTGGTTTATAGATCCCAACTTTCAGGTTCGCAATCCTGGCACGCTTGAGCCTTCTGATGAGCTCCTCCGTTTTACCGGAAAACATCGATCCGCAGACCACTTCGATCCATCCGGCTTTGGGGTTGATATGATTGGGTTCGGTGAACATGGATTGTAAAACTAATGGAAAGAATTGAGGATTCTGGAAACATGTGTCATGATCTGTTTGGTTGCACCTGTGCGACTCTCTACAAAATCCGCCGCCTTTTTCTCCAGTGCCAGTCGGCTTGCCTGATCTGAAATCAAGTGTTGAATCTCTTTTACAAAGTCTTGAGAGGTTGAAATACTAAAGCCTACCCCAATTTTTATCAATTCCCCGGCCTCAGCAGTTCGTTGATGATTCGGACCGAAGAATACAAGTTTCCCATAGGCTGCAGCTTCCAGAATATTGTGGATACCCGCCTTGTTAAATCCTCCGCCAACATAACAGATCGTTCCGAAACGATACAATTTTGAAAGCATGCCAAAACAGTCAATCACCAAAACATTTTCCTCTCCAATTTCCATATCCTTTTCAAGGGCAGACAGGAAAACTGCATCCTTGAACTTTGATTTTAATGCTGCAATATGTACTTCATTGACTTCGTGTGGTGCAAGGATGAATTTCAATGTTGGGTTTTGTTCATGCAAAGCCAGCAACAACTCCTCATCTTCCCTCCATGTGCTGCCCGCTACGATTACGTTGTGATTGGCAACAAATTTTTCAATGATTGGGTGATGAAATTCCTGCATTGCCAGCTCATTCACCCTGTCAAATCGGGTGTCTCCGGCGATGGCATGAGGAGCTTTTATGTCATATTGTTTTAGCAGGTCAGCAGAGATCTTGTCCTGAACATATATAAAATCATAGAGGTCCAGCATTTTTCTAAGCAGTCTGCCCATCATCCCAAAAAAGTTTTGTTCTTTTCTGAAGAAGGCCGAAATCAGTAGGGAAGGGATATCTCTTTTTTGAAGGGCGTAGAGATAATGAAACCAGGATTCATATTTTACAAAGATTGCCATGCTTGGCTGAACTATGTCCAAAAACCGATTGGCATTTCTCTTTCCATCCAGCGGTAAATAAAATACCCAGTCAGCCAGCTTAGTATTTTTCCTTACCTCAAAACCTGAAGGAGAAAAAAAAGTCAGTAATATCCGAAAATGAGGATATTCTTTTCTTATGGATTCAAGTACTGTTCTGCCTTGTTCAAATTCTCCGAGTGATGCACAGTGCATCCACACAATGGGCCCATTTGCAGGATCAATGGATGATGCCATCCGCTCAAAAATCCTTTCTCTTCCCCGGATCCATTGTCGGGCTTTTTCACTCCACAAGGATGCCAACCTGATGGAAAAAGAGAAGCCAAACATGAGCAAATGATAGAAAAACAGCATATGAGGGGATAAGACAACAAAGCTACAACCTGCCTGCTTATCACCCCAATTTTATTACCTTTGCCCCACAATTTACAGCAACATGGTTCCCATTCAAATGGTAGATCTCAAAAGACAATACGCCCACATCAAAAACGAGGTGGATGTTGCCATTCATGAGGTCATTGACAATGCTGCTTTTATCAATGGAAAACCTGTTGAACTTTTTTCAGAACATTTGTCAAAATATCTCGGGGTAAAGCACGTAATTCCCTGCGCCAATGGCACTGATGCTCTGCAGATAGCCATGATGGCCCTTGATTTACAGCCTGGTGATGAGATCATTACGCCCTCCTTTACCTACATCGCAACCACTGAGGTAATCGCACTGTTGCGACTAAAACCTGTTTTTGTGGATGTGGATCCTGATACTTTCTGTGTAGACCCGGAAGCGATCCGAAAGGCTATCACTCCAAGAACAAAAGCCATTGTTCCGGTGCATTTATATGGCCAATCGGCTGACATGGAAGCCATCATGAAAATTGCAGCTGAACATAACCTGTACGTGGTGGAAGACAATGCACAAGCCATTGGAGCAACCATCACCTTTTCAGATGGATCAGTTCACAAGACGGGTACGATGGGACATATAGGCTGCACCTCTTTTTTCCCGTCTAAAAATCTGGGATGTTATGGGGATGGAGGAGCAATTTGCACCAATGATGATGCGCTGGCTGCTAAAATCAGGATGATCGCCAATCATGGACAAAGCAAGCGCTACTATCATGATGTGGTGGGATGTAATTCAAGACTGGATACCATACAGGCGGCGGTTTTGGATATCAAACTTAAAAAGCTTGATGAGTATAACGAGGCAAGAGGGAAGGCGGCAGCATTTTACACAAGTACATTTGCTAATCACCCAAAGATCAAAACACCGGATATTGCTACTGGTAATACACATGTGTTTCATCAATACACCTTACAGCTACATGGTGTCGATCGAAATGCATTGGTTGATTACCTTGCCACCCAGGGTATTCCGGCCATGATCTATTATCCTGTGCCTGCACACAAACAAAAAATGTTTTCCTTTCTGCATTTACCTGAGGTTGATCTTCCGATTACCGATCAGCTCACTGAGAAAGTTGTATCCCTGCCCATTCATACTGAATTGGATCAGGAGCAGCTGGACCATATTGTTTATCATGTTTTACAATTTGTCAATCACTAACAAATGAAAATTGCAGTTGTAGGCACTGGTTATGTTGGATTGGTTACCGGAACCTGTTTTGCGGAAACCGGGAACGAAGTAACCTGTATCGATATCGATCAGAGAAAAGTTGATAAACTTTCTGCTGGTGAGATCACGATTTACGAGCCCGGATTAGAGAAAATCTTTCTTAGAAATCTAAAAGAAGAGCGGCTGCATTTCACTACAGATCTACAATCAGGTATCAAAGATGCCAAGATTCTTTTTCTTGCCTTGCCAACTCCTCCGGGAGAAGATGGATCTGCTGATCTAAAATATGTGCTGGGCGTTGCCAAGGAGTTGGGTAAGATCCTCGACCAATATGCAGTGATTGTAGATAAAAGTACTGTGCCCGTGGGTACTGCAGAAAAAGTGCATCAGGCCATTGCAGAAAATAGCAAAGTGGAATTTGACGTGGTGTCCAACCCTGAGTTTTTAAGGGAAGGAGTTGCCGTGGAAGATTTCATGAAGCCGGACAGAGTAGTGATTGGAACAGATTCAGAGAGAGCCAAAAAATTGATGAATGAATTATACGCGCCTTTCGTAAGATCCGGCAATCCACTCATCTTCATGGATATTCGCTCTGCTGAGCTCACCAAATATGCTGCCAATTCTTTTCTGGCTACCAAGATCACTTTCATGAACGAGATTGCACAGCTCTGCGAGAAAATGGGTGCTGATGTAGACATGGTGAGACTGGGCATCGGTAGTGATGCAAGGATCGGAAAGCGATTTCTTTTCCCCGGCATCGGATATGGGGGCAGTTGCTTTCCAAAGGATGTACAGGCCCTCGTTAAAAGTTCAGTTGAAGTCGGTTATGATTTCAAGATACTCAATGCTGTGATGGATGTGAATGAGCGTCAGAAATTACATTTGATTCCGAAGATCAAAGCATATTTCAACGGTGAATTGAAAGGTAAAAAATTTGCATTGTGGGGACTGGCCTTCAAACCCAATACGGATGATATCCGAGAAGCGCCTGCATTGTATATGATCGAGGCGCTCCTGACAGAGGGGGCCACAGTGACTGCTTTTGATCCGGAAGCCATGAAAAATGTAAAGGAGTTGGTGGGCGATCAGATCGAATTTGCAGAAAACCAATATGATGCCTTGCAGGATGCAGACGCCTTATTGATTGCAACAGAGTGGAATGAATTCAGAACTCCTGATTTCCTCAAGATCGTGAAGCACATGAAAAACAAAGTCATTTTCGATGGCAGGAATCTATTCGATACTGACACGATCCGAGAACTCGGATTTCATTATGAAAGCATTGGCAGAAGCGCTGTAACCCAAAATGATTCTCATGGCCAATAAACGAGTATTGATCACAGGTGCAGCAGGTTTCCTTGGATCGCACTTGTGCGACAGGTTCATCAAGGAAGGATTTGATGTTGTGGGAATGGACAATCTGATCACCGGAGATCTGAAAAACATTGAACATCTTTTTAAATTGAAAGAGTTTGAATTCTATCACCATGATGTGACCAAATTCATTCATGTGCCCGGACCGATCGACTATATCCTGCATTTTGCTTCACCCGCCAGTCCGATCGACTACCTGAAGATACCCATCCAGACGTTGAAAGTAGGCGCATTGGGCACCCACAACTGTTTGGGCCTGGCCAAAGCGAAAGGCGCAAGGATACTGGTGGCATCCACCTCTGAGGTTTACGGAGATCCACTGGTGCATCCGCAAACAGAAGAGTACTGGGGTAATGTGAATCCAGTTGGTCCGCGTGGTGTTTATGATGAAGCCAAACGCTTCATGGAATCCATCACGATGGCCTACCATACTTATCATAAGGTGGAAACCCGCATTGTGAGGATATTCAATACCTATGGTCCGCGTATGCGACTCAATGATGGCAGAGCCTTGCCGGCGTTCATTGGACAAGCTTTGCGAGGGGAAGATCTTACAGTTTTTGGTGATGGATCACAGACGCGTTCCTTCTGCTATGTAGATGATCTCATTGAAGGGATATACCGCTTGCTGATGAGTGATTATGCTTCACCCGTCAATATTGGTAATCCTGTTGAAATCAGTTTATTAGATTTTGCCGAAGAAATACTGAAACTCACTGAAGCCAAAACCAAAATTATTTTCAAGCCACTTCCGGTTGATGATCCTAAACAAAGAAAACCAGATATCACCAAGGCAAAGGAAATACTGGGGTGGGAGCCAAAAGTATCACGACAGGAAGGATTGAAAGTGACCTATGATTATTTTCGATCACTGCCTCACGAAGAGCTATTTAAACAACCCAAAGAATTCAATAAGTAATGAGTGCAAAAAAAATTATGATCACTGGAGGGGCCGGTTTTATTGGTTCCCATGTGGTCAGGCTGTTCGTGAATCAATATCCTGATTACCAGATCGTTAATTTAGATGCCCTGACCTATGCTGGTAATCTGGAAAATCTGCGTGACATAGAAGCAGCAGATAACTATCGTTTTGTCAAAGGAGACATCACCGACGAGTCGTTCATCAACGAACTCTTTATAAAAGAGCAATTTGATGGTGTCATCCACCTCGCGGCAGAAAGCCATGTAGATCGTTCCATTATGGACCCACTGGCTTTTGTAAAAACCAATGTAATCGGAACAGCAGTGCTGCTGAATGCAGCCAGGAAGAACTGGACCGATATATCAGGTAAGTTGTTCTATCATGTTTCTACGGACGAAGTATATGGTTCTCTTGGTGAAACCGGTTTCTTCACAGAAGAAACACCTTATGATCCACGATCACCTTATTCTGCATCCAAGGCATCATCAGATCATTTTGTTAAAGCATACTTCCATACCTATGATTTGCCTGTTGTGCTTTCCAATTGTTCCAATAACTATGGATCACATCATTTTCCTGAAAAGCTGATCCCACTGATGATCAACAATATCATTCACAATAAGCCCCTTCCAGTTTATGGTAAGGGAGACAATGTTCGTGATTGGCTGTGGGTGGAAGACCATGCCAGAGCCATTGATGTGATCTTTCACAAGGGAAGACTTGGAGAGACTTATAATATCGGCGGATTCAATGAGTGGAAAAATATTGATATCGTGATGTTACTCTGCGGATTGATGGATAAAAAGCTCAATCGTGAACCAGGAGAAAGTGCCAAATTGATCACGTATGTAAAAGACAGGGCCGGTCATGACAAGCGATATGCCATTGATGCCACCAAGCTCAACAAAGAATTGGGATGGCACCCTTCACTTCAGTTTGAAGAGGGATTGGAGAAGACAATAGATTGGTACTTGTTCAACTCAGAGTGGGTGAACAATATCACCTCAGGTTCCTATCAGCAATATTACCATAACCAATATACAGATCGTTGATATGAAAGCAACAGAAACAGGATTTCAGGGTTTGCTGGTGTTGGAACCAAGGGTGTTTGGTGATGACCGCGGTTATTTCTTTGAGAGTTACAATAATGCCACACATGCCGGTTTAGGCTTGTATTATCATTGGGTACAGGATAATCAGTCTTCTTCTGTCAGAGGGGTTATCCGAGGACTACATTTCCAAAAACCACCCCATGCCCAAACGAAGCTGGTCAGGGTACTGGAAGGGGAAATCCTGGATGTGGCAGTTGACCTGCGAAAAGATCAGCCCACATTTGGAAAACATTATGCTATCCGTTTGTCAGCCGAAAATAAAAAACAGTTGTTGGTTCCCAGGGGTTTTGCCCATGGCTTCTCTGTGTTAAGTGCCACTGCACAAGTGATGTATAAGTGTGATG
>JBKCOY010000015.1:0-9485 GCA_046309555.1 Chitinophagia bacterium
TGTGTTATTTCTGGTTGCCCATGTTCCACCTGGAATGCTATTGAAGTTATACTTCTGACCACTGGCATTCAATGCGTCTACTTTGGCCTCATAGAAGGTAACCCCTGTTCCGAGGATAGCATAAAGTCCAAACTTAGGGACTGCCTTATGGAACCTGATGTTGCTCAGATTAAACAACATTTGAGCAGAAAGGTCATTCAAATTTGTCTTATAATTATAAAAAACACGGTCAGTAGCGGGTACCAATGCAACATTTTGCGCACCTACACCAGTATAAGTACGCCTGTTACCATTGTATCCATTATCTCTCCAAGCTGGATTGCTCATGTAGTTGTAACTATCCTTCCAATTCAAGCCTGCAGCAGTTCCGTGATTGAATTCGGCCCTAAGAGAAACGATATAACCAATTGACTTGCGTACATGTATGCCAAAACCGAAGTTTGGAAATCTACTGTTGACATCTCCATTGATGGTAGGAGAACCCACTTTCAGACCAAGCTCCCACTGGTTCCTCGGTTTAGCGGGGAAAGTGTACTGGTTGTTCAGGAATTCATTGTGTTGCGCCAACCTTGATGGTGGTATCAAAGATGAATCTTTCCACTCAGAACCACCCGTTGTGGAGATTTGGGCCTGTGCAGATGCAACCAGGATCAAAAAACCAAGAATGAAATGGGACTTTTTGATAGTCATAAGTTTGTTTGTTAGATGAATGATTTTGGGAAATGGTTTGCCCAAGTTCAACAAAATTAGAGATAATGTTTTAATTTTCAAACAAATAACGCAAATTTTCTCAATTTATTACTAAATCCCGGTTTTATTTACTTCAATCATTTTCAAGCGATTAGCTTCGTTCATCCATTACATGGAAACTGATGGTAATATTTGCGTAATTTCGCCATCCCAAAATGTCTCCCGCCACACTGAACATAGAGCAAGAACTCAAAGCATTTGAAACCCTGTTCAAAAATGCCGTTCACAGCCATATCCCACTCCTCGACAGAATTCTAAGATATATTGTCCGGACCAAGGGAAAACAGTTGCGACCCATGTTCGTCATGCTCTCCGCTAAACTATGCGGTGGGATCAACGAAAGTACCTACAGGGCAGCTTCTGTAGTAGAATTGCTGCACACCGCTACCCTTGTTCATGATGATGTGGTGGATGAAGCCGGCGAAAGAAGGGGTTTCTTTTCACTCTCGGCGTTGTGGAAAAACAAAGCTTCAGTTCTGGTGGGCGATTACCTGCTGGCAAAAGGCCTGCTTTTGTCGTTACAGCACAAAGACTTTAAAATCCTGGAAATACTTTCCGATGCGGTCCGGCAAATGAGCGAAGGAGAGCTTCTCCAACTGGAAAAATCAAGGCTACTCAATATCACAGAAGAGGATTATTTCAACATCATACGCAACAAAACTGCTTCCCTCCTGGCATCCGCCTGTGCAGCGGGAGCATTTTCAGCCAGCCAGGATGAAACGCTGACAGAAAAAATGAGACTTTTTGGAGAGTACGCAGGCATCGCTTTTCAGATCAAAGACGATCTGTTTGATTATGGCACAGAAGATGTTGGCAAGCCCACAGGCAATGATATCCGTGAAAAAAAACTCACCTTACCGTTGATTTTCACGCTGAACAATATATCAGCTTCTTCAAGGAAAAGAATAATTTACATTCTGAAAAACAAATACAAGGGTAAAGCAGAAATTGAAGAAGTAATAAGCGAAGTGAAGGCCGCCGGAGGAATCGGATACGCAGAAAAAATCATGTTGGGTTATAAAGAAAAAGCACTTGATCTGCTCAATTCATTTCCTGATGTTCCGGAAAAAGAATCGCTCTCCGCTCTGGTAAAATTCACCACGGAAAGAAAAAAATAACATGCGTCCAATAGTGAAAAGATGGAAATTCCTGGAGGCCCCGGGAAAAGAGCAGCAGTCGCTTGTGCAGGAACTGAACATCCACCCCGCACTTTGTGGAATACTGGCCCAAAGAGGAATACACAGCTATGAAGCAGCCAAAAAATACTTCAGGCCTTCACTTGAAGACGGACATGATCCTTTTCTGATGAAGGATATGGATGTTGCCGTTCAGCGTATCATCAACGCATTAAAAAACAATGAATCGATTCTCGTTTACGGAGATTATGATGTGGATGGAACTGCTTCTGTTGCATTGCTGTATGATTTTCTAAAAAAACTAAAGCCAACTGCTCACCTGGATTATTATATCCCAAACAGATACAAAGAAGGCTACGGACTTTCTTCTCAGGGCATAGCATACGCTGCTGACAAAGGATTTAATCTGTTGATAACACTGGACTGTGGAATCAAATCGGTTGAACTCGTGTTGACCGCCAAAGAACAGGGAATTGATACCATCATTTGCGACCATCATTTGCCGGGAAATGAAATGCCGGCAGCTGTGGCAATCCTAAACGCCAAACAGACTGACTGCCACTATCCCTACAAAGAATTGTGCGGATGCGGAGTGGGATATAAACTTATACAAGCATTGTGCAAACAACTGGCATTGCCAGACAGCGCTCATCTCCAATATCTGGAATGGGTTGCCACTGCTATTGCGGCTGATATTGTTCCGATCAACGGCGAAAACAGAATACTGGCCTTTCACGGCATTCAAAAAGCCAATGAAAATCCTTCCACCGGCATCAAAGCACTCATGGAGTTGAGCAGTACCAAAAACAAAGTAACCATAGGAAATCTGTCCTTCATGATTGGCCCAAGAATCAACGCCGCTGGAAGGATGGATGATGCCAAAAAAGCTGTTCAACTGTTTATAGAAAAAGACAACCAAAAAGCAAAAGAACTGGCCATCATTCTGCAAACCGACAACAGCTCAAGAAGAGAAGCCGATGCCAGGATTACGGAGGAGGCTATTGATATCATTGAAAAAGATGCCAGTTTTGCTTACAGAAAATCAACAGTTGTTTTTGCTCCACATTGGCACAAAGGTGTGATCGGAATTGTAGCAAGCAGATTACTGGACCGATATTACAAACCCACTGTAGTGCTGACCAAAAGCGGTGAATATTGGGCGGGTAGTGCAAGAAGTATTCCTGGATTCAATATCCATGATGCCCTGGACGAATGCAGTGATCTGCTCAAGGCTTTTGGGGGACATTATTTTGCAGCAGGCATGACGCTAGAAGAAGATTCCTTGAATATATTCTCCCAAAAATTGGATGAAATAGCTTCCAGGATTCTTTCTGATGATCAAATGATTCCGGAAATTATTGTTGATGCTGTGGTGGAACCAAAAGATCTTACCCCGTCGTTCTATAAGATTCTGGATCAGATGGAACCCTTTGGACCAGAAAATCCCCGACCGGTTTTTTGCATGCAACAACTTCAGAATACTGGTTCCAGAATCGTTAAAAATGATCATGTCAGATTTGAAGTAGAAAAGGATGGCACAAGATTTCAGGGGATCGGCTTTAACATGGCTGAAAAATTTTTATCCCTTTCAAATGATCGCTTGCTGGATATTGTATTCACGCTGGAGGAGAACCACTACAATAACCAAACAAGTCTTCAGATGAAAGTGATCGACTTCAAAAGCAGTCTGTAAAAAAAGGGATCCCTGAGGATCCCTTTCTGCTGATGACTATTTTGTTGCAACACCCTCTTTCATCAACTCAACACTTCGGTCGATAAAAGCAGTGAGCTGACTGCCTTTCAACATCCCTTGCGAAAGCAGTGCGAGGTCTGCAAGATTCCTGATTTGTTTTTCCTGATCAGTTTTTTCTTTCAGGTTAAGGATAGAACCATAAATGCCATGGTTGCCATTTACGGTTAGGGTCACTTCGTCGGGCATGTTGGCATAGAAGCTTCCCATTGGTCCGCTCATGGATGCCATGTCTTTCATCCTTCTCATGAATTCGGGGCGTGTGGCTACAACCGGCGGTGCATCTGCACTCAAACCCTTTACTTCTACATTCAAGGTGAGATTGTCTACTTTAAATTCAAATAGACCTTTGAGTGCTTCCTCTTCTTTTTTGGATAATACTGATTTGCTTTCTTCCTGCTTGTCGATCAGGTTGTCTGTAATATCGGCATCTACCCTGGTGAATTGAACATTTTCCCATTTCGATTCAATTTGTCCGATAAAAGAGGCATCCACCAGCGTATCCATCTTTACTACTTTATATCCTCTCCCCTCTGCAGCTTTGATGTATGCGTCTTGTTGAACAGGATCGGTGGCATAGAGAATCACGAGTTTACCATCCTTATTTTTCTGCAAGGTTTCTGCAGCCAGCCTGTATTCTTCGAGTGTATAAAACTGACCAGAACCGGCGTCCTGCATGATGTGAAACTTGTCTGCCTTTTCCCTGAATTTTTCATCAGTCATCATACCATACTTCACAAAAAGACCAAGACTTTCCCACTTCTCTTCAAACTCCTTTCGCTCATTCCTGAAGATCTCATCAAGCTTATCGGCCACCTTTTTGGTGATGTGATTGTTGATCTTTTTTACATTGGGATCTCCCTGAAGATAGCTCCTGCTAACGTTTAGGGGGATATCGGGAGAGTCTATCACACCTTGCAATAGCATCAGAAATTCTGGCACAATGTCTTTTACCTCATCGGTAACGAAAACCTGATTGGAATAGAGTTGGATTTTGTCTTTTTGGATCTCGTAAGATTGCTTGATCTTAGGGAAAAAAAGAATACCTGTTAAGGCGAAAGGATAATCTACATTCAGGTGTATCCAGAACAGTGGGGTCTCATTAAAAGGATACAATGATTTATAAAACTCTTCGTAATCTTTTTTCTCCAGTTCTGCCGGCTTCTTCACCCATGCTGGATCGGTTGTATTGATTTGCTTTTCTTCAAAGAAGATGGGAACAGGCAAGAATTTGCAGAACTTTTCTAGAATGTTTTTGATCCGATAACTATCAAGGAATTCTGCACTCTCTTCGTTGATGAAGAGTTTTATGGAAGTGCCTCTCTCAGGCTTTTCAGTGGGCTGGAGAGTAAATTCCGGACTCCCATCGCATTCCCATACTACTGCTTCGCTGTTTTCTTTGTAGGAAAGGGTACTGAGCTGTACTTTTTCACTCACCATGAAAGCAGAATAGAAGCCAAGCCCGAAATGACCAATGACATTGGCTTCATTCTGACCCTTGTATTTTTCCAGGAATTCTTCTGCACTGGAAAATGCGACCTGGTTGATGTATTTGTCTACTTCCTCTGATGTCATGCCAATACCCCTGTCTGAAATAGTAAGTGTTTTGGCTTCTTTGTCTAGCACCACATCGATCCTGAGTTCTCCCAGATCACCTTTGGCTTCTCCAGAGCTGGAGTAGGTTTTGAGCTTTTGGGTAGCATCAACAGCGTTGGCGATCAGTTCTCTCAAAAAAATGTCGTGATCGCTGTAAAGGAATTTTTTGATGATCGGAAAAATGTTCTCCGTTTGAACACGTATTTGTCCCTTTTGCATAATCATATTTTTGTCCTGATCTCCCAAATCCAATGCCAAAGTGGGAAAATGACAGGTTGACACGATAATCCCTTGAAAATCTGACGAAAAAACTCAATAAAACCTCAGAAAAATACCGCGGGAAGCAGGGAAATGCTTACCTTCGCCCCCCATTATCAAATCAAAAAAATACAGGGTTTATGCAAAATTATGAATTGATGGTGATTTTTACCCCTGTTCTGAGCGAGGACGAATTCAAGTCAGCTCAGAAAAAATATGCCGAATTCATCGCTGCTGGCGGTGGATCCATCGTGCATAGCAACCCCTGGGGGCTGAAATCACTGGCCTACCCTATCCAGAAGAAAACCACGGGTATCTACTGGGTTATGGAATATGTAGCGCCATCCGACATGAATGAAAAGCTGAAGATTCAGCTCCTGCGTGACGAGCAGGTACTCCGTCACATTGTGATCAAACTCGATAAATACGCCGTCGAGTACAACACAAGAAAGAGAAGTGGTGTATCAACAGGTAACGAAAAAGCAGTGGAGGCTTAATATCATGGCAAAAGCGAATGAAATTAAATACCTAACGGCCATCAAGACCGAGAAACCAAGGAAGAAATTCTGCCGTTTCAAAAAATATGGCATCCGTTACATCGATTACAAGGACGCTGAATTCCTGAAAAAGTTTCTGAATGAGCAAGGCAGAATGTTGCCCCGCCGTATTACAGGAAACTCACTCAAGTATCAGCGTAAGGTTTCCGAAGCCATCAAGCGTGCCCGTCAAATGGCTCTCTTGCCTTATGTAACCGATCTGTTGAAGTAGGACCTTCAACCTAATCACCGCAAGGTGTGACAGTCCCGACACCTGGGATTGGAGTTGGAAAAACTTTTAAAAACAAAGACTATGCAAATCATTTTGATTCAGGACGTAAACAATCTGGGCGGAGCGAACGAAGTCGTTACCGTTAAGAACGGATATGCCCGCAACTTCCTCATTCCCCAGAAAATGGCGGTAGAGGCTTCTCCTTCCAACCTCAAGCAACTTGAAGAACGCTTAAAGCAGATCAAGAAGAAAGAGGATAAAATGCTTGCCGAGCTCAACAAGGTTATCGCAGCATTGCAGGAAGGTCCTGTAACCATTGGAGCCAAAACTGGCACCAGTGGAAAGATCTTTGGTAGTGTCACTACAGTTCAGATTGCCAAAGCGGTTCGTGAACAAAAGGGATACGAAATTGATCGTCGCCGTATTCACCTGATCGATGAGATCAAGGAGCTGGGAAGCTACAAGGCAAAAGTAGATTTTGGTAACGGAAACGAAACTGAGATCGCTTTAGAGATCGTAGCTGAATAAGTTTCTGCAAAATAATGATCTGGCCCCCTCAAACGAGGGGGCTTTTTTTATGCAATCACAGATCTGGTGAATTAAATGTCAAAGTGAATCTGATATGATACCCGGGTAGGTTAATCTTGCAGAATGGTATTTGCCGTTGTTTGGATTCAACTTTTATTATGGACAAAACAGGTTTTGCCCCTGGAAATGAATGCAAGAGTTGCAACCGAACAAATTTTGGCAGAAGCATGTCAACAGATGTCGCTCCCGGCTCAATCACGGTTGCTGGATTCAGCGATGTTACAATTGAAAAAAATTGAGAAAGCAGGAGGATGGGGCAAAGTCAGCCATTGGCTTAGGAGGGTTCAGAAAGGGGATAGCGGAAGCAGTGTGATACAAATAAGAAAATGTCTCTCCGAACAAGGTTACCCCAATGATATTGCGAATACGGTTTTTGATGAAACGCTGGAACGGTTGGTTAAGCATTATCAGTTCCATCACGGACTGACTGCAGATGGGATCATTGGCAAGGCGTCGATACGGGAGCTCAATACTCCTGTATCAGAAAGAATTAACATGATCCTTGCGAATTTGACGGCAACGAATAGCTGGAAAAACCGGATAGATCAGCGGTCTATAGTCATCAATATACCTGCCTTCATGCTCTATGCCAACGACAGCAGTGGCCATGGATTTTCCTGCAAAGTAGTTGTAGGAAAACTTGCAGATCCCACGGCAGTGTTCAGTGCGCAAATGGAAGAGTTGGTATTTAATCCTTACTGGGATATACCCAACAGTATTCTACAAAAAGAGATATTGCCAGAGATCAGAAGGGATCCCTTCTTTCTGGAAAGGAATCACATGGAATGGCTGGGGGTGCGCTTACGGCAAAAACCAGGCGATGACAATGCCCTGGGCAGGATTAAATTTATTTTTCCAAATCCATATCACATGTATTTGCACGATACCCCTGCGAAGCAACTTTTTGAAAGAGAGATCAGGGCATTCAGTCATGGTTGTATCAGGGTTGCGGAGCCCCACCAACTCGCTTTCTTTTGTTTGCAGGGGACTGAATGGGGAAATATTGACAGGATTCATCAACTTACTGGTTCAGGAAAAGAAAAGAGGATTGTGATCAAGGATAAAATACCAGTGAATATTGTTTACCTCACTGCCTTTGTGGACCAGTCTGGACACTTGAATTTCAGGCATGATCTGTATAAAAAGCGCCAAAAAGACTTGAAAACACCAAAAAAAGGGTGATTTGCTGAACTTTTCACTAAATTGTATTGTTCTGCAATAGAATCAAACCTTGCACCATGAATATTTTCGTAGGAAACATCAATTACAAGCTTACCAATGAAGGGCTAGAGCAGCTGTTCACACCCTTTGGAACCGTAAGTTCTGCCAGGGTCATTATGGACAGGATGACAGGCAGGAGCAAGGGCTTTGGATTTGTAGAGATGCCCAATGATGAGGAAGCCCAAAATGCCATCTCATCGCTTCATGAAACTGATGTGATGGGCAGAAAGCTTATTGCCAGTGAGGCGAAGCCGCAGGAAAAGGGCTGATTTTCTTCAAAAAATATGCATTGGCAGTATCCTTTAAGCTGCCGTCAGGGGTCCTATAGGTAATATAGAGGCCCATTTTCGTTTTCTCTCTGACATAGTTCATGGCTTGTTTATATCCCATGACCATGAAAGCATTGTCCAGTGCGTCTGCCGTCATGGCGTCTTCACAGATAACTGTAGCAGAAATCATTCCATTATCAATGGGTTTACCATTCCGAGGGTTTATGATGTGACCAAAATATTTACCTTCCAGTTTTGAAAATTTTGAAAAACTTCCAGCGGTGGTAACTGCTTCATCGTTTAGATGCAAAATCTTTTCCTGTTGCTGATGTTGGCCATTAAGCATATCAATGCTGGTATTCCAGGGTTGGTTATTCAGGGCGACTCCTTTTACAAGTACTTCTCCACCCAATTCTATTTGGTAATGATGGATGCCTTTCATTTGTAACAACTCTCCTATTTTGTCAACACTGTATCCCTGGGCTATACCATCACAATCTATGGCCAGGGAGGGAATAGTTTTAGTGAGCATTGAATCCTTGATCAGAATTTTTTGATATCCGACAGCGCTCATGGTTTGTCGAATTCGGTCTGATGAAGGAATTTTTTTAAGGGCTGTGGTGTTGAAGCCCCATAGTGACAGCAATGGTTTGACGGTAATATCAAAAGCGCCATCAGATGCTCTGGAAATTTGAAGGGCTTTATTTACCACGTTGATTAGATGAGCATCCGCAAGAATGCCGGTGGCAGAAGTATTGAATTGGTTGATAAGAGAGTAAGTCTTGTATTGAGAGAGTGATGAATCCAGTTGGTTGAGCAGTTGCCTGATTTCATCATGTGAAATCATTGGATGAACAGCAGTGTATTGTATAACAAATGTGGTTCCTTGAGCCTGTCCAGATAAAGTAAAGATCTGTATTGCTTGCTTATCTGGAAAGTTTGCAGCAAGTAACAACATCAAGAGCATCGTAGCAGGCAACGCGAATATTCCTTTCAGCATCATCTATGAAAATAGAAATTTGGGGAAGAGAAGGCAAAAAAAAACCCCACAAAAGTGGGGTTTAATAAATATGGCACCTACCTACTCTCCCGGGACGAATCCCAGTACCATCGGCCATGAGGGGCTTAACTGCTCTGTTCGGTATGGGA
>JBKCOY010000016.1:0-7949 GCA_046309555.1 Chitinophagia bacterium
GGCCAAAGCAGCAAAGACAGGCGGGAACAGGGGTTCACCCAATCCAGTGGGTTCCATTCCATTTTTTACGAAGTGAACATCAATGGATCTCGGTGCTTCTTTCTGACGAATGATTTTGTATTGATCAAAGTTTGATTTATCGGGCACACCTTCATTGAAACTCAATTCACCGAACAAAGCATTACCTATGCCATCCACAATACCTCCTTCTGCCATGTTGATGGCGGCATCGGGATTCACCACAATGCCACAATCTACAGCTGCCACCACTTTCTCTACAACAAGCTTCTTGTCTTTTATTGATGTTTCCACCACTTCGGCAACATAGGAATTATGACAGAAATAAGCAGATACACCTTTGTGTGTTCCAGTTGCTGATTTGCTGTTCCAGTTTGATTTTTCTTTCACCAGTTCCAATACACCTGCATATCGCTTGGCATCATAATCGTTGTTCTTGCCTACCGGATTGGTCATGGCACGCTTCAGCAATTCAAGCCTGAAGTCAATGGGATCTTTACCCATCGTTTCCGCCAGCTCATCCAAAAAGGATTGTTCTGCACTGGCGATGAAATTGGAGCGCGGAGCACGGAAAGCACCGATGGTGATATTCGATTTCTGCTCCCAGCTCTCTGCCAGATAGTTATCAATCGACCCGGCAGGAAAACGGTTCTGGTGTATTGGAGATTCAGGAATACCACCTGCCTTCACATGCAACGCAAGCAGGTTGTTCTGCTGATCCAACGCTGCTCTGTAGGTAGCAGTATAGGTTGGCCTGTAAATGCCATAGGTCATGTCGTCTTCCCTGGTGTACAACATCTTGATCGGTGCGCCAACTTTTTGTGAGATGACTGCAGCCTCCACCATATGATGACTGTAAGCCCTCAAACCAAAGCCACCACCCATTCTCGCCAGATTGATCTGTATGTTTTCCTTGGGCATACCGAGTCGGTCTGCAATCGTACCCACGATGAACTCGGGCGCCTGTGTAGGTCCATAGATCACTGCTTTGTCTTTGGTAACATGGGCGAAACAGTTAACAGGCTCCATGGTGTTGTGTGCCAGGAAGGGACATGTATAGGTTCGTTCAAGGATTCTGTGCGCTTTGCTGAAGGCCTCTTCCGGATTGCCATCTTTTCTGACGATATTACCGGGTTTCTTGCGCATCTCTTCAAACACCTTGCGATGACCTTCGGTACTTTCCAAACCTGCAGGTATGGTTTGCACCTGAGGAGGATTACCCTGAAATCCGGGTGTCTTGAACTGTGACTCTGGAGCCACTTCCCATGTTGCATTGATGTTTTTCTTCGCCTGCATCACTTCCCAGGTAGAATTACCCACGATAGCAACCATTTCAATGAAAGTTGCCGTATCAAAGAAATTCCTGAGGTATTCGTCATTCATGATCTTGATGGGAAATACATCCTTGATGCCTGGCATGGACTTCACGGAAGCTGCATCAACTGATTTCAGTCGCATACCAAATGCAGGCGGATGTACGATCATGGCATACAACATGCCTGGAACTTTATGGTCGATACCAAATAGCGGTTTGCCGGTGATGATCTTTTTGATATCAACATTCTTTTTGGATGTACCGATGATATTGAAATCGCTTTCTTTTTTGAATACCACGTTCTTGGGTACAGGCAGTGTTGCCGCCAGTGCAGCCATCTCTCCAAAACTTGCTGATTTGCCGGAAGGCTTGTGTTGCAACACACCATTTGCGGAGCTGATCTCCGCAACAGGCACACTCCATTTCTGAGCAGCAGCCTCGTGCAACATCTGACGTGCTGCGGCACCTGCAGTGCGCAAGGGTTTCCAACCCTGACGAATACCCTGGCTTCCCCCTGTGAACTGACGGTTGTAGCGTTTGGGATAAAAATCAGCCTGCTCTACGGTTACTTTTTTCCAGTCTACATTCAATTCATCCGCCACAATCATGGGCAAGGAAGTCTTCACGTTGGAACCGAATTCAGGATTGGCAGAATACAGGGTCACTGCACCATCCGCAGCAATCTTGATGTAGCTGTTCAATTCAAACCATTCTGCGGGCATGGTTTCCATTTCTTCGGATGTCAGAGCATGACCGGCCAGCCAGCTGAAGTTGAGCAATAAACCTCCACCGGTGATACCGGTAACTTTGAGGAATGATCTCCTGTTGAATGAACTATGATGAGTTGTCATGTTATTGATTTTAAAGTTGGTTTGATGCGGTCTTGATGGCTGCTTTGATCCTGAGATAGGTTCCGCATCTGCAGAGGTTTCCATTCATGGCATCCTCAATCTCTTTATCGGTAGGCTTGGGTTTACGTTTCAATAGTGCAGCAGCTGTCATGATCTGACCGGCCTGACAATAACCGCATTGCGGTACATCATGTTCTTCCCAGGCTTTTTGGAGGGCGTGGTCAGCCGCTTGTGAGATCCCCTCTATGGTTGTAATGGCACCACTTCCAATACTGGAAACAGGCAACGAACAGGAACGAACGGCAACACCGTTCAAATGAATGGTACAGGCACCGCACGCAGCAATGCCACAACCGTATTTGGTGCCCACAAGGTTAAGATGATCACGGAGAACCCATAGGATGGGTGTATTTGGGTCCACATCAACGGATAGGGACTTACCGTTCACTTTCAATTGAAACCTGGCCATATTATTTTTTTTAAAATTACAATACTATGGCCAGGTTGAATTGCTTATTTCAATGAATAAATTGCAAAAATCAATCCATCGGGACGTATTTAGCGAAAGCCAAAGACTGCTGGCAGAACAAAGGTCACCACAGCTGTCCAGATGGCATAAACTGGCAGAAACCGTGCAATAGCTTTTTCTACTGCGGTAATCTCCTGTTGTCCGTTCCATCGCTGGATAAGGGTTCTTGCTACCCAGATCAGGTGAAGAAAGATCAGCAGATTGGCGCCCAATACTGCAATACGGTTAGGGGTGATTCCAAATTCAAACAATCTAAACAATATGGCTGAAAGCGCAATACCATTGGCTATCACAGTAAGGATTGAGAGTGTGATCAGGAAAAATAATTGAATACGATGCAATTGTCCTTTTGCCGCTTCCGTGATGGAAAAAAGGATGATGGCCATGACACCGATCAGCAGCGCATTGAAGACCACCAGCAAGTTTCTGTCGTCATATACATTTTTACCAACAGCGGCCATAGCAATCAGAAAGATAACCAGGGTGACGAGTACGATGGGGGTGAAGATCCTGGCAATCGTGGGTGAGATCCTGTTCACCAACTGAGGGTTTTTCTGTACCAAATAGGTAGAAACGATCGGAACAGCGGGCAAAGCCCAGGTAAGTATGTATTCACCATAAAACTCTCCGATATTCATACCGATGATCTCAAACAGGCCAATGGTGATGGCGGTGAAAAGAAATCCGGAAAGCATGATGACTGCTGTCATCACAAGAAAATTACCATTGAACTTGAGATATTCAATTCTTGCGCCAAGATTTTTTTCATCAGTTCCGGCAAAAGTATATCCCAGCAATGACCATAAAAATATAGGCAGGTGAATGACTGCAAGAATAAAAGTATCACTGCCCTCATTTTGCGGTATGCGATTGATATAGAATGCTGATGCAATAACTGCGATCAACGGCAAAATCAATTTTTGTGGGGTGATGTTATTCTTCCATCCAAAATAGACCATGAGCATGGGAAATACAACAAACCCTATGTTGGTCTGCAGAAAAACATCAGTCTCCATACCCAGTAGTTTCGGAAGATTGGCGATGATGCCAGAGATGATGGCTACTATCAGAATCAGGTTTATTTCTTTTTTATCATGGATGACCGTTTGGTGTTTACTGTAATGCAGTCTTTGTTGCCAAAATTTAACTGAGGGTTCATGCTGATGGTCAACATAAATATGATCAAATGCCTTTTTAAATTGCGAACGTTCAGATCGATAAAGACTTTCCAGTTTTTCAGGATTGTGAAGATTTTCAACAATGAGTTGTTCCATGATGATTGTTAAGGTTTTAATTAAGAGGATTGCCGTATTAACTTTTCTAAGGCATCTAGATGCATCGAAAATGCTTTACGGCCTGATGAGGTTATGGAATAGGAAGTATTGGGTTTTTTTCCGATGAACTGCTTTTTCACTTTGACGTAATTGAGTTTTTCCAAGGCTCCAAGGTGACTGGCCAGGTTACCATCGGTGATCTCCAGTGCAGTTTTCAGCGTATTGAAGTCAGCTGCTTCGCTGGCACCCAATACAGACATGATACCAAGCCGAATGCGACTTTCGAAAGCCTTGTTCAGTTCGTCAATGACTATTTTCACTTCTCGTGTTTGAAATAGATGATGATGCCATAAACTACATGCAGTACACCAAATCCAAGTCCCCATGCCAGCAGTCCATATGCCGGGAAGCAGGAAGAGAGCAGGCCAATTAAGAGTTCTGCCAGTCCCAGATAACGAATTTCTTCAATGGTATATCTACTGGCATTGATGAGCGCCAGTCCGTAAAAAACCAGCGTAGCCGGTAATACCATGTTGAATTGTTGCTGCTGTATCAGGGCGAAAGCGTATACCCCGCCTGCTAAAAGTGGAATGAAGAGATTGATCAGAAATCTCTTCGCAACAGGATCCCAAGCCGGCACTTTTTTTCTCCTTGCATTTTGCTCTGCCATCACAATTTCTATCAGGAGGGAAACAAGAAAAAGTGATCCGAACAAGAACAGCAATTGAGTCAGGTTTTCCAAATTGACATTGATATAGGCATCTACAACGAGACTGCAACCGATGGAAAGCGATCCGATGATTACTCCGGCCTTGCCGCTCAGGGGCAGGTATCGTGAGGTTCGTTCCATCAAGTTGCGTATGCTCTGTAGTGCTTCGAGTTGCTTTTCCTGTCGTATATTTTGCATTTTTAAAAGTACTTTGTATTACAAAGTTAATACATTTAAAGTTTACATCAAAAAATATCTGATAAGATTACAAGGCCATTTCATAGTAAATTGCTGGAATGATCAGAAACGTTGATGATTTTTTCAAGAAAGGATGCGGACGCTGTTCCCAATGGAATACTCCTTCCTGTAAAGCCTTGCAATGGAATGAAGGATTAACAGCACTGAGGTCCATTTTACTAAAAAGTTCCCTTAAGGAGGAAGCCAAATGGGGATTCCCTTGCTATACCCTGAACGGAAACAATGTGATCATGATTCAGGCCTTCAGACAGTATTTTGCATTGATGTTTTTCAAAGGAGTTTTACTGGAAGACAAAACATCCATTCTCGTTGCACCTGGCGAAAATTCACAAACAGCAAGACAGATCCGTTTTCATCAGGCTAACGACATAAAAGCAAATCAATTCGCAATCAAAGAACTGATCCATCAAGCCATTGAATTGGAAAGTTCCGGTAAAAAGCTTCCTGAAAAAGAAAAAAAGACATTAGAACTGCCCGAAGAATTGTTACAGGCATTCAAAGCAGACCCTGCTTTGCAAAAAGCTTTTGCAGCATTGACGCCTGGCCGACAAAGAGGGTATCATATTTTTATTGCTCAGGCCAAACAATCCAAAACAAGAATGGACAGGATTGAAAAATACAGATCAAATATTTTAGAGGGAAAAGGATATCAGGAATGAAAACATCAATATCTGTCGTGATAAGAGAAGTAGACAAAAATGAAGTTGCATTGCTGCAACACATCAGTATAAAAATCTTTCCCCATACATACTATACCTAACAAGGTTACTGGTTTATTCATTTTTTTATTTGAGAAGTAAATGTGCTTTCAAATATTTTATCAGCATTACCTGCCTCAAATCCATCCCTGTAATGTTCGCGCCTGAGTTGTGAGGCTGCAAGATCCTTGTATTGAGGGAGCACTCCCCTCTCTGCAAACTCAACATAACTGCCTGCAATCAACATAGACTCTCCTTTGGCAAAAGGGGCTTCAATGAGCTGAGCCACTGTTGAACTTTGTCGAAGCAGTCCATCCGGACTTGTTTTGATCTTACCGCCAGAATCATTCAGCTTAATACCGATACTTTCCAAAAAAGCATTGAATTGTTCACACGTATTGTACCCATCTTTGAGATGATGAAGACTAATGGTATAATGATTGAGGTAGTATCGATTGTAAATGACCCAGGAAGCATATTCTGACTCTGCCAGCAGTGCCTTATAATCTTCAATCAGTGGCAATCGCCAAAGCCCCTTGTGCAGAAATTCCCCCACTGCATGCGGATCATCCAAATCAAGGTCGTCTACCGGATCTTGGGTAACCTCTGAAGTATAGGAATTTAGGATGGATTGGGCTTCTTCACTGAGTTCATTAACCCTTAACTCACTGATGAAAATTCGGGGAAAGCTGGGTTCAGGTGGCGCATACCAATAAGCATCCAGTTTTTTGGACTCGAAATTCAGGTGCTCTTTTTTTGTGTACCCGTAATGGAGAAATATTTTTTCAAGTGACTGGATTCCCAAATGCTGAACCCCTAAGGTGCGAAATGCTATATGGTCGTTTTGGATCTCATCCTTATGCTGAATGATTCCTTTTTCGATCATGGCATGAATAATCGTGTTCACATCCGGCACACGCGTGCTGTAGCGTTCCATGAGGACATTCATTACAATACTTAGGGGCGATTGACTGATCATATCAATAAATTGAGTCATGGCTTTTCAATACAAAATAGTATGATAAAAATTTTATCCTCCCATGCCATATGGCTTCCCTTTGAATTCTTTGACTCCCATCTCTTTTTCCCAGATCAAATATTCATTCATAAGTTCTTTTACTTTTTCTGTTTCCATTCCGGAAAGATCATTCATTTCTACAGGATCAGCCTGCAGATCATACAATTCCCAGTAAGTATCTTTTTGTTCCTTAACCAACTTCCATTTCCCTTTTCTGATTGCCTTATTGCCTTCATGCTCCCAGCAATAAGTCCTTTCCGGATGTTTCTTTCCGTTCCATAGATAGCTGAGGCTCTTGCCAGCAAATCCTTTTGAAGAGGTGCCTGCCAGTTCCAGCGCTGTTGGCATCAGGTCAATCACATGTCCCACTCCCTCCGTGAATTTTTGATCAGGTTTGATCCTGGCCGGCCATTGTATGATGCAGGGAGTATTGATGCCCCCTTCGTGGGTATGGTGTTTGTATAACCGAAAAGGGGTGTTGGAAGCATTAGCCCATTCTTCCCCAACAGTAGAATAGGATCCGCGCTCACCGATCTTTTTGGATGGATCATGCAAGAGTTTCACATTTACATTTTCGGCGCAGGCTCCATTATCCGAAAGGAAAACGATCATGGTATTTTCATATTCCCCGTTTGCCTTCAGATCATTGATCAATCTGCCGATATTCTGATCCATTCTGTCAATCATCGCAGCATAGGTTGCCATTTTTCTGACCCATTGTCCCTTTTCATCATCGCCCTTCCACACCTTCAATCCTTCTGTTTTGGGTGAAAGTCCATAACGATCATCAGCCAGTCCGATCGCTTTCATATTTTGATAACGCTTTGTTCGAATCTCATCCCATCCCTTGCTGTAGATCGCTTCATATTTCTGAATCTCCTTTTCCGGCGCATGGAGTGGAAAATGCGGTGCGGTATAGGCCATGTATAAAAAATAGGGCGTCCCTGATTTTTTAGACCTGTGTTCCTGAAGGAAATTCAGTGCATGATCAGTGAAGGCATCGGTTGCATAAAAATCCTTGTCTGGAATGGGGAAAGCCTGATCATCCAGTGCATATTGCCGTTTTGCCTTTTCCTGAGGCGTGATCTCATAAAAGCTGGAGGCCCCGGAGATCAATCCAAAATAATGATCAAATCCCCTTTTGGTTGGCCAATGTTCTTTCCGTTCCCCCACATGCCATTTACCCGACATGTAGGTACCATAACCGACTTTTTTCAGGGCTTCAGCGATGGTTGGAAAGTTAGGATCCAGAAACCCCTGATAGCTTCCTGGTTCATAT
>JBKCOY010000017.1:0-7963 GCA_046309555.1 Chitinophagia bacterium
GATCTGTCCAATAATCATCCCCTTCGCATAGTGCAATATATTTGCCCTTACAATGCTTCAAGCCAAATATGAAATTTGCCATCATTCCAATATTCTGTTTATGATGATTATATGTTATAGTTAGTTGGCTACTATTACTAAGAATACAAGATTCAATTAATTTATTTGTATTATCTGTGGAGGCATCATTGCAAATCAACAATTCTACATGAAAGTCGACTTGCTGCATTAGAATTCCTCTTATTGCTTCCTCAATATATTTTTCATGATTATAGGTAATCATTAAAACGGAAACCATTATTTCCTTAGGGGCAGTATGTTGGATATCCATCATTAATTTACATTTGCTTTTGCAGGTATTCCCAAAACAGTAAGACTATCCTCTACATCTTTGGTAACCACTGCACCTGCTCCTACTACAACATTATTACCCAATTTAGTATTAGGTAAAATAGTTGCATTGGCACCAACACTAGAATAATCACCAACTTTGCAATGCCCCGTAATTTGAACACCCGGTGAGATTTCTACAAAATCTCCAATTTGTGCATCATGACTAATGGTACAATTTGGGTTAACCAAACACCCTATCCCAAAACTTACATCATTTGAGATTAAAGTACCAGCCATTATGATTGCACCAGGCGCAATATGTGTTCCATAATGGCCAATAACTGCCAGCGGGCTGATTGCGGAAACCAATTTTCCTCCAGCCTGTTCAAACTGGATGTACATTTTATGTCGCAATTTCGGATTACCTATACCAATCGTAAAACAGTTATCTGTAGTAAATAATTCACTTACCTGTTCCATTTTACGGAGCACCTTAAATTGTCCGTACAACAAATCCGGTACATCACTAGAAATATCATCATAGAAAAAAAGGTTGGCCAGTTCATTTTTTTGATGAAATATTTCCAACACTTCTTTTGCCAATCCCTTTGCTCCAATGATAAGCATACTATAAAGATTTAATAATACAATCCACGATAAGATTCACTTCATGTTCCGGTAGCCCAAAATAAAGAGGCAAACAAAGCACCCGCCTGCTCAAATCCTCCGATATCGGGCAGGATTGCTGTTGCAGGAAAGGCAGTTTATTCAGTGAAGGATAAAAATAACGGCGTCCACTGATATCATGTTTCTTTAACCCTTCTACCACTCTTAGCAATTGTTCTTCGCTATTAAATAGTATGGGGTAATAAGCATAATTATATTGAAGTGCTTGTTCTATAAAAGGCTGCTGTATGTGGGCAGACAAAGCTGCATCATATTGCAGGAAAGTTTTTTTCCGGTCTGCAATAATGTTATTAATCTCAGGTAATACACAAAGCCCCATGGCCGCGTGAAACTCAGAATTTTTACCGTTTACACCAACGGAATAATAATCATCAAAGACATGACCAAACTGGCGGTACAACATTAACTGTTGATCAATCGTGTTATCATTGGCAATGACACATCCCCCTTCTACTGTATGAAATAATTTGGTAGCATGAAAACTGCAGGTGCTGATATCACCATAACTCAACAACGATTTGCCTTTATATATAACGCCAAATGCGTGGGCAGCATCGTAGATTACTTTAAGGTTGTATTTTTTTGCAATGACTTCTATGGCTTGTACATCGCAAGCTATGCCATACACATGTGTTGCAAGGATGGCCTGGGTATTGGGTGTAATTGCCGCTTCTATTTTAGATACATCTATACAAAAAGTGATCGGATTAATATCTACAAAAACCGGCTGGCATCCCTCCCAAACAATCGCATTGGTAGTGGCCACATAACTAAAAGGTGTGGTTATAACTTCTTTGGTAATGTTCAAAGCCTTTAAAGCCATTTGTAATGGAACAGTGCCATTACTTGTGAACAAAAGATTTTTTACATCTAGGTAATTTTTTAGTTTGGCTTCCAGCTCCAATACTAACTCACCATTATTGGTAATCCATGCCTTGTCCCATGCACGTTTTAAGACAGCAGTGTATTCTTCAAAGGGAGGGAGGTATGTTTTGGTAACGTTGATCATTTTTTAAATTAAGGTGAATTTAAGTTGGGGTCTCACAAAACCCGGATGTTTACCATGCCAGTTAGAGCCTATTCTTTTCTCAGTAACTTCGAAACCCACCATTTCCTCAAAATTATATAGCGCATAGGAGGCCTCGCCCACAACCATCATGGATACATAATAAATACCATCATTAAGCAGGTCCCCCGGAATTTCGCAAACGCCTTTATGAAGCCCTTGGGATAATTTAATGGAGGGAGTTACTACATTAAATACACATTCGCCATTGATGGTATACAAATGCATGCTTAAGTTTATAGGAATATCTTTGGTGTAATTCCAAAAATCAAATATTACATTTAAAGGAGTATGTATGGTTATAGGATCATCTATGTGGGCCAGTATTGGAATCACTTCAATGCCCTTCATTTTAATTGCCTCATTTCCCGGCGCTAACTCGGGATCATCGCAATATTGTTTCAAGTTGCTGTTAGTATGATGGCTCAGGTAAGTATTCATTACCTGCTCTGTATTTCCTATTAATTTAATAGCACCATTATTCATAAATATACATTGGGGGCATAAATTTTTTATAGCCGTCATGTTATGACTTACAAACAACACTGTTCTACCATCCTTTGTACTTACATCTTTCATCTTCCCCAATGCCTTTTTCTGAAACTCTGCATCTCCCACTGCCAGTACTTCATCTACAATCAAAATCTCTGGTTCCAAGTGTCCAGCAACGGCAAATGCCAAACGCACATACATACCCGATGAATATCGCTTAACTGGTGTATCAATGTATCGCTCTACACCTGCAAAATCAACAATCTCATCAAACTTGCTCTGAATCTCCCTTCTGGTCATTCCCAAGATTGCACCATTCAAAAAAATATTATCCCTTCCACTTAATTCCGGATGAAATCCTGTTCCTACTTCCAGCAAACTTGCCACCCTTCCCCTTATCTTAACACTTCCTGTAGTAGGTGCGGTTGTCCTGCTCAATATCTTTAATAATGTGCTCTTGCCCGCACCATTTCTACCAATGATTCCCAATACATCTCCCTTCTGTACATCAAAATTGATATCCTTTAATGCCCAAATATAATCACTCTGGCCCTTCACTGCTCTATCATTGGATTCACCAATCTTTAAGTATGGATCTTCCTTGCCTCTGATCTTATGCCACCAGCGGTTGACATCATGGGATATGGTCCCAGTGCCTACTTGGCCAAGGCGGTATTGTTTGGAGAGGTTTGAGACTTTAATGACGGGGTTCATTTAGTTGAAGGAGTTGAAGAGGTTGAAGTCGAAGATCCCGAGAGTGCGAAGCACGAATCGGGAAGGTTGAAGGGGTTTAAGAAGTTGAAGAAGTTTAGAAAAAAACTTTCATTTCTTGTGTTTTCACTTTTATCAAAATTCTAAATTCCTGTTATTTACATCTTATGAAATACGTTTATACTTTTTCTTTTGAGAAACTTTCTTCTTGGCAGGATGCTAGAAACTTAGTTAAACTTGTTTATTCAATCACTGCTGATTTTCCAAAACAAGAAATATATGGATTGGTCAGCCAAATGAGGCGTGCTTCATCTAGCGTTAGCTCAAACATTTCAGAAGGTTCAGGGAGGTCATCGCCAAAAGGCCAAGCTCACTTCTATCAAATGTCTTATTCAAGTATCCTGGAGCTTTTAAATCATTTCTATACTGCAATGGACCTAAATTATATTGAACAACAAACTTTTGAAAATATGAGAAATAAAATATGCTCTCTATCATTCAAAATAAACGCACTTAGAAAATCCTGCCTTTCTTCAACCCCTTAAACCACTTCAACCGCCTCAACCTCTTCAACCCTCCCAATTCGTGCTCCACACTCCCGGGATCTTCGACTTCAACTAACCCCAACCATTCCAACTAAACTTCTCCAAGGCAATACCTGCAAACCATCAGATCGCTTTTGTACTTGGTCACCTGCATACAGAACTGTACCTTCATTTTTCCCAGTCAACTTTTGCCAAAAAATTAATGATTTGAAATAATCATTTGTAATCGTTTTTCCTGATTTAATTTCTATCGGATGCAACTGGTTGACTTCTTCCAACAATATGTCTATTTCATGCCCTGAATTGTCTCTCCAGAAATATAAGTTATTGGACAATCCTCTATTATAACGCTGCTTTAACAGTTCCGTTATCATGAAATTTTCAAAGATTGCACCTCGGACAGGATGTTGATTAAGTTGTTCCTGTTGGTTAACTCCTAACAATGCCAAGGCCAGACCTGTATCACAAAAATATAACTTTGACATTTTTACTAATCGCTTGTTGAAATTCTTGTGATGTGGCTTCAACCGAAACACAATAAAACTGCTCTCTAGCAACCCCAACCAACTGGTAACTGTCTTGTTATCGATTCCTGCCTCAATTGCCAAATTATTAACATTCAACAACTGACCTACCCGGCCTGCACACAAACGGACGAATAACTCAAACCTGCTCAAGTCAGCAATGTTTTTTATTTGCCTAATGTCTTTTTCTATATATGTCTGAATATAATTGGTATACCACTTATGCACCTCCATCTCTCTTTCATATAATGAAGGATACATTCCCTTGAAAATGAAATATTCGGGTTGTTGCTCTTTTGTGGGTTCTAATTCCTCCAAACTCAAAGGAAGTAATCGCAGATGGGCAACCCGGCCAGCAAGGCTTTGTGCAATATTTTCTTGCAATAAAAAATTATTTGAGCCTGTCAAAATGAAAAAACCAGTTTCATCAACCTCATCCAATACCTGCTGGAGATAAGAGAACAATGCTGGAACACGCTGTACTTCATCTAAAATGGCCCCCTTGGGATAACTCGCTAAAAATCCCCTTGGATCTTCTGTCGCAAAAGTACGTGTATCGAGATTTTCTAAACTGACATAAGGTTTATCAGTAAAACTTGCCTTTACAAGGGTGGTTTTACCAGATTGCCTAGGTCCCATTACAGCAACAGCCTTGTATTGGCTCGCCAAATTCAATAATTCCTTTGTTGCGGTTCTATAAATCATTTACAAATTTACAATTTTGGAATCAGATTCCAAAATTGTAAGATTTTTATACCTGATGACCTAAATTTAAAATTTAAGATACCAAAAAAATCTTATCAACCCCTCCCAATTCGTGCTTCGCACTCTTGGGATCTTCGACTTCAACTCCTTCAACCTTTTCAACCCCCTAAACCTCATCAAACCGTATCCATAAACGTCTTCTCTACCTTACTGAATATAAGTAACCCGATGAACAGGGTGACAACCATGAATCCAATGCTGTATCCGAAACTGGCTGTATCAAAACTGCCTACGCCAAGCATGGCGTAGCGGAAGGCTTCTACGAGTGGGGTAAGCGGATTCAAGGTGATCCAGAACCTCAATTTGTCACTGGTGATGGTTGACAATGGATATACTACCGGTGTGGCATACATCAACAACTGTACGGCAAAGCCGATCAATACAGTCAAATCCCTGTACTTGGTGGTCATTGATGAAATGATGATACCGAGCCCGAGGCCGAGGCCGGCCATGATGAGGATGATGGCGGGGATCAATAAGATTGTTGAAGAGGTTGAAGGGGTTGAAGGGGTTGAAGTAATTGAGGGGGTTGAAGTGGTAATCTTGTACCACAACATGGCGGCGAGGAGGAGCAGGAACTGGATACCAAATTTCACAATATTGCTCATCACCGTAGACAATGGAATCACCAGCCTGGGGAAATATACTTTTCCGAAGATGCCTGCATTGGCCACAAATGTACTGGAGGTTGCATTCAGGCAGGAGGAGAAATAATTCCAGATGGTTATGCCGCTCATGTAAAACAAGACGGGCGGTACACCATCCGTTGAGATTTTGGCGATGTTCGTAAACACCACCAGAAATACCACTGTTGTAAATAGCGGTTGTATAAAATGCCACAATGGGCCAAGGATGGTTTGCTTGTATTGTGCTGTAAAATCCCGCTTAACAAACATCCAGAGGAGATCGCGGTATTTCCAGACTTCCTTGAGGTTGATATCGAGGAGGTGGGATTGGGGTTTTATTTCGAGGTCCCAGGATTCGTTGAGGGGGGGTGAGGTGTTTAGATGCTCTGCTGTTGTATTATTTTCCATTAAATGTAATCCTCATTCTTTAAGTCTAAATATTTTTGCATCAAATGACAAAATAGCCGCCAGTCTTCCTACTGCCTTTTCTTTGAATTAATTTATTTTCAATCAATCTAACAATCTGTCTCTCCACGGTTTTTATTGACCGGTCATTTAACCGCATTACGATATCTTTTGCCTGTATTCCTGGCTGTAGCCTTATAATTTCTAGAACTTGATTTAATCCCTCAATTAATCCCTCATTTAATCCCTCATAATCCCTCATTATTCCCCCATTTATTCCGCCACTCGCTTCTGTCAAGTCATTAACTTGAGTAATCTGTACCGCAGGGAGAGGGTTTAACCGAGCAATTACCCTGAATCCATGCTGGAAATTTTCAAACACTGGTGCTTCAAGTCCGTGCTCTTTAAAAAGGCGGCAAATCCTGCTTATACCTGACCCGTAACGCTCAATCAGGCCAACTTCCTTGAAAATAGAGGCAATTTTCAGGTTTCGAGATGATGAAATATAGTTTCCTGTCATCAACTGCTCTATACTGATGCTATTGGGCAAGTGTCCGGGATTGAAGAACTCTATCCGGTCGTCAAAAATCTTTACACAGGATGTTCCATAATGGGTATAATCGCGGTGAACAACCATATTGACGATAATTTCCCTGATGGCGTCGAGAGGATACTGCCATTTTTCGTCTCTATGCAGCTTGCCACTGATGATATATTCTACATTCAGGTGCTTCTTTACAAATTGAAATACCTGCTCAACCTCAGAGAACAGATCTTCTTGAACAGTAAGTGCGTCTTTTATCAAAATTGGGCTTGCAAACCTTCCCAAGTCTATTGCTGCACCAAAAACTTCATTTTTTGCAAAAAGCAGATGACAGGCATTCGCCAAATCATTTTCCTTTATAAGCTCATACTTGTGTAGAACTTTAGCAGGATCCTCCTCGGATAGACCGGGGCGAATCCGCTTAACTGCGTTCATGAAAACCTTTACCTTGTCCATTGAAATTTCATCCAATGTTCGGTTATTGGTGCAATGGCTGTCCCAACTGCTGTTAAAAGTTTTCAAATGCATAAAAGCAATCTCACTGCTGGTCATCTGATGATTGCTGTTTCTGATTCTCCTGAAATACCTGCCTTTAAAATTTACGGGCTTAACCGGATATTCATCAATACTCAATTCTATCACTGTTACTCCGTCGAGATTGATTTCCCGAATATTAGGAACAATGAACGGATCTGTTTTTAATTTGATCTCATTCACCCATTTTTGCAGGGTTTCAGGTCCTACCTTAAAGCCATTTACCGCATATCCCATATCATCGACCCCAACCAGTACTTTTCCTCCTCCACTGTTGGCAAATGCAACAATGGTCTCGATTACCGCATCACCAAAGCTACTCTTGTACTCGGTGTGCTGGTCTTCGTAAGTTTCTATGGGTTCTAAGACGTACATGCTAATAATTTCAACCTCTTAAACTCCCCAGCCTTCGGCTGGCAAGTTCAACCTCTTCAACTGGTTTATCTCCTTCGGCTCTCTTCAATTTCCGAATCACTAACCCTTTCCCCTGTGGTTCCCCCATGGTAGTTCTTCCAGCCATTTTCATGGACAACCTGCACAGCTTGATCAAGTCGTAAAAGCGCTGCTCGGGCGTCAATGCATAATGGCGTTGCATGCGCTCCAGCTCGAGGTCTCTTTTTTCAGTGTATATATTTACTTGGCCCATTATTTTGCTATTCTTCAAACCTTTAAACTACTTCAACTACCCTCAACCTCAGAGCCATACCCCACCTCATCCAGATCCTCTAATG
>JBKCOY010000018.1:0-8654 GCA_046309555.1 Chitinophagia bacterium
ACCCTTGGAAGTACCGCTGACAATTACACTGGCACCTGCGAGCGGAGCTCCGTTTTTATCTCTTACTGTTCCACTTACATTTTTGGATTGAGCCAACACCTGTGTAGTTGGAAGCAACGCAGTAAAAAGAAAGAAAAAGACCCCTCTGTGCAATAACCGCTTAACACAAGAAGAGATTTGTGACAAATGGCATGTAAGCATATATTCAAGTTTACAATGTTCAATAGAAGTGGAAATCCTCCACCCTTTCTAATCAAATTAACTACGAATAACGCCTCAGCATATTTCAAACGATAGCGAAAAAGTATACTTTTTTGGCTTTTTGATTTTTATCGCTTTTCGCTATATCCCGATTGAATATATTTGATCCTATAAGAAACGGCTAACATGAAACCGATCTTCCTTAAAATAGAATCCAACAATACCTACACTATCCGAGAGCAATTGGTTGCACACGTTTCCAGCAAGTATTACTATCATCCTCAAGTTGAATTGGTATACTTTGAAAAAAGTGATGGAATGTGTATCATTGGCGACAAAGTTCACATGATCAAAGAAGGAGATATCTTCCTTTTGGGATCCAACCTGCCACATTTGTTCAAGAATGATGAAAAATATCTTGATAAAAAATTAAAAGTCCGAATCATCGTCTTGCACTTCCTTCCAGAATTCTGGGGTAAGGAATTTCTCGACCTTCCTGATATGAAATCTGTCAAAGTGCTTTTAAAAAAAGCGGAAAGAGGATTGCAGATAGAAGGCAGTTCTCATTCAAAAGTTGGGGCACTTATGAAAGAAATGCTAAAGTGCGGTGGGACAGATAGAATTATTCAATTGCTTCAAACTCTTTCACTGATTGCTAAATCAAAAGATAATAAAACCATTCTGCCGATTGGATTCCAGCCTCAACTGGATATAGAAAATGAAGAGAGAATCAATGATGTGTATTCTTATACCCTACAGCATTTTCAAAGTAAAATAAATACAAAGGAAATAGCGGCCATTGCACATTTGAGCGAACATTCTTTTTGCCGCTACTTTAAAAATAAAACAGGTAAAACCTATACCAATTTTCTGCATGAGATCCGGATCAAACATGCCTGCAAACTATTATCAGAGTCAAAGCTGAGCATATCCCAAATCATCAATGAATGTGGATTTATCAACTATGCGAATTTTTTTCGCTACTTCAAACTGATCACCGGCAAAACACCTGCTGAATATCAGAAAATAAGCAAAGAGCCGCTGATCACGGATAAATAACAGGATTCATTTCCGTATCAATCAATTCACCAATCACTGCACCAGGGCACCAAGCATCCCAATCGGCCTCCTGATGCCTATTGATCGGAGCCTTCAATTTCATTTCCTTGTCCATGTATATCATGGTCATCACCTTGCGCATTTTATCTGTTTTGTTTGGACCTGCCCGATGATAAGTCCAACCGGTATGAAAACTAACTTCACCCAATGCATAAGGTTCAACAACATGAGGAAACCCTTTTTCAGACAATAAATGTTCCAGAAGCGCTTGACTTTCATCACTGATCTCCTTATCTCTTCCTTCCGTCAGCTCTGCGCTTCCAGCGCTGAATTCAAGGGCCCCCACGTCCAATGGTGTTTCCTGAAGTGGGATCCAAGCCGTAACCGTTCTGTCTGAATTCAAAGGCCAATAATATTGATCTGCATGCCAGGGAGTATGGCCACCACTGGGCTCTTTATAAAGTGCCTGATCATGATAAATTCTTACCCCACTAACTTCCAGCAACTGCCTGGCAATATCAGCCAAGCGCTTGCTAAATACGACCTGTTTTACTTGCTCTGAACTTCGCCAGATATTCATGATCTGCAAAAAAGCTTTGCCGTATGTATCACGGTCCTCCATCGCTTTGTGCTGTGTATTCAGGCGGTCCACTTCTCTGGAAACCACTTCATCAATGTGTGCAATTGTTTCTGGTGTCAATACCTCTTTGATCTTGATGAATCCATTTTTACGGAAGAATTCGACTTGCTCATCTGTGATTTTAAATGGAGCATTCAGTTCCAGGCTTACATTTTCTGATATCTGATTCATGATGAAGAAATTTTAATTGAATATATAATACAAAGTGAACATGATGACTGCTAAAATAATCCAAAGAACCCGAATGAGCTTGTAATGCATTGGATCTGATTCATAGGAAGACGATTTTTCAACATTGAATATCTCGGTCTTAAATGCCGGTCTGTTACGGGTAAACAAACTCACAATGAACATAAAAGCTACCAACCCTACCATCATGTAGAAACACAATAACATGAAATGTGGCCAGGCATCCTTGCTAGGAAAATTTATAAGCTGACAAAATCCAATTGTCAGGCAAATTGCAGTTCCCAAATAAAGAGTGAGTTCCGCTGCCAGAGGTGTAGCTCTTTTCCAAAGCAAGCCCAAAATAAAAACAGTTGAAACCGGAGGTGCCAAATAGGTACAGAGGGATTGTCCGAGTTCAAAGAGCCCCTTATCCGAACTCGAAAAGAAAATCGCAATCAATACTGCTATGATTCCGGCAATCCAGGATGCTTTTTTTCCTATTTGAGACATCTTTTCTGCACTGGCATCAGGATTGATCTTCTTTCCGTAAAAATCCATTGCAAACACAGTACTGAAAGCACTGATACCGGTTGCCACATCATTGATGATCGAAACAATCAAAGTTGCCAATGCCAAACCAATCAAACCAGTTGGGAGTAAGCCCATCACCATACTGAGGTAGGCGTGATCGGGACTTTCCAAGGGTTCCAGCATACCTTTATTAACAAGCACTAAACATATGATTCCAGGTAGAATAAAAATAAATGGCATGATGACCTTCAGCATAGCAACCAACCATGCCCCCAACTGTCCATGTTGTATATTTTTTGCTGCCAAAGTTCTTTGAACAATCGATTGTTCGGTACACCAAAACCATATGCCAATTACAGGGTAGCCCAACACGATGGCATGCCATGGATAGGAATCATCTGTGGCGGGTCTGAAAATGGACCAGAACTCATGTGGTACCCCGTTAACGAGGGCATCAATACTTCCAATTCGAGACAAACCAATCGTTAAAATAATAAATGATATCAATAAAAGGATGAGCGATTGAATCATTCCAGTATGCACGATAGATGTGAGTCCCCCTCTAGAAGAATAGGACAATGCTATCAACACTATCACAACCGCTGAGATATGAATGGGTATGCCCAACAACTGATTGAGTACAATTCCACCAATACACAACATAAAGCTGGCCCATGTAACAAGGGAACCAAACATGGAGAAATAAGTAAAAAAACCATGCGCTTTGGGACCAAACCGTTTTAGCAAAAACTCCGGCATGGTTGATATCTTAAGCCTTAGGTATTGAGGAATAAACAAGAATGAAAGCAGCAGCAGAAAAAACCATGCCATCCATTCGAAGTTGGCCAAAACCATTCCACTGGTATAAGCAGCACCAAAATAGGCTACCAGCATAGAGGGACTGACATTTGTGCTGAAAATGGATAACCCTACTTTATACCATGGCAATGATCTTCCTGAAAGAAACAGTTCTTCAGATGAACTAGAAGAAGAATTCATTTTTTTTCTGCTTATGCGAATGCCAGCAATGACAAGAAAGCCAATGTATCCAACAATCACCGCAAGATCAACGATGGAAAGTTGACTCAATTTCATGATTTCAATTGGTTATCAGGTTATCACTGGAAAATTCTATCAATTTTTCAGGTATCGGATTCAGTCCATGGCCATTCAGCGTTGGTCTTTGAATATAACCATTTTTGAAAAGAATTGGATTGACAATGATGTCATTTGTAGCCAATAAAGAAAACTCGGTTCGGTCAACCTGTTCAAAGGCAAGTGCAAGGTGGGCATTGATTTCAAACATGGAATTGCCTAAATAAATAGGGATATCAGCCTGCTCTGCAAGATCAATGCATCGTATGGCATGATCTATATCCTTACCGGTTCTTATTCCTTGTAAACCTCCGAATTCAACCAAACGTTGCAGGTCTTCAAATGAATTTACATAGTCGTGACCAATGATTGGTATAGGACTTCTCTTTGTCAATTCAGCAAATCCTTTGATATCATCCCTTCGGAGAGGATCTTCAAGATATTCAAGCTGTATGCCATGTTTCAAATAGGATTCAATTCTCGATAGCGCGGTTTCCCAATCCCATGCCTCATTGGCATCTGCAGTAAGTCTTACAACATCACCGGCATAGGAACGAATCAAATTCAGTCGCCTAA
Source organism: Chitinophagia bacterium (assembly GCA_046309555.1). Classification (GTDB taxonomy): domain Bacteria; phylum Bacteroidota; class Bacteroidia; order Chitinophagales; family Chitinophagaceae; genus Pollutibacter. Next base: position 4,271 of record JBKCOY010000018.1, read on the forward strand.
TGTCTCTTTCCACATCATCTGCCCCAATCTTAACCTTAATTATGGAAAAACCTTCCACAATAAATTTGTTCATAAGGTCCAACACTTCTTTGTCACTCAATGGGAAATCAAGAATACTGCCGTAGGCCAAGGCCTCTTTTTTTTGTGTGGATGGATTTAGCAGACGATAAAGGGGCATTTGTTTTTCTTGTGCCTGCAGATCCCATAAAGCCAACCGTACTGCGCTGTCCAAGTGATGAAATCCTGAAGTATATCCCTGTCGTTCTTCAACCAGATCAAATGGATTACGATGTTTAATTATTTTCCACCAAGTATTGGAGAAATCAGCTTCAAGAGTGGAAATTTCAGGTAGTTGTCTGACATACCAGGCATCGTGCTTGAATTTGCCTTGCCAGACTGATTCCGAGTACCCCCATCCGATATGGCCATGATTGGATCTCAAGCCAATGGCAAGCACATTGATGACATCATAACTGCAGTTGTTATCGCCAATGGTTCTTCCGAGGGGTAGCGTTAATTTATGTATTTCAAAACCTTCAATATGGAACATCAGACCAATATTTATTTTTCAACATATTCTCCTTCAAGATAATGATGGATCAATTTCATATCCACCCATTTCTGACTCGTATCCACTCCAGGAAGAGATTGCTGAAAGGCAGACATCATCTTCCCCCATTCTTTCACACGCTCATCGGCGCCTACATATAGCTCATTCATCTTGTTCAAGTCTGTTCCCTCAGGCACTCTTATCATCATCATCAATCTGTTTCCATACCGATAGATTTTTATTTCCTGAATCCCGCTTGCCATATTTGCCTTCTTCAATTCAGTCCAAACCCCTTTTGAGGAATGCATTGAATCATAGATTTTAAAAATAGCAGAATCCTGAACAAGATCAGTAGTCATCACGATCCATGTTGAAGATTTCTCAATATTCTCAGCGGGCTGACATGAGAAAAAGAATTGAGAGCAGCATGCTGAAAAAAATAAACAAAACAATATTCGGGTGTTCATCATATGCAAATAAAATGAATTCTGTCATGCGACTGAGGTGTGAAAAAGCAATTCTCTATACTTTTTTGTCAAATGCATCATGGCCCTGCGTATGTCGTTAATAATAATCTATCCGCTTCATCCTGCAATAATGGTGAGCACAAATATTCAACTGTTTTCATTAATTCTTGAGAAGTAGATGCGCCGATAACCATACGATCAACATCTTTACTTCTCATGACAAAATTCAGTGCAAGTCCCGTCATGTCTATTGCTTCCGCTCTGCATCGATCAGAAAGCAAATGGGCTTTATCCATTACAGAAGCTGGAATCCATTCGGGCTTTTCCATGAAATATTCTTGATATTTTCTTCCAAGTAAGCCCATATACAATGGACTGGCCTGCCATATTTCAACACCAACGGATTTCAACGGAATGAATTCTTCATTTGCAGCGTCTTGAACCAAGATATTGTAGCGATTAAATCCCATGAAATGTGTAAATGAACCAAAAACAGCATGTGGCAAAAAGTTCGATCCAAAATTTCCGCCAATCCCGATGTTCCTGATTTTTCCTTCCTCTTTTAACAGCAACAATTCATGGATGGCCGGTTCTATTTCCTCGGGCTTCATGAAAACGGGATCATGAAGAAATACCAAATCAAGCACTTCCCGATTCAGCACGCGCATGCTTTGCTCTGCAGATTTGCGAATTCCTTTCTGGCTGTAGTCAAGTAACAAAGCATCGGGACTATCTCCCTTGAGCTTTCCTACTTTGGTACTGATTAACGGAGTGATGCCATTCCAAGTTGACAATGCTTCTCCCAAAAGTGATTCTGCATCAGCGTATGCAGGGGCTGTATCAAACCGATAAATGCCTGATTCAAGTGCCAGGTGAATAGCACGAATGGAGTCCATCTTATCCACTTTCCCCCAGATTCCTGCTAAGCCTGCAGTTCCTAAAACAATCCTGTCTCTTATTTGATCCTGAAGAATCATGGTCATTTGATTAATCCAATATCCACCTTCACATCCGGTCTTACCTTTTTAAAGGCATCTACACCGGACTGAGTCATACCGCTTTTCCATCCATATAGCTGTTTCAAATTTTTGATCGAGACCAATTCCATAAGACCCTTGTCCGTAAACATAGTTCCTACAAGATTCAAATACTCCAATCTCTGCATTTTGGTTAAGGTACTCGCCAAAGCATCGGTCGCTTTGGTATAACTTAAGTCAGCGCGCTTCAGATTTTCCATTGATCCCAAAATAGAAAGTTCTTTGTCATCCATTGGCACACGAGATAGATTTAACCAAAGAATATTTTTACTGATGGAGGATAAAATCTTTAATGAAGCATTCTCTCCAACTTCCATGTTAATGGCTGATACCTCAAGAAAACCAGAGGAAATAGCAACAGGCCTTACAACAATCCCTTTATCATTCAATAATTTTATTGATTTTGGATCAGCAGCTGCAATTGGAGGAAGTGCCTCAGTCACATCCTTCGAAACAGCGTTAGATAACAATACTCTTACGGTATCACTGGAAACATTTGCCACCATGATATCTTTCCTTGCTCCATTTTGGATCCACCAGTGAATCAGGTCGATCTCCTGATCCGACAACTGAGCTTTGCCTTTGGGAGGCATATGTTTGTCATCATTCATATCCAACAGCATGCGCTGAATCATGACACTGTTTTCCGGATCACCGGGAATCAATACTTCTCCTCCCTTGCCGCCTTTTAATATCAACTCATACTGATCCATTCTCAATCCCCCTTTGATTTTTTCAGCACGGTGACAGGTTATGCATTTCTTTTGTAGAACGGGTACTACCATTGCGTCGTATACGGTAGCACGACTGGTATCTGAAATATCCATTTTTACGACACTATCATTTGCCAATGCAGATTGATCATCTTCTTTCGCAAACAAATAATTTTCTCCGTGGGTGAGTTCTCCTCCAAAATGTCCGGTTATCAGCATCATCAACATCAAAAGAAAAAAAATGATCGGATATATTTTTACCGCCCATTCTTCACGGACTCGAAGATGATGAACAATTGACAAACAAGTAGCGAACAAAAGAAAACAAACAGCCGACCATTTGTGTAGCACTATTGCTGATTCATTGTAGTCGCCTGAAGAGGAAAGCATCCAGCCAAACACAAGCGTCAGCAAGGCACTCAACCAACCAACAGAAAGAACGAATTGCATGGTTGCCTGATCCGGTTTTCTTTGAGTAGGAAATAGGAACTGCATGATACATGCAAGACTATAAATCCCAATAGGAAGATGTAAAATAAGCGGATGGAGACGTCCAAGAAAATCAATCATATGCATCAGGCTATCAGATCATGAACAACTTTGCCGGCAACATCGGTGAGCCTGTATCTTCTCCCCTGCGCCTTATAAATGAATTTTTCATGATCGATGCCCATCAGGTGCATGAGGGTTGCCTGAAAATCATGAACATGCACTTTATCTTTCACCACATTGTGTGCAAAATCGTCAGTCTCACCATATACCAGTCCGGATTTCACTCCTCCACCAGCCATCCACATGGTGTAACAACCTGGATGATGATCCCTTCCAAACCCTTGCGGCGTAAGCATTCCCTGCGAAAAGCTTGTTCTCCCAAATTCACCTCCCCAAATCACAAGCGTATCATCTAGCAAACCACGCTGTTTGAGGTCTTTGACCAAGGCAGCGGAGGCCTGATCGGTTTGTTTGGTTGCCCGTCTGATACCGGAATACAATCCGCCATGATGATCCCATCCTAAATGATAGAGTTGAACAAACCTTACATCTCTTTCTGCAAGTCTGCGTGCAATGAGACAGTTGTAGGCAAAGGTTCCTGGCTTGAGCACATCTTCGCCATACATGTCCAATATATGCTGAGGCTCGTCGGATAAATCGGTTATAGATGGTATCGCCATTTGCATGCGGTAAGCCATTTCATGTTGGTTGATCTGACTTTCTACTTCAGGATCTTTCCAGGTCTCATTTTGCATCCGATTGATCTGTTTGATAAAATCAAGTGCCTTGCGACGATCGATTCTGTCAATGCCGGCAGGATTGTTCAGAAATGGTACAGGATCACTCGTTGACATGAATTGTACACCCTGATGATGGGAAGGCAGAAATCCATTGCTCCATGAAGCATTGCTGATGGGTTGATCACCACCACCCTTGGACAACATGACTATAAAAGATGGTAAATTCTCATTCATGCTTCCCAATCCATAACTCAACCAAGATCCAATGCAAGGCCTGCCGCTGAGCTGATTTCCCGTTTGCGTGAATATCACTGCAGGCTCATGGTTGATCTGCTCTGTGAACATGGAACGAACAATGCAGAGGTCATCTACGACAGAAGCAATA
>JBKCOY010000019.1:0-5355 GCA_046309555.1 Chitinophagia bacterium
CCGAATTTGTTTTCAAACTTTTTTTGTGAGCGGTTGAACAGTGGCCAGATTCTTTTTATCTCAATACTTTCCATTACAGACATCATGAGCTCGTTGCCCATTTCTTTAAAACTTATCCTGTGAACCATCCTCATCAATTCCTGCTTTTTCTTACCAGTGCTGTTGTTAGAGAAATGGCTAGTCACTCTTTTTTTCAGACGTTTTGCCTTGCCAACATAAAGGATCTTTCCTTTCTGATCATGGAAGTAATAAATGCCCGGAGTATTGGGAAGTTTTTCGAGATCTACTTCAGAAAGATACATAGGCAAATAACTTTCCATGCTGCCCTTTTTCAGCATGGAATCTATGTGTTTGCCAGAATCATGTATCAATAGTTTGTGGAAGAGCTTTGTGGTCGCTTCGGCATCACCCATCGCTCGGTGTCTTTCTTTGATACCGATTTCCAGCGAGCGGCAAAGATTGCCAAGACTGTAGCTGGGAAGGTCTTCAAATATTTTTCTGCTGAGTCTTACCGTACAAAGTTTTTTGCTATTTAGCTTATACCCATGTTGCGAAAGTTGATGCGTAATGAATGAATAGTCAAAATTCACATTATGGGCTACAAAAACTTTGTTGTCGAGCAGATTGTGGATGTCTTTTGCCAGCTCTCCAAAAACTGGCGCATTTTTTACCATCTCGTCGTTGATGCCGGTCAGTTTTTCAATAAAGAGAGGAATAGGACGCTTAGGATTCACAAGTGAAGTGAATCTGTCTAAAATATTGATACCGTCTGTGATAAATATGGCTATCTCCGTAATGCTTCCCTGTGAAGCATTGCCTCCTGTTGTTTCAATATCCACCACCGCAAACATCGACTGTTACTTTTCCCAAAAGTAAACCGATATCGGCTGCTTTGCAAACCCAAAATTGTGGAATCGTTATTGAAGGGAAAGATTATAATGTTTTTCAGTTTCCAGCTCCAGTTCTCTTCTGGACAGTTTAACACTGGGTTTGTTCTCTATCCATACACCATTCATCGTTTTACTTTTGTTGATGGCATTCTGGAGTTCAAATCTTGCATCACCTGAACCCAAAATGAAAATGGCATTGGCATGATCAAGTTGGGAAACAACAGCCTTGATGAACTTTTGTAAATGATTATTTTCCCTTGCTTGCATCTTTTTCTCGGGGGATAGGGTTACGCCAAGCATTCCGGTTTTATTGGTTGTCTCCCCGTTAAACCTTTCCCTCTTTGCATTTTCCGAGAGCATTTCATGGAATTCAACACTTCCATCAGGATTGATTTTCAGGATTTTAGCATGCCTGCTGTCCAGCCAAATGCCATAACGCAAGTTGTTTGATGATTTTTTCATTTAACTATTTGTTTTTCAATTTTTTATGAATATTCAAATTTCAGTAGATGAGAGTAAGTAATCTATGACCCTACTCATATCAATAGCTGTATTTGGTCATTTTGTCACAAAAACTCTTTTTTTTGTGGAATTTTAACATTATATTTACGTAGCGAACTATAACAACCATGAAAAATAACTTCATGAAAAATTTAACCTCCTTCCAACTGCCGCAGACAGTTAAAATCGCTCTTGTTGTGCTTGCAGTTTACGGAATTATTGCCCTGATCACTTACCTTGTTTGGTGATCCTTTCTCGCTACCTTTGTACCCCTTAAATAGGTAGCATTACATGGAGAGTCCCAAGAATTTTGATTTCCGTTTAGCGGAACAGCATTGGTATCAGCATTGGCTTGATAAAAAGTATTTTGAAAGTCGTCCCGACGAAAGGGAGCCGTATACTATCACTATTCCTCCTCCCAATGTTACGGGTATTCTGCACATGGGGCATTGCCTCAACAATACCATTCAGGATATTCTGATACGAAGGGCCCGCATGATGGGTAAGAATGCCTGTTGGGTTCCGGGAACCGATCATGCATCCATTGCCACGGAAGCCAAGGTAGTGCAGATGTTGCGTGAAAGGGGCATTCAGAAAGCAAGTTTGTCAAGAGATGAGTTTCTCAAATATGCATGGGAATGGAAGGAGAAGTATGGCGGCATCATCTTGCAGCAACTGAAGAAATTGGGCTGTTCCCTAGATTGGAGTCGCACTTCTTTCACCATGGATCCGGATTATTATCGTTCGGTGATCCATGTATTCAATGATCTGTATAGCAAGGGTTATATCTATCGCGGCAAAAGAATGATCAACTGGGATCCCAGGGCCAAGACTGCCCTGAGTGATGAGGAAGTGATCTTCAAGGAAGTACAGGGCAAGCTTTATTTTCTAAGATATGCTTTGGTAGATCAGGCTGGTCAGGCATTACCACTGGATGAGTCGTCGATCACCATTGCAACTGTTCGTCCCGAAACCATTCTGGGTGATGCTGCCATTGCAGTTAACCCAAGTGATGAAAGATTCAAACACTTGATTGGTTCGTTTGCTTTTGTTCCGCTAATCAATAGAAAAATCCCCATCATTGGTGATGATTATGTTGCCACTGATTTTGGTTCCGGTGCACTGAAGATCACTCCTGCACACGACATGAATGATCACCAGATCGGTATCAAGCATGGACTTCAGGTATTTGAAATCCTTAATGAAGACGGCACACTCAGTACTGATGCCATCATGCATGTGGGAAAGGATAGGTTTGAAGCAAGAAAAGATATTGTGGAAGAGTTGAAGGCAGCAGGACATGTGGTGAAGATTGAAGACTATACCCATCAGGTGGGGTTTTCGGAAAGGACAGATGTTGTAGTTGAGCCACGACTATCATTGCAGTGGTGGGTAGACATGAAAAAGATATCCAGTCCTGCATTGAAAGCAGTGGACGAAGGAGAGATTAATTTCCATCCTGCCAAATTCAAAAATCTCTATCGCCATTGGATGGAGAATATCAAGGATTGGTGTATTTCCAGACAGTTATGGTGGGGACATCAGATACCTGCCTGGTATGATCAGGAAGGTCGTTTTGTGGTGGCGATGAATGAGCAGGATGCCAAACAAAAGTTTAGTGCAACCTTTGGAGTAGCTGATCCCGTTTTGCATCAGGATGAAGATTGTCTGGATACCTGGTTCTCCTCATGGCTCTGGCCTTTTGAAGTATTCAAAGGAATATCTGATCCTGGCAACAAGGATGTATCCTATTATTATCCAACCAATACGCTGGTTACTGCGCCTGAGATTATTTTCTTCTGGGTGGCCAGAATGATCATGTCTGGTTATGAATACATAGGGAAGAAGCCCTTCAATGATGTTTATTTTACCGGTATAGTGCGCGATAGCCAGGGCAGAAAAATGAGTAAGCAGCTTGGCAATTCACCCGACCTGCTAGAAATGATCGATGAGATTGGTGCCGATGCGGTAAGATTTGGAATACTCATCGCCTCTCCCGCAGGAAATGACCTGCTTTGGGACAAAGCTTCCAATGAACAGGGAAGGAATTTTATCAACAAGATCTGGAATGCATTGAAGCTGATTCAGCTTTGGAAGACAAGATCAAAATCAGGACTTGCTGCAGAAGAAATTACACTGGCTTCAGATTGGCCACATCAGTGGTTTGAAGCCCGTTGCCATCAGGTTTTTTCCGAAGTAGATCAGCTGATGTCTCAGTTCAAACTGAGTGAAGCGCTCAAGACTTTGTACACATTGATCTGGGATGATTTTTGCAGTTGGTATCTGGAATGGATCAAGCCTGGATTTGAAAAGCCTATGGATACTGCCCATCTCGAAAGGGCAATTGCTCATTTTGAAAAACTATTGGAAAGACTGCATCCGTTCATGCCATTTGTGACAGAGGAGATCTATCATGCACTCCGTGACCAACCTGCAGACCTTTGTGTTAAGCAAATTAACCAGTCAAAGCATTCTGCAGACACTGGTGAGGTAATCTTGAAGCAGGCAGACTTATTGAAATCATCCATTACTGCTATTAGAGATGCCAGGGTGAAGGCACAGATCAAAAACAAAGATGTGATCACTTTGTATTGTACGTCAAAAGATGCGAATGAATGGAAGTCCATCTCTGATCTGCTTTGTAAGCAAGTAAATGCAGCTGGGTTCACATTTGTTGATGAGGCCGTTGGGGATACCATTCAGTTGGTAGTGGGGGGCGACAGATTCTACGTGAAGGCAGACAAAGAGGTTGATACCAGTGCACAGAAGGCCGAACTTGAAGCTGATCTGAACTATTATATTGGATTCCTGGAGTCAGTAGAGAAGAAATTAAGCAATGAAAGATTTGTTCAGAACGCAAAGCCTGAAGTAGTTGACTTAGAAAGGAAAAAGCAAGCAGATGCGATGGAAAAAATCAAGCTGCTTCAGGAAAGCATCAGTAATCTTTCATGAATGAAGATCATTCCGTTTATATTTGGATTAGTATTTTCTTTGACTGTTCTTGGCCAGCAGAAGGGCAAATCAGTTGCAAAGCTACCTGAGCCTCAGGTTGCTGTTCCACTGGCATACACTTCTTCCTGGGGCCCTGTGATATCCGGAAATGCACTGGCTGCTCAAATTGCAGCAATTGCCCCTGCAGCTATTCTGGTGAAGGATAGCAATGGAAAATTATATACTGTTGAATCATTTCGTTTGCTGTACAAATTCAAGAGTACTTACCGAGATGAAGAAAAAGGAGAAACTAAATCAAGAGCTGATCTAAGAGTAGGGGATTTTACAAATACTTCCCGATTATCCGAGGTTTGGTACGAAAGCATCAAAGACAATGTGAAAGCCGGTGATACCATAATCGTCAACAGAATTCTTTTTAGAAATCCTTCCGGTAAATTACAGATGGCCCCTGAGATTAGGATTGGAGTGAGGTAATTGAGGTTGAGGGAGGTTGAGGGAGGTTGAGGGAAGTTGAGAGAGGTTGAAGGAGTTGAAGGGGTTGAGGAGGTTGAAGGGGTTGAAGGAGTTGAAGGGGTTGAACCTGCCTGCCTGCCGGCAGGGGAGTTGAAGAAAATTAAAAAAACTCCCCTCCTGGCAGGAGGGGTGCCCTGACGAAAGGCAGGGCGGGGTGGTAGACTTAAATGAGTTTGTTTTCAATTGCCGCCGACTTTAGTCGGCGGAAACATAAGATATTGCCCCTTTGTAAATTCATATCAGCACAATTTATTCCCCGGACTGAAGTCCGGGGCAATTGAAAATTTCCGGATCCCTCGCTTTGCTCGGGATCACAAGACACTTCAACCCCCCTCAACCTTATCCCACCGCTCCCAACGAAAACAACGCCAGATCATATTTCACCGGATCATCCGGATCAAGGCGTTTGAGGTTTTCTGTCAGCTCAATGGCTGTCTTCCAATCTGCTTTTTGCTCTTGTATCAGTCCCAGTTGAAAAGCAACACGTTGCACATGTACA
>JBKCOY010000020.1:0-11915 GCA_046309555.1 Chitinophagia bacterium
CAACCCTAGTAACATTGTAAATAGTTTTTTCATATAAGCGAGTTAATTTAAGTACATCAATTTAAGGCTGCTTTTGGCGTTTGCCAAATTTTTTGATGACTTTTTTAAGCTAAACCTATTGGAAACGATTCCGAAACCGATTGTATGTTGTTCATAATTAATAGTTTATTTATTTTTAAAAGAAAGTATTAAACAATTAAGCAGTAGTAGGTCCTTTTGTAATCATACGAATGGGTGGGAGCTGATGAGGAAAGGCCCCATAAATATAATTAGCACCTAAAAGAAAGGAAGATACCCCTGTGATCGAAGTGATTTTTAAAAATTCAAGTTTATTAATTTTTGATTTGTCTGTTTTCATATTATTTACAATATGATATAATTTACTTTTTATTTAATTCACTGATTGGAATTCTTGCAATCCAGCAGTTGCGTTTATCTTGAGAAAATGTCACATAAAGCGTGCCTTTTATCTCAATAGCTTCAGGATATGCCCACTGATGAGTTTCGTTAGGCTGTCCAAGTGATATAAGTTGATCCTTAAGTTCAAATGGTGTCCCCTCTATAAGTTTCCATACACGACGCAAAGGCAACAACTCACCGGGATTTGTAACACCAATTAACAATGTATTTCGCCAAGCACCTTCTGAAGGACTAAAAATCACATAATGTTGACCTGTACTTAAAGTACCAGAGAATGGTTTACTATTAATCATAGGTAAATTTGTTGATAGTGCAGGACTAAATGTCTCCCCCGAGTTTTTACTAACAGCAGCAAGAGCAGTTAGACGATGCTCTTTGAGTTCTGGTTCTTTTGCCTGGCGAATGATAGCAACTACATATTTACCTTGTGTAAGAATACTTGTTTCTGGAAATTCAGAAGGTTGTGGTGTTTCTATTTTTACTGCATGCCATTGGGTAAGGTCATTCCCTTTACTGATGGCAACAGCAGAATGTTGTACCTTATTGATATGTCCACCAATAATCCAATTGCCATTTTTCATTCGTTGAGGTTGCACAAAAGGTACAAACGATTCTAACACAACATCCGAAGATAATGGTGTAAACTTATCAGTGTTTCTATCGAGTTGATGTATCTCCATACCAAAGCTGTTTTTACCATAATTTTTACCGCCGCCATAACGACCAGTAAATCCCCAAAGCTTACCTTTTGCTGATAACAATGCGGCTGTTTCGGTTCTCCAATGACCCGATTTACCTGAGGCAATAGTCTCTAAATTACTCCAGGTCCTACCACCATCAGAACTTCGTTTCCCATTCATCCGCTGAGTTTCATCCGCCTCAAATACTCCAGCGTGACTGAAACTCACAAATAACACACCCTTATGCCAGGCAATGCGTGGCTCATGAAGGTGCTTCCATTCTGGAGACTTATTCTGCGCATGAACCAATGAGTATTCAATATTTGGAATGCGGGGAATGTTTTCTAATTTCGGAAAGGGGATTGTACTATCCCAGAGAATAACAGACTTTACATCCTCCCAAATTTCATTTTTCTTTATAACGCTTTGAGATTGCCCAAATGAAATTGAAATAACTAAAACAATAATTGTTGAAATTACTTTTTTCATATGTGAGGTAACTTTGCACGCTAAGACCAACATTCTTTTTTTCATGGTTTTTAATTTACTGTATCTATTCTATCCTATTCCCTTCTGCTACATTAATTATATAAAAACAAAACCAATACCAAACTTATGACTCTACGTATGTTGTCTTTTAGAATTATGCAGCCGACTTTATAATAAAGTGGCTATTGGGGCTTGTGTCCTTTGTTTTTGTATTTCTTCCATTTTTCAACTGAGTTCAATTATTTTTAATCAATCCATATCTATAAACCTCTAATGGACTGTTGTCTTTTACTTTAAAATCTCCAATATTTCTATTGGTATTATACTGTACAATTTCATTTCTACTGCTAAGGCCATTATTGCCATGTATATTAATAGTATGCCAAATGTTCTTATGAAATTTGTACGATTGTGACTTAGTACGTTCAACATAATTTTTTGCTAATTCAAAATAGCTACCTCCTTCGTCACTATATATACCTTCCCCCAACAAGGGGCCACCACCTATATCATGTACCCAGTTATTCATGATTTTTGTCCCTTCCTGTCTGCCAGCAGTATAAATACCGCCGCCATCACTCATGTATTGCATGCCATTTCTTATCTCATTCCACTCTATCAAATTATTTTTTGCGGTATTTACAGCAGAATCCCACCGCCAGCCAACACTAATCCCTGTGTATGTAAAATCTTCCAATAAATTATGGGTTATATGATTGTCACTTGCATTGCCTACCCAAATCCCAACACCGCTTCTGTCAGTAGTACAAAAGTTTTTTATATGATTGTTATGGACAATATTTTGAAAAGGAATTGCAGAGGGCATTTCATAACTGAAATACAGTGGATGATTATTCATGTCCATTTCTTTGACTTTCCCTTTGCCAATATAGTTGGTTCTCCAACCAATCTGAATAACATTAGAACCAATATCATCAAATCGATTGGATTCTATCTTATTGTTATGACAACCATCCCCCAGGGCGATAGCTCCCTCACCTAAATTGGTAAAAAAACAATTTCTAATAATACATGAATCTGCCCAAAATAACATAACAGCAGCAGGAGGAGCAAATACAGGTTTGCCATGTTGTGTTCCCCAAAAGCCAGCCTGTATGCTTTTACGCTCTTCGGGGGGCATATTCCATTCAGTATAAGAAAATTTAATTCCTTCAATACGGATGTTTGAAAGCGATTTCTCAGACGTTCCTTTTATTAAAAGGAGCCTTTCGGAAATGGGATAAATAAATCTTTTTGTATTTGGATTTTCAAACGACTGGAAATACAATGTGTGTGTCAAAGAATCCAAAAACCATTCATTCTCAGTCTCTAAAAACGCAATGTTATTTTCAAAATAAATTCTATCTACAAAATCAATTTTTCTTCCACTACACTCCGGACTAGGCTCTGTTGTTGTAAAGATTGTTCGACTATCAGGGTCAAAACGTGAAACTTTTTGCCGTAGCCAATGCCACCATGCTGTAGCGTGCATTTCAGCATTTTTGATGGTTGAAAAATTAGAAGGAAACCCATGATTTAATACCAATCGTTTGTTTAAGATATCAATCGTGTCAGGTTGAAACCATTGATCAGACCATTTACCTTCATTTGGGAACCTGGCGCGTATTGCCCTTTTACCATCTACGAATAACTGTCTAAAATAGGCCGGCACTTGCATTTTCCATCGACCAGGTCCATCTTTCTTCCAATTGTTTGGCAGAGAATTTCCTCCAGTAATTTGTGGGTTTTCTCCTTTAAAGGCTTTTATGGTCAAATTGCTGCGTTCTATACTGAGGGGGGTATTTAAAAAATAAGTTCCTTCTCTTAAAATGATTTCAGTGATATTGAGATTTCGATTGGCGAGACTAACTGCATTATAAAGTGACTTGATTGGGTCGTACATATTGCCTTTCCCCCGTTCGTTTCCTCGGGGCGAAACATACAAACTTTGAGCAATTATAAATATTGGATTGATAAGGCAAAAAATCAATAACATAACACTTACAATATATTTTCTCATATGATTAGGAATTTAGTTTTTTTAAAGAATTCCAGGGCTTTCCCATCTGTCTTTTAAGTCTTTTGAAAACTTGATATTTGTGTTGACATAAAACATAATTATCTTGACTTGGGAAATATATTTTGCCAACAGAAATGAAGATATACCTGTGTTTGAAGTAATTTATAAAAAATCAAACCGATTAATTTTTGATCCGGCTTTTTTCATTGTATAGATTTCTACAAACTGGTTTCAAGTATTTTCATTGATTCCTTCTGCTTTTTCTCAACAAACAATTTGGCTTTCATGGTCTTCTTTTTGGCCTCTTTTCGATCATTAACCAAAGATATTACAGTTGATGTAAGCCTAGCCATCTGTTCCTCAATGTCACTGTCAAAAAACCAATCTTCTAATCCGATGTTGTACCACATATATCCTTTGCTGGTCTGCTCTTTAAATCTTCCCACCAAAGCAGGAATTCCATTACCAATGCACATGATTGGGGAGTGTTGTTCCAAACCAAACAAACCGGCAGAACGAACATATACACTTAATGCTTCGTCTGTTAACCAGAAACGATTTCGCCATACCACATTTTTTTTCACATCTTCAGGCAACAAATCATATAGCATTTCTTTTCCCAATAAAACCTGTGTTACATCCTCAGGACAAATAAGTACTTTATAATTGGTTTTGCGTACAATTTCAATTATTGCATCCCGATAAGGTTTAAGATCATGTTCCTTCATCAATTGATTTCGCTTGTCAATACTTTCATCATATTTCCTATTGGTTGTAGGAATCTGCCAGTATGGGGTTCTACGGTATTTCGGTATCACACAAAGAAATTTTCCTTCTTTCAACCCATTTTCTGACATGAATTTCAATGCTTCCGCTTCATTTCTCAAGTCACAGGCGAATGCACCATCTGGTGCAAAATCCATGACTAGGGCCTTAATTCCCTTCTTTTTGGCCATTTCAAGCGAAACAGTGTCCCTGAAAAAAATAAATTTTGATTGATTCAAAATGCGGATTATCCTTTCATCCATTAACTCTTCCGCTAACGTAATTCCATAGACGCCAAATGACTTTCCAGTCTTATTTATCCAAGTTTCAACATCTTTACTTGCCACCAATGAAGGTCCTGATCCATGCAACAGGAAATCACATTCCTCAAATGCAGCATTTATGGCAACTGTATCATGATTGTCAATAATCTGAAGCGTTGGAAACCTTTTTTGGAGCATCTTTTTAACACTGGTGTCCGTATCCATAGCCCATAAGCGAACTTCTGCTTCAGGCAGATATCGTCCAAGAAGGACAAGCACCCCAGGGGTATGTGCAATATCCCCGATATTGATTGATTGCCAGGACGATCGCAGTAAAATTTTCTTTTTCTTTTCAATTTGTTTGGTAGCAGTTATTTGACTTTGACAATCAACTAAAAATGAAAATGTGAAATATAATAATATTAGTATTGAACGTATTGGTTTTCTATTCATGGTAATGATCTATGCTGATGTAATTCCGATTTGATAAAATAAATTACATCAATTAACAATCAACTGAAAAACAGCTGCAGGAATAAGTTCATCCGGATGTTCAAATTCAAACGTTAACGCTGAACACTCGATTGCTTCTGCAAATTCAATCCTGTTTATCGTCTGATAGTTGTCTCTGATCTCCTGAATCAAATCTCCTCCTTCATCGAGAATTTTATAATTTCTTACGCAAAAAGGAATGACCGTTTCAGGATGTGTCAATAAAACTGACTCCAATGGATGATCAAAATCGGTATCGAAAAAAAGTTCAATCGATTGGATCTTCCTCTTTTCATTCCAATGCAGACTTATGGAAGGATTTACATCTGCAAAATCTGCCACCCAGGCATTGGGCTGCATGGTGGGTCTTTGCACTCCATTTGACAGGTTCTCTGCACCAAACAAATCGATACCACCTGAAATTTTCATGGCTATATTCAATCCATTGGGACGACGCTGAGGTGTCCAGAACTCGAATCCCTCCACGCCGATATCATCCTTCGGATCCTGCTTGCCATAATTGGATACGGCCGGGTTGGTTTTGTTGAAAACCGATATCAGACCGGTTACACGATGATTCGAATACTGTAGCGATATGTCTTCATTCTTCAGGAAGCAAACAAAAGCATACGCGGCCTCCGGCATCTCCCTTTCAAAATTCAGGTTGATCTCTTGTTTTCCTTTCTTCAAACTTATTTTTTGCTCTGATAATACAACATCAGGTGTATGATTCTGGGGTTTGCTGCTTGTCCGGAATTGGACAGTAAGCACAGTATCTTGCACTGCTTCTACCCATGCAGTAATTGAAGGCAATTTGCCTTTCTTGAGCGGAAGCATTTGTGCTACAGCATGAACCATGGGTAACATGGGACCATCAGGGGGCAGCTCATGTAAAACAAGATCACTGGAAGTCTTGATTGAAGCCGATTTGAGCAGATCAAACCCAACAGACAATGCAAGTGTTGGAATATGATGACCAGTAGTCAACAATTCCTGTTGCAATATGCCGATATGATCATGTGCCGATAATGTGCGTGGAAGCAACTCCTTCTGTATACACAATTTAGCCGCCATACCAACTGCCTGACCTACATGGGCACAAGTAGCCATCACACGGGACGAACCGAATGCAACATGTGAAGCGCTGATGAGCCTTCCTGCCAAAAAAAGATTGTCGACATTCTTACTGAACAAACAACGATAGGGTATTTGATAAACGCCTTTGCTATGCCATTGGTTGCAACCTGGCTTTTCAGAAAAAACCCCATCGGCAGGATGCAGATCGATGGACCAACCACCGAATGCCACTGCATCATAATGTTCCCTTTGTTCGATTATATCCTGCTGGATCAGCATGTAATCACCTTCAAATCTCCTGCTTTCCCTTTTTCCTGGTATATGGCCTACCCATTCCAATGTGAGATTTTCCGCTTCAGGAAATTGACCTGAATTTTTGATATGATCCCATACACCGTAGACAACTTTCCATAGCTCCCATTTTATTTTTTCTGAATCCTGAATGGTATCCAAACGTCCACCATACTCCAACCACCAAAGCCAGGGACCAAAATCCTTGGTGTTGAATTGACGATACCGTGGAATCTGGGTAATATCCTTCAATGCAAAGGAGGGTGGAATGAATCGAACAGGCTTTCCGGTATCCTTGGAGTAAAAATAGATGGAATGCCCCAATAGTTCACCGTATTCTGCAGTAGGCGCGAATTTTTCTCCAAATTCCTCTGCAGATTCTGCTCCCATTCGAAATGCGGCGCCAGACTGGAAGGCAACTACTCCATCTCCGGATGCATCACAAAACAAAGGGGCGTGCAAAATATAGTGTGTCTGATTCTGTGAACAATATCCTTTGACCGCACTGATATTATCTTCTTTCTTCTCAATTTCGAAGACTGAAGTATTCAGCAACAAAGTGATGTTAGACTCCAGGTGTACTTTTTCCAATAAGATCGTATCAAAAATGAGTGCATTGCCTTCGGGATTTCGGTAGAGGTTTTCTACCAAAATTTCATCGATCACACCTCCTTCCCTTGCCCATCGGTTGTTGTTCCCCATATGAGAAGTTGCACCCAATACCCACAACCTCACTTCGCTAGAGGCATTTCCTCCCAAAACAGGCCTGTCCTGCACAAGCACAACCTTGATTCCAGCACGGGCTGCTGTAATGGCACAACAGGTGCCCGATAATCCACCTCCTACGACAACCAACTCGGAGTACAAGTTATGTTGTTGTAATGACCTTTGCACTGCAGCGTTTTCAATAATCATTGTCAAATTTTTAAATTTCAGCCTTCCGTTTATGTTGAACATACAATGG
This sequence comes from Chitinophagia bacterium, assembly GCA_046309555.1. Lineage (GTDB taxonomy): Bacteria > Bacteroidota > Bacteroidia > Chitinophagales > Chitinophagaceae > Pollutibacter. The sequence goes on from JBKCOY010000020.1 coordinate 7,462, forward strand.
AATCATTGCCAGCAGCAAAATGATTCCGGAAATTGTCATGGTCAAAGATTTTGCCTCATCGGTGATATATCCCAAACCAAAAATAAATAGAGCAGTAAAAATCAATGAGCCTCCGATAACACGCAATCCGAATTGATTTTGTACCCTAATAGCCGCTTTTTCAAGTGCTGAAAGTGGCTTTTGCTCGGCTATAGCATCTCTCCTGTTAGCTATATAAATTGTATAATCATTACTCTCGCTGTTTCCTTTTTGCAGGAACCATTCATTCAATGCAATAAGAAGTATTGGCAATCCCATTCCCAACATCATTTCTTCCGCCCGGGTCAATTTGAAACCAATGGCAATCGGCAATACTATTTTAAATATCAAATTGATGAAAAGCGTAAACAATGTAATATTCAGCGTCGTTTTCCCTGAGAGTTTTTTTGAGAACAATGCCCATAGAGAAGGGACCAAAAGAGGACCGCCTGTCACTGCTCCAATGCTTAAAATCACTTCCACGATGCCACCTGCATATGGAATGAGAAGAGCAATCACAATCATTATAATACCGAAAAACCAGGATGAAAGCCTTGCAACCCGCATGAGTTGATTTTCGCTGGCATCAGGGTTAATAATGCCTTTGTATACATCATTGGTAAAAACTGCAGAAACAACATTCAAGGCAGTGTTGGCACTTGCAGAAGTTGAAAAATACATTCCGGTAAGCATCAAACCTAACAGTCCTGCAGGAAGAACCAATTGACACATATACAAATATGCGTTTTCAACATCCAGTCCTTGTAGTGATGGATTGATTGCTTTATAAATCATCGGTGGCAACATCCAAACTATAGGACTAACCAGGTATAAGGCTGCAAATAAAAAACCCACCTTTCGGGCTGATTGCGGGCTGTCTACACTCGTGTAACGCTGAACAAATGTCCAATTACCGGCGATATACGAAATATGATAAAGGGTAAACGCTACGATAAACCCAATGGTATATTCGCCATTCAATAAATCAAAGAAATCAGGTGGTAAAACATGGTTGAAATTTTCAATTCCGCCTATCCTGTCAAATGAAATTGGCAGGAGTATGAACACAGAGGCTGTCAACACCACAAACTGTAAAATATCTGTAACCATTACTGCCCAAAGTCCGCCAGCAGCAGTGTAGGAAATCATTAAAAAACCTAATCCGATAGTGGTTTGCATCAAGGGAAGATCCAAAGATGTACTTACCAATTTTGAAACAGGATATAAAACCGAACCTTTGATAAAAAGATTCACAACGGTAAAAATAAATATGTACACCTTTTGTACTTTCAAACCCAACCGCTGCCTGATGAACTCAGCGGCTGTCAACGCACCTGTTTTTTTCCATTTTGGAGCAATCCAAAAACCAGTTACCAAAGCACCAATACACATTGTCCACTGAATGGTAATGGCCACCCATCCATATTTGTAGGCAATACTACCCCACGCTACAAATGTACCCGCAGAAAAAAATGACATGAACAAAGAAAGCCCTCCAATAAACCACGGTACAGATTCCCCACCGGCAAAAAATGTTTTGACATCATTTCCTCGTCGCGAAAACAACAGTCCGACTCCTAAAACAAATAAGGAGAACAATGCAATTACTGCTGTATCCAAATAATTATTCATATCTGTACTTGACCGTTCATTTTTTTATGGTTGTAATCGGGATGGTCACATTGAATGTTTCATCATCGGAAACCTTGACTGCACACAACAAAGCTTTAGGCTTACCCTTTTCTATATATAGCTGAGGTCTATCCAATAACTGTACCTGTTGAACACTTCCATCCTCCCAATTTAATTTAGATTTTGAAACCAATGGCTTCTTTGCCAGTTTCCAATCCGTTCCGTTGGAAGATTCGAAAAGCACCAATGAGGCTTTATTTTCAAATGCTTTTGACAAGCTATCCGGATGGGTATTGATTTTATTCAAAACGGGGTCTTTGGGAGTTTCGATAAATACACTTTGCATGTCCTTTACAATTGCCCAATATTTATGATCCTGATACCATACAAATGGATCCTCTGCAGGAAATTTCACTCCTTCTTTTTGAAAAATCGGGTTGGGTGATTTTACAAATGGCCCAACAGGTGAATTTGAAAATGCAACCCCATGTAACACCTTGCCACCAAACGGCATTTCACCATTGCCTACACCTTTATACATCAAAAGATATTGTCCATTTTTCCCTTTGCAAACTGTAGGGTTACTGGTCATCAAATGATCCCATTTATCAATAGAAACATCTATAACTGGCTTGTTAAATCGCTGCCAGGGGCCAATCGGGCTTGTGGCCACTGCAACCCCTATACGCTGATGATTCCGATGGTCCCACCATTCCCCATTGCCATAATTACCCATGTAGTACAAATAATATTTCCCATCAAACTTTTGAATATTAGGATTGTGTGTAACATCACTATCCCAAAATCCTTTTGTTCGGGGTCCCAGGATTACCTTCATAGGTTTAAATGGCCCTGTAACTTTATCCGAAACTGCCAAGGCGATCTCACTATGTGTAACCCATCCTTTAAAGCCTTCTTTTTTGGGCCACCGACTATAAAAAAGATAATATTTTCCATCATCACCTTGGGTCATGGTTCCACACCAGACATAATATCCGGGATCCGTGAACTTACTGCTCACGGGTATTGACTGAATATTTTTTTGAAAATCCATTTGGCTGTAAGCCAATTGATTAGAAATTATTGCAACTAAAAAATTGATGCCAATGGAAATTTTTAGCAATAACCTTCTATTGGACCGCCCAATCAGACATCTTTTCATTTCATCATTGTTAGTGGTGCTGTTTGATTATAATGCTTCAATTTAAATCATGCAATTGAAGCTGAGATAGAAATGCTGAAAATGATTGAATAAAAAATGCCGGAAACGATTCCGAACCTATTTTAATTCTTGTAAAAAATAAAGATTTCAAACTTATATTGCTGAATATTAATAGAGATGATCAAATGTTCGAATTGTAATGAGGTATCTGGGATTGTAAAAGCAGGAAAACAAATTTACACCCAACGATATTTTTGTAAGCATTGCAAAAAATACTTTACTATTAAAATAGATAAGCAGAAAAAACATAAAATAAAAGACGGCGTCACTATCAAAGATCTAGCCCAAAAGCTTGGATTTGGAATATCAACCATCTCCCGCGCACTGAATTCAAGTAACGAAATCAACAAAGAAACCAGGAGAATTATTCTTGAAGCCGCAGAATCAATGGGCTATCAGAAGAATCTAACTGCGATAAGCCTCGTAAAACAACAGTCGTTTACTATTGGCATAATTGTACCCGAATTAAAATCTGATTTTTATTCAACCCTGATCACTGGCGCTAACCAAATTTTGAAAAATAAAGGATACAGGATTTACATCATGCAATCTGAGGAATTGTATGAGAACGAGGTAGCCAACACCAATGCACTAATTGCAAGCAGGGTGGATGGAATTATCACATCTACTACGTTTGAGACAAAGGACTTTTCTCATTTTACAAAAGCAATGCAGAAAAATATTCCAATTGTTTTTTTCAGTAGAATCAATAATGAATTAGAATCCCCAAAAGTTGCAGTAGATAATTATCTGGGCGCATGTATGGCCACAGAACACCTGATAGAAAAAGGATATAAAAAAATTGGATACTTGGGTGGCGGAAAAGACTTTCATATTGGGAACATAAGATATAAAGGGTTTTATGACACTTTACACAAACATAACATAAAGCATCAGGACAAATTTATCCTTAGGCACGATCATCTCATTAACAAGCCAAGTGAATACATTCATCAATACCTAAAGTCAAAAAACAGACCAGATGCGGTGTTTGCAATGACAGACACCATAGGCATTGAGGTAATCAAATCAGCAAAAACAATAGGTATAAATATCCCCGATCATCTGGGGATCATTGGATTCAGTGATCATATCGTTTCAAGATATATCACTCCTAGCTTGTCGTCAATAAAGCAACCTACTATGGAAATTGGGATGGAAGCTGCAACAAGATTGATGAACCTTATTGAGAACAATCATGAGAAACTTGTAGCAACTGACAGAACTACGCTTTTGAAACCAGAACTGGTAGCAAGAGACTCAACAAATAAAGCGATATAAAATAAACTTGATTTATCTTTCTGCTGCATAGATTGAAAGGATAACCAACCTTGCCTATTTTTAAAAAAATTAATCTACCCGGTTGATTATTTCGCCATGTTGGAAGGCAGTAAGTACCGATTGAATAACCGAGAAAATTCTCTTCCTTGCCTCAAAGCTGATCCAGGCTATATGCGGTGTGATGATGGCATTGTCAATACCCACCAATGGATGATCAGAAGGAGGCGGTTCCTGATCCAGTACATCGAGTAAAGCTGCGGCTATTTTTTTATCCAATAACGCATTTCGCAAAGCATCATTA
>JBKCOY010000021.1:0-13000 GCA_046309555.1 Chitinophagia bacterium
CGATTCGCCTGAGCCGATATTTGGCTTGGCGGTGAACGGATTGGTAGATATCAAAAATCTGAAACAGAACAATACCGCAAAATCGGGAGATGTTTTGTTGCTAACGAAAAAAATCGGAGTGGGCATTTTAACAACTGCCGAGAAGAAAGGTATTTTAAAAGGTCAACACAAAACAATTGCAGCTGATCAAATGATGCAGTTGAACAAGGTGGGTAAGTTGTTAGGCAATGTTGGCATGGTTCATGCGATGACCGATGTTACGGGTTTCGGATTGCTTGGTCATCTCATCGAAATGGCAGAGGGTAGTGGTTTGACAGCAAATCTGAATTTTTCGAAAGTGCCATTGATTACTACCGATTTGCATCAGTATGTTGAAGCGGGTTCAGTACCCGGTGGAACAAACAGAAACCTCGACAGTTATGGTCATAAGGTTGAGTTCACAAATACAACAAATATTCATCTTCAAAAATCAATCCTAGCAGATCCGCAAACCAGTGGTGGGTTGTTGATATCTGTATCTAAAGAAGGCTATGAAGAAGTTTGTACTATCTTGAAATCGTCCGGACTTGCTGATCACACAACGATCATTGGAGAGATGAGGAGTTCGGAGGGAATGGCAGTGTATGTATTATAGTTGAGGAGGTTGAACAGGTTGAAGAAAATAATACCGTGTCTTAAACCCCCTCAACTCCTTCAACTTCTTCAACCCAAAAGTTCATCTATGGCCGCAGCGAGCTTTCTGTCCTTCTCAGTAACAACATTACCAGCATCATGTGTCGACAACCAGATCTCTACCTTGTTCCAGGTGTTGGTCCAAGTGGGGTGATGATCCATTTTTTCAGCAATCATGGCAACGCGTGTCATGAAAGCAAAAGCTGCGTTGAAGTCGGTAAAATCAAATGATCTGTAAAGCTTATTGTTTTCTTCTTTCCACATAATTATCGTTGTAGGTTATCTTTAGATTTGATGCGGTCGTGGGGTACTTCGGTTATCAATTGTACACCCTGGATGGTTCTGATCTTTTGCTGCATGGCAGTAAAGTCTTCTTCGTTATGAAAAGTGTCCCGTATTAGCCATATAAAATCAAGGTGTTGAAGCTCGGGAAGCAGAAATTCTCCATCGTGTTTGTTGCTGTATAAAAAATGTTCGACTGCTGTTACCGGATCAATGTATTCATAGACAGTGAAAGAATAAGATCTTCTGTTTTTTTCCATCCCGATCTGCAGATCAGCAGAAGTGTGAAAGTCTATCTGCATTGTCTTTTCAATATGCCAGCAGAAATGATAATTCTTTAAGGTGCAGGAGATGCCTAAGATTCGGGTTCCTTCAAAGAAGTCTTCCGACATGCGTTCATCATCCAGTTTGAGTTTCATCAGAATTCGATTGCGAAGGATAGTTCTTTGTCGCCTCTTGTTACAACCGCGGTTGTTTTATCTCCCTTCTTGAATTTTGATAGGGCTTGCATATAAGCCTCTACGGAAGACGTCTTGTGCTCACCCAGTTGTTTAACAATATCTCCAGCGAGGATACCGGCTTTTTTTGCAGGGCGATTATCGGAAACTCCGTCTACACGAACACCGCTTCCGGGATAAGAGTAGTCGGGCATGATGCCCATTGATACACTGAAGCGCGCAGATGTTGTGGTTTGTTGTTCTCGGGTTTTGGTGAAGACCAATTTCTGAGAAGCCTTATCATTTTCGATCAACTGTTGAATGAAGCGAACGATCTGAACCATGCCGGGGTAGTTGATCTTGTCGGCATCATCAGATGGTTTGTGGTAGTCGGTATGCAATCCTGTGAAAAAGAAAAGAACAGGTATATCTTTTCTATAAAATGAAGTGTGGTCACTTGGACCAGAGCCGCTGGAATCATATCGGATGGTAAATGACTTTTTCTTGATGCCATCGATCATGGTCTTCCAGTTGGGGGATGTTCCATAACCACCAACAGTAATCGTTTTGGTGCTATCATTCATCCTTCCCACCATATCCATGTTTATCATGTAATTGACGTTGTTGAGGGATATGGTTGGGTTTTCAACAAAATACTTGGAGCCGTTGAGTCCAAGCTCTTCTGCAGAAAAGGCTATGAAGAGATAGTTGTATTGTTTAGCCTTGCTTTTCTTCATCAGAAAGGCAAGTTCGATCATGGAAGCTGTTCCGCTGGCATTATCGTCTGCGCCGTTGTGACTGGCGGGTTCGCCCACACGGATCATGGAATTACCATCTTCCCCATAGCCCAGGTGATCAAAATGGGCACCAACAACAACAGTAAGAGGTGCCCCGTTGTCGATATACCCCACCACGTTTCGGGCCAGGCGCGTTTTGTTGGTTACAGAGGCAGAAAACTCTATGTTGTATGATGATGATAGGTCGGTAAAAAAGCTTTCTCTTCCTTTGCTCGTAATGTATAAGGCGGGTATGGGCAGGTTTTCTGAACGGTCTTTTGCATCAAACTTGATTTTGTCTTCGCCAGGCGTGCTGCAATAGAAAATTATGGTTGGGGCTCCTTTTGATGCAGCAGATTTTGTTTTTTCCAGCAACAGATTGTTGATGTCGAAATGGGGGTTGTTTTTATTCTCCTCAAACGCATCTGCAAGGTCGATCATCCAGGGAAGACCTTTTTCGTTGAGGGTAGGAGAAATTTCTGCCCTTGCGCTCCCTTTGGGTGAATTGGAAAGTGGAATAAAATCAAATCCGGGTTTCAGGTTTTTTCCATTTACGGTCATTTTTGAGGCGGGGTCGATCATTTTACCATCGTTGATGGAAAAAAGTTGGAAATAATTGTTGTTATCGCCTTTGGGCACCAATCCGATCTCAGAAAATTTTGAAGATATAAAGTTGGCTGCGGCCAGCTCTCCTGGGTCTCCCGCCCTTCTACCCTTGAGCTCATCAGAAGCCAGAAATCCGACTTGTTGCTGAAGATAACCGGCAATAGACCTATCGGCTTTTGAAGGTTTTTGCGCAGAAACAAAAGATGAGACAAAGAGAAGAACACACAAGATCCTGTACATGAAGCTAATTTTAGGCAAATCTACTACAGTTGTGGCTTTTTACTGTTTTCGTAAGTCCACATGTTGTTTTGCCTTTACCTTTGCTATCCACAAATTTTGAGTAGAAATCCACATATTGCCCTTTTTGGTAATCCCAACAGCGGAAAAAGCTCCCTTTTTAATCAGCTGACAGGTATGCGCCAGAAGGTTGGCAATTTTCCTGGTGTTACGGTTGAAAAGAAAATGGGAAGTTTTGCACTTCCTGACGGTACTTGTGAGGTGCTTGATCTTCCTGGAACCTATAGTTTGTATCCGCGTAGAAATGATGAGTGGGTTTCCTACTTGCAAATCATGTGTGGAGAGGGGGGAGAGAAAATTGATCTTGCGGTGGTGGTGGCTGATGCAAGCAATTTGAGGAGAAACCTTTTATATGTTTCGCAGGTAATCGACCTGAAGATTCCTGTGGTTGTGGCGCTTACCATGGTAGACCTCGCCAAGAAAAGGGGAATTTCGGTAGATGTTGATTGTTTATCCCGTGAAATGCAGGTCCCTATTGTTGCGGTTAATGCAAGGACCGGAAAAGGAATTGATCAATTAAAATCTGCCATTGCTCAGGTCTTGAACAACAATAACATAGGAGCTGACTTTTTCCCTATTCATGAATTGGCCGAAGATGCGATAGGTGAGGTAAAGGAGCTTTTTCCGGGTATCAGCAATTATGGTGCAGTTCATCACCTGATTAATCATGAATCATTTGGACTAAATGAAGGGGTACAGGAAAAGATAGAAAGCATAGAAAAAAAATATCAATTCAACCATACCAAGATCCAGGCAGAAGATATTCAGTTGCGGTATAAAAAAATCCGCAACATTATGCAGAAAGCGGTTGAAGAACAAAGCATAGAAAAGAAAAAATTGTTTTCTGAGAAACTTGATAATTTTTTTCTGCACAGAACCTATGGTTATCTGATCATGGGTGTAGTATTGTTCTTGTTATTCCAAAGTGTTTTTTGGATCGCTGATTATCCTATGCAGGCAATTGAATATGGTGTAGGAGAGATGGGAGCATGGATGGGAAAAATTTTACCACAGGGTTGGTTTGCTGATTTAATGATCAATGGGGTCTTGGCAGGATTGGGTGGAATAGTTGTCTTTGTTCCACAGATCATGATTTTATTTGGACTGATCACTTTACTGGAAGATACCGGGTATATGGCAAGGATCAGTTTCTTGTCAGACAGGATCATGAGAAGAGTTGGATTGAATGGAAAAAGTGTAATGCCTATGATCGGTGGTTTTGCCTGCGCGGTACCAGCGATCATGAGTGCAAGAAATATTGAAAATAAAAAAGAAAGGTTGCTAACCATTATGGTTACTCCTTTTATGAGTTGCAGTGCTAGGCTACCGGTATTTACTATTCTGGCATCTCTGGTTGTTCCCAATGAAAATATTTTGGGTGTATTAAGTTTACAGGGGTTGGTATTGATGGGATTATATGTTTTAGGAATTATAGTAGCCATGATTGTTTCTTATGTGATGAATTTTTTCATCAGCATAAAAGAAAAAAGTTTTTTTATTCTGGAACTTCCTGTTTACAGACAACCCAGATGGAAAAATATTCTCATCACAATGGTTGAGAAAGCAAAGGTTTTTGTTTTTGATGCCGGAAAAGTAATCATGGTAATCTCTCTTGTACTTTGGTTATTGAGTTCTTACGGACCAAAAGGAAAATCAGAGAAGATTGAAAATTCATATGCTGGTGTAATGGGAAAAGCAATTGAACCAGCCATAAGACCAATCGGATATGACTGGAAGATTGGAATTGCTCTGATTACTTCGTTTGCGGCAAGAGAAGTATTTGTAGGAACGATGGCCACATTGTACAGTGTTGGAGAAGATGCGGATGAGAATAGTGAAACACTCAGAAAGAAAATGCAAACAGCAAAAAGAGAAGATGGTAGTTTGGTTTATACTACAGCAACCGGATATTCATTGTTGATCTTTTATCTGCTTGCCATGCAATGCATGAGTACATTGGCGGTAGTAAAAAAAGAAACAGGTTCCTGGAAATGGCCAATCATACAATTAATATATATGACCGGACTTGCTTATCTTTTGAGTTTTGCTGCTTATCAATTACTCAGCTAATAAATTTTCTTTTTTTAGATAAGATGCTAAAGATACTGGTGTAGTAAAATGATGACAAACTATACCCAATTCTTCTGCAGCTTTAATATTCCTGAGGTTATCATCAATGAACAATGTTTTTTTAGGATTGAGTTCAAAGCGGGTTAAAATGATTTCATAAATATCCCTGAATGGTTTCCTTGTTTTTTCTTCACCAGAAACAATTCTCCCGTCAAACCAATGAAGAAATTCAAATAACTCTAAAGCACGTGGAAATGTTTCTGCACTCCAATTGGTCAATGCATATATCCTATAGGAAGGATTTTGACGTAGTTTCCTGAAGAGATCTACTGTTTCCTGTATTGGACCACCCAACATCTCTTCCCAGCGTATATAATAAGCTTCTATCCAATCTTTATATTCTGGAAACTGGGCGATGAGTAATTGATTAGCTTCAGCAATGGTTCTCCCACCATCTTGTTCTTCATTCCAAGCCAAAGAACAAATGTTCTCCAAAAACCATTTTCTTTTGTCATCGTCAGAAATAATTTTTGCATACATACGCTCTGGCTGCCAATCGATCAGCACGCCGCCGAGGTCAAAAATGATATCTTTTATTTCAGCCATTTGAGATGTGAATTATGATTGTAGTATTTATAAATATCTCTATTTTATAAAAATACCTATTACTATTAGGAATGTCAATATGTTAAAAACTTATTTATTTCAGAGGATATTAACGCATACCCACAAGTTTTCACATTAATTCACAATTAAAAGCCGGGTAAACATGATGATGATCATTAAAAAAAGTGACAATTATCAACTTTTGTGGATAATCGGGAATAGAAAAATCCACATCAAAAAATTTCATATTTGATGTGAATAAGCAAGGAGTAAAATGTTCCAAAAAATAAAAAATAGGGGTATATCCGGAACAAGGTTTGGTAAGCGCTAAAAAATCCACAGAAAAAGAGGTCAAAAAAGGCATAAATCCACATAGAATTGTGGTTTTCCACAGTTTGTTAATAACCTGATTTTACCCTATTTTTGCCGTCCTTATAATAATAATATATGTCAATCATTCAGAAAATCAGGGACAGGGCAGCAGTGTTGCTGACAGCGATGATCGCCATCAGTTTGATCGGCTTTTTGGTTCAAGATGCCTTTATTGGCAGAAGCGGAAATCTTTTCAGCGGTCAACCGACCACCGCCGGGTCTATCGACGGTAAAGAAATTGACTTGGTTGAATTCAGCCAAAAAGTAAACCTTGTAGAGCAAAACTATCGTTCACAGGGAATGCAAACCGATGAGATGATGACCCAAACGATCATCGAAAATGTTTGGAATGCATATGTTCAGGAAGAATTGGTCAGGAATACAGCAGAGAACCTGGGACTGCAGGTAACCAATAAAGAAATGGGAGCTGTGCTCTTTTCTGAAGAGGCTCCGCAGGAGTTCAAGCAAATGTTCACCGACAGAAATACGGGTGCTTATGATGTGAACGCAGCGAAAAACTGGATGAACAACATGAAGAAAAACAGCAAACCGGAAGATGCACAAAACATCAACGAACAGTTGATCAAGCCTATTCAGATAAACCTGTTGACACAGAAGTACACATCTATTTTCACCCAGGGTTCATATGTGCCAAAATGGATGATTGAAAAACTAAATGCCGACAACGCCTCATTTGCATCCATTTCATTTGCCAGTGTTCCTTATACAACAATATCAGACAGTACAGTAAAAGTGAGTGATGCAGAAATTGAAGAATATGTAGGTAAACACAAAGACGACTTCAAACAAGAACACGTGAAGAGTATTGCGTATGTATCCTTCAGCGCAACCCCCACTACAGCCGATACGCAGAAAGTAGTTAACCAGCTCAATACACTGAAAACAGAGTTTGAAACTACTGCAGACGCAAAAGCTTTCGTTACGAGAAACAACACACAGCTTCCTTTTTTTGATGGCTTTGCCTTGAAATCAAAGATCCAGATTGCAGAAAAAGAAGCCATTTTTGCCCTTCCCACTGGTGCTGTTTATGGCCCCTATCTTGATGCAGGAAGCTATGTACTTGCCAAAAAACTGGAAACAAAAACTCTTCCTGACTCTGTGCGGTGCAGACACATACTTGTTGGAACTGTTGATCCTCAGACCAACCAGCAAATCAGACCAGATAGTGTAGCCAAGAAAAAAATCGACTCTGTATTTAGCGTGATCAATGCCGGCGGAAACTTCGGAGCTCTTGCACTGGCGGTAAGTGATGATCAGGGAAGCAAGAACACAGGAGGAGAATATACATTCACATCACTGGATGTAAATCTTGCAAAAGAATTTGCCGACTTCATCTTTAATAAGAGAGTGGGAAGCAGAGAGGTTGTAAAAACCCAATTTGGATACCACGTCATCGAAGTATTGAGCCAAAGCAAATTCGAAGAGGGATATAAGATTGCGTATTTGTCGAAGGCGGTTGTGGCCAGCGAAGAAACAGATATTGCTGCTTCTTCATCAGCAAACCAGTTTGCTTCTTCTGCCAAAGACGTAAAATCTTTTGATGAAGCGGTTGGCAAAATGAAAGTGACCAAGAACAATGCCGATAACATAAAGGAGCTTGATTATACCGCCGGATCACTTGGATCAAGGGCGCTTGTAAAATGGGTGTTTGAAAACAAAGTGGGTTCTGTGTCAGAACCATTCGACCTGAAAGACCAATATGTGGTAGCAGTTGTAACCAACGAAATCGAAGAGGGTGTTCAGCCAGCTACAGTTGCCAGGGTATTGGTAGAGCCTACGATTAGGAACAAGAAAAAGGCTGAATCCATGTCCAAAAAGGCGGGATCAGAAAAAAATCTCGAAAAATTGGCCGGATTGCTAGGCGGAACCACAGGAAGAACAGACACGGTGAGGTTCGCAGATCCCTTTGTTCCCAATCTTGGTTCAGAAACTAAGGTGATCGGTGCAGCGTTTAACAAAAAGAACTTGTCTAATACATCGGAAGCGATTGACGGACAGAACGGTGTTTACTTTATCACCGTAAATCAGGTTGGCGCTCTTCCATCTGCAGCAGTAGATCTTGAGGGACAGAGAAAGGCGCTGCAGAACCAAATGAAGCAATACGCTGGATACAGCACAATGGAGTCCCTGAAAAAGGCAACAAAAATTGTTGACAAGAGAAGGGAAGCCGGATACTAAGGAACTGCTCATGAGAAAACAAACAGCCAGCCACCCCACAAGGGTGGCTGTTGCTTTTTGTCTAATTTTGCATAATGGAAGAGCTGAAAAACAAAGTGGCCGCGAGCGGACTGATCACCATTGATCTGGAGAAATTTTATCCTTCCTCGGAACCTATTTCGTTTGACCTAAAGGATTTTCTATTCATGGAAATGCTCCTGAAAGAAAAAGATTTCAGAGAGGGTCTGGAAAAACACGATTGGTCGCAGTATGCGGGAAAATCGGTTGCTGTTTTCTGCTCCACCGATGCGATTATTCCGCTTTGGGCTTATATGCTCGTTGCTTCAAAGCTTTCTCCCATTGCAAAACTGGTTCATGCTGGAGACGCCGCATCTTGCTTCAGGGAAGAGTTCATCCACAACATCAGGAAGGGTATTGAAGCAAGTGTGTTTGAAGAAAAGCGTGTAGTGATCAAAGGGTGTGGCGAAAAACAAATCCCAGATTATGCCTACGTTGAAGCTTCAACTATTCTGCTTCCGGTAGTGAAGTCGTTGATGTATGGAGAACCCTGCAGCACGGTTCCTGTTTTCAAGAAGAAATAGTGCGATAATATTCTCTTGCAATCTCAAGATCTTCAGGCGTATCTATTCCGATTGTATTCTGTGTTGTTTCTACCATGCGGATGCTGACACCGTTTTCCAGATACCGAAGTTGCTCAAGCATTTCTGTTTGTTCAAGCAGCCCTGCTTCCCAGTTTGTAAACTCCAACAAGGTCTGTTTCCTGTACCCATATACTCCGATATGGCGAAAGACAGGTGTTTCGGTCAGAAGATTTCTTTTGAATGGTATCAGCGAGCGGCTGAAATAAAGTGCATCGTTCTTTTTGTTGCAAACAACTTTCACTTGGTTAGGATTTCCGGGCTCATCTCCCATCTCAAATCTTTTCATGAGTGAAGCTACACGAACACCATCATCTTGAAAACAAGAAACGAGAGCGGCCAAAGGTTCTTTTGCAACAAAGGGTTCGTCTCCCTGTATGTTGATGATAACATCAACCTCAAGATCTGAAACAGCCTCAGCAATTCGATCACTTCCGCTGATATGTTCCTGCCGGCTAATTTTTATCCAACCACCACAGTTGCGAATTTCTTCTGCGATTTGTTCATTGTCTGTTACCACCATCACCTGATCGAACAACTCAGTTTTCACCACATTTTCATATACCATTCGGATGATGGTCTTGTCGCCGATGGTGTGCATCAGTTTTCCAGGAAAGCGAGTGGCAGCATATCGTGCAGGAATCACAGCGATTGTTCTCATCTACTTGAGTTTTTGAAAAGGCTTCTTCATCAATGCCAAAAAATCTTCATCCTTTTCATTTGGATAATATTGATCCAGCCCGTACTTCAACTTTGATGGCTCAAGTTTCATGAAGGTTCCCAGTAAACGATCCCAGATGGAAAACACGGCACCATAATTGCTGTCGGTATACGGTTGCTTCCAGTGGTGATGAACCTTGTGCATGTTTGGAGAAACGAGTATCCAGCTCAACCCCTTGTCGAGCCACGACGGCAAACTGATATTGGCGTGTGTAAAACCCGTAAGGAAAACCAGTGCGGTTTGATACAACAGCACCGCAAACATGGGTGCGCCCGAAACGAATACACCGATATAAAAAAACACTCCTCTCCAAACAGACTCCAGCGGATGATGACGCAATCCGGTTGTAACATCAACATTGTTGTCGGCATGGTGAATCAAATGGAACCGCCAGAAAAGAGGTACCTGATGCTCTACAAAATGACAAAGCCATCCTGCAAAAAAATCAAGAACGAGGCAGGTAAGTATAATGTTTACGGCTGTGCTGGTTCCTGCCCAATAGATCAACCCAAAATTATTGTTGGCTGTCCAGGATGCTATCAACACAATCCCGCCGGCTAAAAATGTATGGATCACAAAATGTATAGCCGTGAAAGCAAGATTCGTGCTGGCGTGTCGCCCCTTCGTTTTTTTGTAATCTGCTTGAAGGAGTGGAATCAGGTTTTCAATCATCCACAGCAGGAGCATGCCGGCGACGAAAAAGCCCGCTCTTTCGAGGGGCCTTTTTTCAAGATCGCTGAAATAAGAGATCAACGTATCCATATTTATTTTTTTATCAATTCGACATCAATGGCATGGCCAGCATAAGCAGGTCTTCTGTTTCATCCTGATCAACCGGCTTGATAAGTCCTGCTTTGGTGGGAGTAGACAATTCAAGTGTCACCTCATCGCTGTCGGTACCCGAAAGCATTTCGATGAGGAAGCGAGCATTGAAAGAGATGATGATGTCTTCGCCATCGTACTGACAAGACATGCGTTCGTTTCCTTCAAAACTGAAGTCAACATCCTGCGCGGTAAGCTGCAATTCGCTGCCTGAAATATTTAAAGTAACCAGGTTGGTACTCTTGTTAGAGAAGATGCTCACGCGGCGAAGAGCAGACTGAAAATCCTGACGACCTACGGTCATCCTGTAAGGGTTTTCTGCAGGTATTACCACTTTATAATCCGGGAAGCGGGCATCAAGGAGACGGCAGGAAAGCTGAACTGTTCCGTGGTTGACAAAGAGATGATTGTTGTTATAGGAAACAGAGATCTCGTCATCGTTATCCGGCAAAGAAGTCTTCAACAGGTTCAGTGGTTTTTTAGGAACGATGAAAGAATCTGACTTCGGACATTTGATTCCTTTCATTTTGTAACGCACCAAACGATGCGCGTCGGTGGCTACTGTGGTTATGCCATTTTTTTCCAGCTCAAAGAAAACGCCGGTCATGGCCGGACGAAGATCATCGTTGCTTACCGCGTAAATGGTTTTGTTGATGGCGGTGAGCAGCTGGTGGCTGGTCATGGTGAAAGCCGATGTTTCATCAGCAGGTGGTTCCTTCGGGAAATTGTCGGGGTTCTCTCCCATCACCTTATACTTACCATTGTCGCTGGTGATCTCGATACCGAAGTTTTTATCAATATCAAAAGTGAGCGGTTGGTTGGGCAGATTTTTCAGAGAGTCCATCAGGATCTTCGCGGGGATACAAACCCTTCCGCTATCTTTTGCTTCGATGTCGAGGTGGATCTTCATGACCGTTTCCAGGTCGGTAGCCACAACGGTGAGTTTGTTGGATTCTATTTCAAAAAGAAAATCTTCGAGGATGGGAAGAACGTTGTTGGAGCCGATCACACCATTGATCTGCTGAAGCTGCTTGAGCAGTGCTGAGGAAGACACAATGAATTTCATATGCGACAAATTTGTACGAAAGCAAATATAACCTCGGAACACCGAAGAGAGGGGTTGTTTTTTTTGACATTTTGCCGGAAAAAGACAGCAAATATGTTGAAAACCACTTTGCCATGATGGCGTAATCGTTAATTTGCCGGGAATGGACGAACAGCGGTACAAAAGGAAGGTGTTGACACCTGAGCAGGCACATGTGAAGATCCGTCATTACTGTGCTTTTCAGGAGAGGACCCACCAGGAGGTGAAGCAAAAGTTGTCCGGTTATGGGATATCCTGGTCGGTAGCCAACGAGCTGCTATCGAAGTTGATCGAAGAAGGTTTTTTGAATGAGGAGCGATTCGCCAGGGCTTTTGCTGGCGGTCGGTTCAGGATGAAAGCCTGGGGGAAGCGGAAAATTACCGCAGAGCTCAAGAAAAGGGGCATATCGGATTACAGCATCCGGTCGGCCCTGAGGGAAGAAATACCCCAGGAGGCTTACGAGGCAACTGCAGGTAAGATCCTTGCAAAAAAATGGGCATCTTTGAAGGGACCCGGAAATACTGAATATGTGAAGCAGGCCAAGACCCGTCAATATCTAATGTCACGGGGGTTTGAGAATGATGTTATCAATAAGGCAATGAAAAACTTTTTGAATGGAAAAGCTGAGCATCACGACCATACAGACTGATCTTCACTGGGAGGACAAGGAGGCCAACCTGAAGATGTTTTCCGAGAAGATCAGGGGATTGCACGCACCAACCCATGTGGTGGTGCTGCCCGAAATGTTTGCTACCGGTTTCACGATGAAGCCGGATGTGTTTGCTGAGGAAATGAACGGAGCGGCTGTAACCTGGATGAGGGAACTGGCGAAAGAAAAGAATATTATCCTTGCCGGAAGTCTCAGTATCAAAGAGGGTGATGAATATTTTAATCGTTTCATCTGGATGTTGCCCAGTGGTCAGCATGGACAATATGACAAGCGACATTGTTTTACGCTGGGCGGTGAGGATGAGCATTATTCACCTGGAAACACAAGGGTAATTGCTTCGGTGGGTGGTTGGCGGATCAACCTGCAGATCTGTTATGATCTCAGGTTTCCGGTATGGGCTAGGCAGCAGACGCAGCCAGACCCCGACCAAGATCCTGCTCCAGAATATGATGTCATCATCAATGTCGCGAACTGGCCCGAAAAAAGGAGTCACCATTGGAAAACATTGTTGCAGGCAAGGGCGATAGAGAACCAGAGTTATGTGGTGGGGGTGAACCGCGTGGGGGTGGATGGAAATGGATTGAACCATACAGGCGACAGCATGGTTGTTGATCCCTTTGGAGAAGTTTTGTATCACTGCTCAGCAAAAGAAGACATCAACACAGTGTTGCTCGAAAAAAGCAGACTCGAAGAGATCCGAACAAAGTTTGGGTTCTGGAAGGATGGGGATGGATTTTTGATCGTTTAG